>JABIUA010000117.1 GCA_018667575.1 Methanobacteriota archaeon | reverse complement strand
GAAGGACCAATGCCTTGGTTCAATGATGTCGAAGGTACAAGGAGAAGACTTGGCGAAGAAGCCAGACCAGTGAAACCAAAGAAATCTAAACGTAGGATTTTTGGCTCCAGCCAAAATCTATCTGTAATCGGTGTGGCGCCAAGTGGGCATAAAATACACGAGATACAACTGATCGCATTCCATAAGTCCGGCTTAGGAATAAACATAGTACTAGTCGACAATGAAGGTGTTCCATATGGTTGGAATGATTTGAAAAAATTAGGCAATTAAAGTTTGGTAAATTTGGTCTAACCTATCTGGATTGACACCTATATCTCCTCTACCTAGTCTAGATTGGGAATGCATTTCTATAACACAACTATCGGTGGTATCTGTGATTGAAATTACTATATCGTCAGGGAATTGCCAGAAAGAGGTTTTCTCGACAAAATGAACATAATAACTCGTATTAGTGGTGGACTCAACCAAAATATTAGCATCATTATCATCGATATAGTCAACAAGTTTTGCTATTACTTCTGTATAATTTATTTCTAATAATGTTGCCATTGATGAGTCCATACGGTAAGTATCTCCTCCTCCAAGATGTGCACAATTTCCACTATCCGATTCACAGTCTGGCATTGTATCTATTTTTTCATCAGGGGCTAAAAGTGCAATCCCCATCTGCGTCAATAGCCAAGGTGAAATCAATAAACCAACGACTGCTAACAATTTTATCGTTTTTGATGCTTCACTTAGAGGCATTGACATAAAAACCACTAGAAGTTCTAATTTAAAAAATGGAGTTTTTGTTATTATTCAATTCTCGACCATTTAGAATCTTCAAATTTGTATATGATTGGCACACCAGTGGGCACTTCCAAAGACAATACCTGTTCTCTAGATAAACCCTCTAAATCCATAATGATACTTCTAAGAGAGTTACCATGAGCAACGATAAAAATATTCTTACCATCCTCCATCTTTGGGATAATTGATGATTTGAGATATGGCAAGGTTCTGTCCGCAGTCAACTCCAATGATTCACCATTTGGAGGTGGAACATCATATGAGCGACGCCAAATATGAACTTGCTCGTCACCATATTTTTCTCTAGTTGCGTCTTTGTTCAAACCTTGAAGGTCACCATACATTCTCTCATTAAGTTGCCAAGAAACGTATACAGGCAAGATGTTTTCTTGGCCAGTATCACCCTGGATTTGTGACCACTCAACCATTTTTGCTTCATTTTCTGAAACATTGTCAAAACCATTCTCTGGGGCTGAATACTGAAACACAGGTGTTTTTCCACCACTATGCTGAGATAGAGCCAACATTGCTGTCATTTGCGCACGAATCAAAGTCGAAACATGAACTTCATCAATCGGTAACTTAGAAATTTCTTTACCGCCGTTTATTGCTTCCTGAATACCCTTGTCGGTAAGTGGAACGTCAACCCAGCCAGTGAAAAGTTTAGCAGCATTCCACATGGATTGGCCGTGGCGCATCAAAATGAGTAGTGACAAATTATTCCCTCAAACCAATGCAGAAGTCTAATGAACATCAATATAATGGAGAATCAAAGTATTTTTGGCAGGAACCAAAGAACAAATATTGGTATTACCCCCATTGCCAAATCTCTCGAAAAGAGAAGTAGAAGTGTTTTTGAGTTTATGTTGGCTAATTTGTCAAATTCCTGTTGCATTTTCTTATCGACAATATCCGAGGCTCTTTCTGCTCCGCTTCTAGCAACTTCAACAGCAGCGCCATAAGCAAGGCTAGATAGTAATCCAGCAGGAGTTAATCGGCGAGCGAGTAAGACCCTTGCTCCCCAAAGTTTCAGACTCGATTTCGCAACTCTACTTCCGGTTTGTTTTACTAGAGCGTTGTTATCTTTAGGGGCTTCATCATCTTGTTTTCGCCCAAATTTTCTCAACCAACCTCTTAGCGAAAGACCTGTTTCAGCGACTTTACGTAATTTATTTACATCATGTTTTTCAATTGCTTTGAGCATTCTTCTGACTCTAGCAATTCTAAGCATATCCAAAGCAATCCATATGAATAGACACAAAAGTAACACTGAGCCGCCTAAATTGGAAACATCTGACCATTCCTGCCAGCCAATAGGATCACTCATAAATCTAAGCATAAGAACTAGTAATGGTGGAATCAAAAATGCTAGAATTTCATTCAGTGCAAGTAAACCAAAACCACGTACTGGGAGACTTTTCAATTGCTTCAAAGCCCACCCTGTGTGTGGAGCTAATTTAGCAATCGCTTTTCTAAAGGGTACAATTAAGAATAAAATTCTCAGGATTAAAGGTAACCAAATAATTACTAGAACATAAGAATCCCAAGGCCCAGAAGGAGGGATTTCGGGCATAGCAATTGCCTTAGTAGCCATGGCTTTCACACTCTGCTGATTGATTAACTCTTCAAACCTACGCCCATAATGTTCCGAATTAATCATGAAGTAGATGGTATTGGGGGAGTCATGGTCTTCACTCATGACATGTCTGACTGGTTGAGTTTCAATATCGATAGAGATTGGTTGGACAAGAATATTTCTTGGCGGGATTTTGAAACAGGTGTCAAGTTGGGTAAACTAAAGCGAGAAGACAAAACCTCTCTAGTGCTATATGAGGCAGACTCAGAAGTTACTGTAGACGCTTTCATGCCACACATGCATCCAGGAGGTGAGGCTTATCTTGTTCTTGAAGGAGAAGTTTGGGACGAAGAAGGCACTTACCCCACCGGTTCAATAGTTTGGATGAATAGGGAAACAACACATACGCCAAAAACCCGTGGAAAAACTCTGATTCTAGTTCTGTGGCCCGAAGGCGTAAAGTCTGCATGAAACTAATTTCACTCTAAATTATTAGATTCAACCCAAGTAAATAGATTCCTAAGAACCGGACCTAGTGACTTTCCTTTCTTGGATAATGAATATTCAACTCTAGCGGGAACCTCGGCAAATACTTCTCTTATGACAAGCCCTAAGTCAACGAAGTCCTCTAAGCGACGACTCAAAGTGGTCGCAGTAATGGAGAGCTCTCTCTTTAGTATATTGAAACGCAATGGCTTATTCTGACTGGCCATAAAATGAAGCATTTGCAAAACATGTGACCTCCCCAGTAAGTCGATGAAATTTCTACTTGCAGATTTTAGGCATACTGGTTTATCTTCGAGCCCTGGTTGCATGAAACTACCAAGTGCACGAAGTATATCAATCAAGAAGTATCAACCACAATACTATGGTTGCTTGGTAGAAACTTTCATTGATTAATACCTAAGCATAATGCGATATACAAGGAGGAATGAAAAACATGAGTAAATGTGGATGCGGAAGATCGCCAACTGGAATGTGTAAAGGATGGCATGGACTGAGCAAAGAAGAATTTGAAGCTAAATTAAAAGAACATCAAGATAGTACCAAGGAGGAATGAATTTGGCCAAGAATTGGAATACAATTCTTAGGTGGGTTCATCTAACATTTGGAATGATGGTATCAATATATTTTGCCAGAATCACCTTCACTGGTAATGTCGATGCTTGGGATGCCGACCCATGGGTTACAATGCTTGTAGGACAGGCAATAATGGCCATTGTATTCTGGACAGGGGTCATAAAATGGCAACTACCAAGAATAAAAAAGTGGAATCGCAACAGAAAGAAAAAAGCTGCTGCAAATAATTGATTAAGATACACATAGAAATATTTCTTTGTTATGAAAAGATACGATTCTTTTTGAAGAGGAATTGCTACCTTGGTTTATGGACGAGGAGGAACTATCAATTACTGATAGTAAATTTGAGTCTAAGATGATATCAATTGGGATTGTAATATCTGGGTTTATCGCTTCGGTAATTCAGCCAGTTGTGCTATTTTTATCTGGAAAGGACGTCAATGATGCCGTTTGGCCACATGCTTACAGAGCACTGCAAGCAACCATGTGGCTTAGAGAGAATTTGACATTGATGTTCTTTTTTGTCCTGCTGATGTTATTTGCATCTCTTGTATCTGTAAATAATAAATTCAAAGGAAAGAATATCCACCAAATTCATCGTGCAATTCTCTTATTTGTGATCGGCTTATTCAGCGGATTTACTGTACTTTATTTCCTACTTGATTTTTTCTACCTTAGAGGTGCTTTTTTACTACTGCCTACATTGTATGGAGTTATCTTACTCTCTAGCATACTTACAGTGAATGGCTTGCCGACTCTACCTCTTCGTAATCCAAAAAAATCTGCAATCGGTAGTATAGCCCATTTAATCGGCGTTTTCTTCGCTGCATGGCTAGTTATGCCGGGAATCCCTGCAATGGTTGGATTCGCACCTTCACCACCGGAAGTTCCGAAGATTGGATATGGGGCGGAACCTGGTCCATTTGAGACTACAATGACTATTCATGCATATGAGATGCCCAGTGATGTTGAAAATATCATTATGGAAAGAGAACAAGATATTGAGTTCTCAGTCTATCTAACACTACCAGAATTATCGTCTGATATTCCTTTGGATTCAATCCCATTAGCGCTATTGAGCCACGGTTGGGGATATCCAATTTATGAGGAATATACTGACTGGATAACCCATTTATCAGCCCGAGGGATGGCTGTGGCTTTTGTCCAGTATCCATCCCACATAGACCCTATTATTCCAGACGGATTAGTCGGTGAAGATATTGAAGGAGCATCTAATTATCCTCACCATGAAT
Source organism: Methanobacteriota archaeon (assembly GCA_018667575.1). Classification (GTDB taxonomy): domain Archaea; phylum Thermoplasmatota; class Poseidoniia; order Poseidoniales; family Poseidoniaceae; genus MGIIa-L1. The sequence continues at coordinate 2,278 of JABIUA010000117.1, read as the reverse complement.
ATCGTGCACAAGCGATTGCATCTGCATTGGATACCGTTAACGAAGTCGCCTTGAGTGAACAAAGACATCCAAGTGTAGATTTAGCTCTCAAAAATGTGACTATTGACTCAAGCCATCTTTGGATTGGAGGGCATAGTTTAGGAGGAGCCTATACTTTTATTCAGTTATATGAATCGATGGAAAGAGGTTGGGGTAATCAAACATTATTCATTGATATTGAATCTGGATGGACGCGTCCAAATCAACAACACTTACAACCGAATTTTACTCGCATGCCAGATGATACGATGATACATATTGCACGTGGAGTTGATGATATGACTGTTGATGCTTGCTACAGTGTTCATCATCAACAAGCGTTTAGTCACTTACCCAAAGAGCATGTATTATATATTGAATTACAAAGTGATCTATACGGATTTCCTCGCTTGGTTGGAACGCATTATTTACCAACAAACTCAGTCCATGATATACTTGCAGATTTCGGGGTTTATCGAAGGATAGATGCACAAGCAGACTGGGTAACTGCTAGAAGTCGAGGAGACACAATTACCGAAGATTGGGCTTATCAGCACTTAATCGATAGTGAATTACTGCGCTCGATGGGCAAATGGTCTGATGGAACAGAAGTTTTGCCCTTATTGGTTTACGAGAATGCTCTCAATGATTATAATAAATTTGAATATTGTAATACTTTTGAAGGTACACTATGAATTAAAAAATAATCAATTATGTCAGCTCTAATACTCTGGAAGTGTGTTTTATAATATTATTAGACTATAATACCATAATTATTAATGTTCTAAAAAGGATTATTATCTAAGGCAGCGTGCCTAAACCATGAACCGCCGAACCTCACAGAATCAGAGGAAAATCCGTATGCCAGGTATTTTCCGTCGCCAACCTAAAAAGGCGAAGGTGGAAGAGGTCGTCGCTAAAACCGAGGATGCTTCTTGTCAAACTCGTGGCTGCGGTTGCGGAAATTGAGAATTAAACTCTGTTTCAAGTTCGAAATAACTGATTCGAACCTTCAAGTCTTCAATAAAAAGGCTGTTTTTCAATTGTGTTGAATAATCATAAGTAAGCGCCTACTAGGCATACTGTTATTAGAATTGGTAGAACAATTGTCGGAAGCTTAGGTACTGCTTCGGTGAATCCTCTAAGATTGGCTCCAACTATTGTTACTAAGAATATACTCAATCCTACGGCACTGGCAGTAAGTAAGGCAGCCATTGAATCAGAGTCATCCATTGTGAAACTACAAATCAAATTTATCGCAGAGACGGCAAGTACGCCCCCTCCAACAGCCATTCTCATTGCATTCATTTCTCCAAGAGCACTTTCATGGGCCTCTTTGCCAAATATATCTTCGTTGAACCCTTTCGGATTAATGTTCATTTTCATTCCAATTAGCAGACTTACTACTCCGACAATCTGCATGGCTATTGCTTCATCCATAGAATTAATTTGGCAAGTCAGTTGATAATGGATACTGTCAAAATATTAGTATTGACTGGGTTTATAATACTCAATATTTTTACTCAATTGCCAGTAATTTGATTGTTAAATTCAACTTTTTCCTAATTACCAATAAACCAAAGGTACCCAAAAATCACAACAAGCACTGCAAATAGTATGTCAAATATCATGCCGGTAATAGAACCTGCAGAAGATTGTCCTGTTGAAGATTGCCAATCTGCCTTCCCTTTGTAAAAAATAGCATCAAAAACAAATGTTCCAATAATTGACAAACAACAAATTCCCTCGCTTAGGAAATTAAGAAGCCTGCCTGTATCACCATCTGTACTTACACTGGACAGCACAAATGATGTTGCGATACCTAATCCAAATATTATGTAAGAAAGATACCGGAAATTAAATTCAGGAGCAAATTTAGCATTGAGAATGATTATTTGTTGCTGAGGAAAAAACCCTTGTGTTTGCTGGATTTGCTGGTTGATATCTTGGGTTTGGCCAGATAGTTGGGGTTGATTTTGTGGACTAGGGTCAACTCCCGGCTGCATGGTTTTGCGTGTAACATGATAGTATTCAATTTTAATCATTATTCTTTTTGATTCGTAATAATCTGGGTAGTGGTTTAGAAACTGAAAGAAACTAAACGTGTTCTTCTGATTCTGGTGGGCGTATGGCTACCCTTCGTATGACCATCCATACGAAGGGGCCCCCATGGTATTAAATCCTAAATCCATGTGGTTTGTTCTATGTGGTGGAGATCAATAGATGATTGGAAACCATCGTTGATTGCACAAAGAATCCG
>JABIUA010000159.1 GCA_018667575.1 Methanobacteriota archaeon | reverse complement strand
TGTCTCTGCGTGGGTAGCCAATACGAGCGAGAACTTCGGCAAGTCCTTGCCGGAATACCAAAGGGCGTAGAATCTGTAATACGTTCGTGTAGTGAACAAGAGAAAATGAAGATGCGTCTTATCCAAAAGCGTCCATTCTTAGTGGTTAGGGCTGCTGGTTCAGGAATGGAGGGTTCTGGAGATTTACTCGCTCTAAGAGGCGATATTTGCTTCCCTATTGAGGTGAAGTCCTCTAAAAAACCCAAGTTCTATCTTTCAGGACGGACCAAAGATCAATACGAATCAATGATCTATGAAGGAGAAAGATGTAATTTAATGCCACTTTACGCATATCGATTGAAAGGTATTCGCGGAGATTCTTGGAGAATTTTTAGAGTTGAAACAGAATCTCTTTCTGGGAAATTGAGAAAACTGGCGCCACTGATTCCACCGTTTCCTAAAACTAGAGGTGGCAAGCCTTTCATGGACTGGGAACAAGGTATGAAGTTGAATGATTTTATCGCACTAGTCAGTTCCCAAGCCGGAATTGAAAAGTTTAATTTGAATCAATTACAGATTAGAAGTTCTGCGAATAAAACTAATTTTCCGAGCAAGTCAGAAGAAAAACTGAAATTTAAGGAAGCCTCAAATCCACCAAAGCAAGTAGATGTATTCGCTGAATTAGCGAGAAGAAAAAGTTCTTAATTAGAAATAAGGAATCATCAGGATGAAAAGAAGCATCCCCAAAAGAACCAATGAAGATATGCTAGATGCTTTACTGGACATATGTTCTATCCACATAGGATTCATGTCTCCGAGTCTCAACTTCTTACCAACTCTTCTAAACACTTTCAAAATACCTCTAAGTAAGTCTCTAAACAGATGACCACCATCAAAAGGAACCATTGGTATAAGGTTAGTAAAACCGAGTAGAATATTGACCCACATCAACCAAAAGAATAGATTTGTCAAAAATAATAATCCGGATTTACCAAGTACAGAGGCCAAACCATCATCATCTGCTTCCAGTAAAGACTCCTCAAATGGATGCATTGAAACACCTTGAAGTTCAAAAGGAATAATCATAATGCCTAGTGTATGAAACGGTAGTACTAACGCTTTCTGAGCTAAATTACCATCCCATCTTGGAGACAATGGTCCAGCGATTCTATCGATTCCTGCTGTACCATCATTGATACCTTCTATTCCGAGGAATGGGTCCCCTTTGGAAATTTCAATACTCTCAAGGTCAGATTCACTCCATCCTAAATCGATGTAGTAATCATATTTATCAGAGAAGGTGGCATTGAGGTTTTCGATAGTTCCGTCTTGATGTAATACTGATAAGACAACAGTATCATTAGCAGAATAATCTTCCATTATAGAATAAAATCCATCTAAACCGTCTATTTCTGTACCATCAATAGATTGTAGTGTATCCCAAGGTTGCATTCCTGCTTCATCTGCTCCTTGACCTTGGATTATACCTCTGACGTGGATATTTTGATTGGAAGCCACAAATTGCCCAGCTAATCCACCAATAATCAGCAAGCAAATAAAAGCGGCAAAAAGATTGGTTGCTGGGCCTGCAGCAAACATACGCATCCTCTCTTTTGGAGGGGCATTCATCAATTCTTCATACTGAGGTTCTGCAAAAGCCCCCAGTGGTAACGGACCTAATTGCAATAATCCAAAGGAACGTACTCTCATACCATGTGCTCTGGCTAGTAAACCATGTCCAAATTCATGTATCACTAAAGCAATTACAAATGAGAGCACTCCCCAACCAAGCGGAATTACTGGATTGATTCCGGGAATAGCAACTAATTCACTGGCTGAAGGTGGATCTGTGTCTGGAGGAGAAATTATTGCTGTGATAAACGCGAGAATCATAACTAAAGCAACTACTAGCATAGAAATTACGCAAACCCAAAGTGAAACTTCCCCGTATAAGCGCCAAAATTTGCGTGGTTTAGCGGTTTTATCCAAGAGTTTCAGGCCTTTATTGCTTCTAACCATTAGAATGACACCAAACACTCTAGTGGCATTCCATTTATCCAGAACGCCGTTTCTCTCCCAATTACGCAATAAAATATACCAAACTAAGATTAAAACGAAAACCAAGGTCCAATCCATTTGGATCGCCCCCCAACTTGCTGCCATGATTAGTCCAAACGGTTCTTTACTTTCAACCTTAACAAATATTGAACAAACTTCAAAGGGGGCGGGCTTGAGGGTAAATCATGGTCTCATACGAAGCAGCCATTCTTTCATGGTGTAGTGATACTTGGAGACAGAATCCTGTGTCCATTGAAGAATGGGTAGTCGATGAAGGGTTTGCTCAAGTGTTTATTCGGCTCAAAAATAGTGTATTAATAGTTGATTTCGTCCTGGATACCAATGGTGACTTAGTCTGTCAAAATCATTTACATATCCCTCAAGAACGTTGGAACCCTGGCTCGATTCAAGTATTCCGTACAAATGAAGGAAAGGTTCGATTTCGCCATAGAAACTCTGAAATCATTTTGGCTGCACATTTTAGGGCACCTGAATGGGGTCAGTCACTGTTAGAAGAATGGCTGATGTCTCAACGAGGAGAACTTTTGAGACCTAGAGATAAGAATCAAAGAATTGCTGCGATAAGACGCAACAAAGAGAGTATTAAGAGAAACTTGAATTCTGCATCTCTTGATTCTGCCATTATTGAAGTACAGATAGTATCTCACAGGCTAGAATCTGCAGAAACAGGATTAAATCCCCATAAGATAATTGCTGATGAATCTGAATGATCAAATCATCTTTACTTTGTAGCGATCCCTACCATTAACGTACAAGGTAATTGTTCCTGACGAAGAAACACATATCGCAAGGCATTCAGCCAATTGTGAAATCGCTCTTGATGCTAAGTGCCTACCACCTTCACCAGATTTAGTTGTAATTCCTGCTGGAACCTGAATATATCTACCTGCATCACTTGCTATACCTTCTTTGTTGAAGAAAACTGCTCCATCAAGCCAAGCAAATTCGGCAAATGTTTCATGGTTATCCTTGAGAAGTATACTTCGCTTGTCAGAATTATGTCCTTTGAAAGGATTTAGAACTAGTGCTGTAGAATGCTTTCTAAGTATTGGTAAAGGACCTATTGCAAAAATAGCCCCGACGGAATGACCTTCTCTACCTCTACTGGCAATATGTCTTGCTAACTCCATAGATTTGGTAAGAACTTCTAGTTCGATACCAACTTCTTGAGCCAAATTAGCAAATCTATTGGCATTGAGCATAGTAGTACCGATCGAAAATACTCCGTCAACCGGTTCAGCAAGCACTACTAATATCCGCTCACCTCTAGAGATACGTCCTTCTCCAATCGCTTGTAGAATTAAATCATGTAATTGAGTAAGAAT
>JABIUA010000060.1 GCA_018667575.1 Methanobacteriota archaeon | reverse complement strand
AGATATTTTTGGTATTAACTCTGAAGACCTACCAAGAACTGCTGAACGTTTCTTCACAGAGTGGAAGGAACAGCGTAAGCGTATTCAACACCTAGAAGCGGAAATTGTTCGAATTAAAACCTCTGGTGGAGATGATTCATCACATTCCAAAGACGGTGTTAGAATCGTTGTTATGGAAAGTGATGGAGATTTGAAGCAGATGACTAAGATGCTGAAAGAATTAACATTGGACGCTAGTAATCCTACATTAGCAATTCTTGGTTCGAGAGTTGGTGGAGGCAAACTGATGATTGCAACCACTGAAGACACTATTGCCAGCGAGAGATATAATGCAGTAGACATTCTAAGAAAGATATCACCCCTTATTTCAGGCGGCGGTGGAGGACGGCCGACATTTGCTCAAGGCGGAGGAAGTAATCCCGACGGACTCGATGATGCTTTGAATGAAGCGAAAAATATCCTTGCACTTTAAGATAAAGATTCTCTAATCGCTTCTCTGTCAAAGTGAGAAGGAACAATCTCTAAGGCTGACTTTTCGTCGAACCATTTGACATCTGAGATTTCATCTTCCTGGAGTTGCAATTCATCCAATTCTCCATTCCATTTCGAATGATAAGTGAACGAAACAAATGATATTCCTTCATCAGTGAATATTTGTTGTGTGATAATCGGTTGTTCCTTGCTTAAAATCAATTCGAGACCTAATTCTTCCATGGCTTCTCTAACACATCCGGTGCTTGGATGTTCATTGTGTTCCATATATCCACCAGGTAGTGTCCAATGTCCGGTGAAGTGACCTCTTGAAACTCGAGCAAGTAGAATTTGATTAGATGAATTTCTTACTATCACCTTGGATACCAAACGGTGTATTGAGCGATATACTGATTCTCTAGCGATAGGATGTACAGAATTATCAGAAATCAAATCATCTTTCCAAGCCCAATTCTTTGGCCAAGGAATCTTAGGATAACCTTTGATGACCGTGAAATCATTCCCTCCAATATTCATTCTGATCGATAGTAACTTTTCCCACTTGATGTCAAAAGATTCAACTTCTAGAATTGTCGGGAAACGTGATTCATTTTCTATATTTGTCCTACCTCTGACAGGTATTTGAGGACCAATGCCATCATCGTCAACCAGCAGTACCTTACCATCGTGTTCCAAGTGAACAACGGTTTGAGGGTGAGTCATATATATCCGACAAGTCTCTCTAATTTGAAATCTCGTAATTCTATGATGTTCTAATTGCCTGTTCGGGTGTAATTTGAAGTATAACCTTCACTTAGCCGATACATGCGTGTCGAACAGTTAAATGATGAAGGTTGGGCAAAGACATACCTTCTTGTTACTGAAAATAGTGCTGAGGCGTGTTTGATTGACCCTGTATATGATTTTACTCAGAAATACGTTGAACTTGTTGCGAGTCGAGGCTTGACTCTGAAGTATGCCATTGCAACTCACACCCATGCAGACCATATCACTGGCTGCTTTACGCTTATGGAAGAAACAAATTGCGAATATATTATGTGGAAAGATACAGCTTCATTAGGTGTCTCGAAATATGTGGATGAAAATTCGAACCTTATTCTTGGTGAGGAATCTATCACATTTCACCATGTACCAGGCCATACAGCAGATTCTATGATTTTAAAAGTGGATAATAATATCTTCACTGGCGATTTTCTTTTTACTGGTAAAGGTGGAGTTGGTAGAGATGACCTTCCAAGTGGCAGAATGGAAGATCATTGGAATTCTTTAGTCAACCTATCAAAATTTCCGGGTCATGTCATAGTACAAACGGGACATGATCCTCCTGGCACTAAAATGCAAACGCTTCAATGGAACAGAGAGCACAACCCTATTCTTAGTATGAATTCATGGGAGCAATACCGTGATTGGCAGAATGACTCTATCAAACAATTAGGCTATGTTTCAAAAATGAAGGTCGCTTTACCTGCTAATATTTTTGGAGAGATACCAGAAGTTGTTCCGTGGTTGGAGTAGTTACTTTTTCATCGGATTACTCGGAACTTTACCACTATTTTCACCACTAGGAATGGCCTGTAAATCTGCAAACGATAATTGCCGCTGAGGTTCTTCAGAAAGTAGTGCTAATCTTTCGTCCATTGTCATTTGGGCATTGAACTCAATTCTTCCGCGTGTTCGAGTTAAGTCATATGATAATGGCTTCAAATGTTCAACAATCTGCTGTTCAAACATTTTTCTAACCTGGTCTCCTCTCCACATAGAATAGCCCCATTTGTACGCAATACCAACTACTGATGCTCCATAGAGTAAGAATATTACAGTTGAAGCAAATAATACTGGATTATCAGTTCTTGCTTCATCTATTAGATTACGTATGATCAGGAAAAGTAAACCAATTCCAACAACTGGTTTAAGTATACTTTCAAGCCACTGGTCGACAGGAACTAATCTTCCCTTGGCTGGGTCGACAAACACTAAATCAGATTCAAATGCAGTATTAAGTACCCCTAGACCCCCAAGGAGAATTATATACAAAAATGCAGAAATTGCTAGTTCAATGCCCCATGAATCAAAATTGAATATCCAATGTACAATTAGCCAAGCAAACAGTCCAAGAAAGGCACCTTGCGGGACATAATTAAAATGGATTACATGGTTTGAGAATTCATTTACATTTCCTACTTTTTCAATAGAACCTCGATGAGGCTTTGGAATGTGAATGACTTGCCAATGAAGAACTCTTTCCATCTCTTTCAATGTTTTAATTAATATTTTTTTACGGATTAACAAGTACTCTATCAAAATAAGAATTGGCAGCCCTAGAAGGATAATCGGAAGAGCCATAATTGCTGCTAGTGGAAATATGATTATGGTTGGTAGTAAGAGGAAATGCGAAAGTGTCAGTGGATGAAATAAATCCGCTTCGATTAATCTTTGCTTTGAAGGTTGGATATGTAGGCTTCGTGCCAAATCATCAAGTGTAGTTCTAAATGGTGAAACTTGTTTTCCAGCATCGATTATCTGACGCACAGAATTGCGGTATTGTGATTCTTCATGGCCAACTCCAATGAAAAGTCTCCATGCTAGTCGCATCGGTAATGCGAGCAATATTGGAATAGATAAAATCCCAGTCGCCCAGAGTAAACCGGCAACGTCAATTTCTGTACTCATACTACTCCTCAATACCCCGAGGCTTCAATCTGTTTTCAATGGTTGTGAAGATTTCATAGATTCAACAAGTTTCATGGCCTTTATGGCCATAGCCAAATCATGGCCAAGATAGTCGTTACAGATGGGATGTCTAAAGATGCTGTTAGACTACTAGAGAAAAATGGCCATGAAGTCACACTGCAATCATTCTCTAAGGAAGAATTGTTACAAGGATGTCTTTCAGATTTTGATGCTATTATCGTTCGCAGCGCTACTAAATTACCAAAAGAGGTTATTGAATCGACAGGAGGTAATCTAAGAGTGATTGGGAGAGCTGGTGTTGGTGTTGATAATATCGATTTAGCAGCAGCTTCAGATGCGGGTATTGCAGTTGTAAATGCACCTCTTGCATCGACCCAATCGGTTGTTGAACTGACTATTGCTCACCTTCTTGCATCGATTAGACATATTAGTAAATCAGACAGAGGACTTAGGTTAGGTAAGTGGGAGAAAAAGATAATGACTGGTACAGAATTATCGGGTAAGTCACTTGGATTAATCGGATTTGGTAGGATTGCTCAAGGTGTGGGGATGGTTGCTCAAGCAATGGGTATGGATGTTCATACATATGACCCATATCTTCCGCCTAAAGTGGCCAGAAATCAATCAACTAGGCTGCATAAAGATGTAGACGATTTATTCAAATCATGTACTCATATTTCTGTCCACTGTAATTTGACTGATGAAACCCATCATTTAGTGAATTACGAGAGGATGAAATTGATGCCAGGTAAGTCTAGATTAGGACTTAAGTGTGGAAATCATATTGTGAATTGTGCACGTGGAGGAATAGTGGATGAAGATGGTCTTTTGCAAGCATTAGACGAAGGAGTGATATCTTCTGCAGCGCTTGATGTTTTTGAGCATGAACCAGTTGATCCTGAACATGAATTACTCAATCATGCTGATTTTCATGGCACTCCTCACATAGGTGCTGCAACTATAGAGGCACAAAGTCGAGTTGGTACAGACATAGCGAAGAATGTCATGGACTCCCTGAATGGTAGGGCTGTCAAAGCAACGGTTAATTCTCACTTATTGAAATAATACAAGAGTTAATTTGAAACACCTATGGCAATTTATT
>JABIUA010000138.1 GCA_018667575.1 Methanobacteriota archaeon | reverse complement strand
GACGATGTTGGTTAATCTCTGGAATCACTAAAGGTACTCCTGGTTTTCTCCTGTAAGCATTTGAATTAGAGAAGACAATGATGCCTGATTTTGCTAGTTTAGCTTCAATTATGGCTGCAATATCATCAGGTAGTGCACTAAAAGCAACCTTGATTCCAAGTGAATCCAAGGAGGAGAGAAAATCTTCAGCATTCAAATCAAGAACTTCTAAGTTAGGTAAATTTGGCCTCTCCTGTTCAAGGCGCCATTCAACTTCATCGAGACGCTTTCCGGCAGTTTGCTTACTTCCTGAAACCGCTTTAAGTTCAAAGAATGGATGATTGATTAGCCTCTGTTGAAGTCTTTGACCGACTAAACCACTCGCACCTAGTACGATACATGGGCGACGGCTCATGATAAGTCGGCGGCGTGATTTGTTTTGAGTTCTTGCTTATTCGATATCCAAATTCCCTTTGCCAATCTTTGCTTCGATAGGTGAGCCAAAAATCCGCCTAACAATCAGTTTACGAAATATTCTCCAACCATCAGATATCGAGCCAAGTTTAGCATGGCCCAATCGTGCAGAATATCGAATTGGGATATTTTTTATCATCAATTCTTCTTTTACACAAGAGGTATACATTTCTGCCTCGATTTCGAACTTCATCGAATTTAATTTCATTCTTGATATCGCCTTTTTTGTAAATCCCCAATAACCAGAACATAAGTCATTTATTGTTATTCCATACATTCCAGTTGCAAGCCAAGTCAATATGTGATTTCCAAAATAATTCAGACGAGTCATTGCATTAGGGTCAATGTTACCATTTAACCTGTCACCTACAACAACATCATTCTTGGCAAGTTTATCGAGAAAATGAGGTATTTCTTTGGCGTCATATGTGCCATCAGAATCTAACATTACCAGTGCATCGTATCCGGATTGTAAGAACTTAGTGAAGCCAAGACGCATCGCAGCCCCTTTGCCCTTTCCCTGTTGAGGCATAAAATGAAATTCATTTTGTAGGGATATGGATTTAGTTTCATCTGTGCTGCCTCCATCGACTACCCACACTTGATAGTTCCAACCCATTTGTTTAATTTTTTGACTAGGAATATTCTTTGCTACAACTTCCAAACCCTTGGCTTCATCCAAGGTTGGAAGCATGATTACAACATTCCTCATTGAGTCTCAACACGAGTGGCCATTATTGATGGCTTCTGTCAATATATTGTGTTTTACCGTATTTCTAGCCAATGTAGCCGAATGCCGCTGGTATCCATAATTCGGTCACCTCGACCTGATAGTCCTGTAGGGTTGAACCATTTATTGGGCTTCAAATCGTCATTCCAAGATAATTCGAACTCCATGTTTTGTGCAGTATTGTTCATGGTCCAGCATTGCTCATTCCACCCCGAAGGAGATTCAATTTCAACAGTTTGAACTCCTTGATAAGATAATAACAAGCCATCAATCTTCCCGATTGCTTCGTAAACTAAGCAAACAGTAGCATTTTGTTCTGATTCTCCATTATTGATAAATTCTATTTCCGAGTTAGTACCTTGCTCGATAAAGGCTCTATCATCTGAAAGGTTCTCGAGAGTTGAAAATCGATGCCCATTCCATGGTTCGATTCTCATCTCACAACCACGATCACAACTTTGCCGGTCAACTACCGCGAATTCTGATACTTCAGCGTCTTTCAGTGGCCTAAATTGCCATAATTTACTACCTCTGACATTTTCAATTTCCATCCAAGTGGGGGACATAGCCAAAGTCCACCCCATCGTTCCTATTGGAGAGGTAATTGCATAGTCGACTCCATATTCTTTGAGTGCTGGTACGTTATCCATATATATCGCAGTAGTTACTTTAGAATGAATACTGGAGTCTAATTGTACCAAACCTAATGTCGGAATACTTGTTAGTTCTACATTTGATGGAGGGTCAAAAACATGACCCCAGTGAGCATTTTCTGAGTAGACGATACTCCCATCTGGTAAGGATGAAAGTTTCTCACGGATTTCTAAATCACCTTGCGTAATTGGCCTCAATTCTTCATGTTTGGCTATTTCCCAAACTACAGAGTTAGCAAATATGACACCTATTAGGACAAAAATAGTCAGTACAGATGAAACTTTTTGGGGCATTGATGGGTCCCAGCCAACACTCATCAGTCCACGTTTTTCTTCAAGTGATGTTAGTCCGGTTGTAGGACTCCACCAAAGGGCAACAAGGGCTGCGAGAGGTACATGGAATGCATGAATCCCCATCGAATAAAGAGTGTATGAGAGTAATGAAAGTACAGGAATACTTTCTAATCCAGCGATAAGATGTATGGAAGTTAAAATCCATAAACCTGCAAACCAAGTGAGCAATAATCGCCCTTCAACTGTTTTACGTAATTTCCACCCGGCGATAACTCCCAGGAAAAGTAGCATTGCATTAAACGTCAGAAGAGGCCTACCGCCTTGCCAACCATATTCGGCAAAAACGGCAGAATCAAGCATTCTTGGTGCTAAAATAAGTATGGAAATAGCACCAGCAATGGTCAAAAGAATGGAGCAAGTAAGCAGTAGTTTCTGCATATTTTCGCTATATTGTTTATTCAAGCTCTTACCAATAAATATGTGGGCGGCCATTAGCATTCCAAGATATATTGACCCAGTTGGATGAATCAATGTTACGCAAATTACTGCAACAATAAATCCTCTAGTGTGATGTGCTCCTCTAGTTGAAGATGGTCTGAGTAAGACTAGTAATCCAATGACAAGTCCTAGTTGGCTAGATACGGTGGGATATCCTGAATCATATGCCTTAGCAAATAGTCCGAATCCTAATGATAGTGCCAATAGTCCGTGTGCTCCACTTCCATGATGGTCAAGGGCTCCTGCAAGTCCGATAAGAATTACAACCAAACTATAGTGGCCTAATTCGAAAACAGCCCGTCCAGTTTCGATTCCTAATATGTCATGAATCCAAGCAGATAGAGCCGGGAATGCTGGTGGATATGTCCAAAATCCTTCATTGGTACCCGGCAGAGATAAATCTCCAGCAGAGGATAATTGGCCTGAAAGCATGGAAAAGCCGATCCAATCAACCCCGAACGGGAGTGTTTGGAAAAAGGGAAGTAAGAATACGCCAATTACGGTAAGAAAGCCGATAGCAAATAAGATTGGAGAACGTCTGTTTTGGAACCACTGTTGTGCTGTAGCCTCTTCAGTTATGTGTTGGTCCTCAGTTTCTAAGACTTGACCATGCATCACAGCCTCTAATTTCTGCCATGGAGTTAGCCTATCTTCAAAATTTATTCTTCTTTTTATGTGAGCTAGAGATAATGTGTTTAGTAGAAGGAAAATAGCGCTCATTAGGCCTGTAGTCCATAGACCGCTAAGTACCAATAAGCCAGAAGCGCCATAGATTAGAAGTAATCCTAATGCAGGACTTAGCAAGATTTTCCTCCATAAATCTGCACTACCGTCTAAGACTTTACACAAAGCATATCCAGGTAGAATACTCACGAGTAAGAGGAGTAAACTCGTGAGAATCATGGCTAAACCCCAGCGCCCTTAGGTCTTGATTGTTCGGCTAAGAATCAAAAGAAAACACTCTTTCACCGCGTCATGGTCGCACAGGGAGACATGTTTCATCCAGTGATACATTTGCCAGATGAATACTGGGTATTTGATTTCACTCGCGGTGAAGATAAAACATGGGTTTGTCCTTATGATTACCAAATTGGCAGATATGATGAATATCGACCAGGGATGTATACTACTGATTTATTCGGCGGAGTTAGAGATGTCCATATCGGATTAGATATTGGTGCTCCAGTAGATACTGCTGTATACGCATTTTCAGATGGATTAATACACAGTTTTGGTAATAATTCTGAAGACGGTTCATATGGTCCAACAATCATCACAGAACATTATGTTTCGTTACCTGATGAAGTAGGCTCAAGAAATCTGAGGCCGAAAACAAAGATATGGGCTCTTCACGGTCACCTTTCTTTGGATAGCCTCACGGACCTTGAGGTTGGTATGCAAATCAAGGCCGGTGAACTGATTGCAAAAGTAGGAAGCGAGGATATCAACGGAGGATGGCCTCCACATGTACACTTCCAATTGTCATTTATTGAACCAGAAACTCATGACATGCCTGGAGTAGTAGAGCAAGAGAATAGAGATTCTGCCTTGAAAATATATCCAGACCCAAGACTTGTTCTTGGGCTAGTATACTAATGTGTTAGTTTTTAGCATTGAGAAAATCTTTCAATGCCGATATAGGCCCAATTGCCGCAGGGTCTTTGCCATGCAGTAATGCCAATGCAATAGACAACCAATCCATCACAATACAAAGGTGTAGTAGAGATTCAAGCAATGTATTCCCATCCCCTTGCATTTTCCATGCAAAGTCAGTCGTTGTATGGGCAATCATCCAATCGATACGGTGTGCTACACGCTCATGCATTCCATCCCATGTTAAGAATAACAAAACCTGTTGATCTGATGCAGGGTCTTTGTCTCCGCCAACTCCGCCCCATGCCACACTTTCATTATGATTCATTTCAGGAATAACTCCAATCCTTGTGAATCGTGCTGAATTCTCATTCAGTTGATTCTTAAATCGATTTAATGCAGGCGATAATTCAGTAGGTCCTACAATCGCAATAGGTCTAGATTCCATGTATGATGCAAGTTCAACCAAATCTCCGGTGGGGTCAGCAATTATATCAAATCCATCACATGCTAATTGTAATCTTTCCAACATTTGCTTGTCACTGTTCTGCTCTGGCATCTCGATGACTCCAAGGTGTCTCAACAATCCTAGTTGTCTGCTAAATATATGGCCAAATGCTGAACGTGGAGGTTGACCTCCTACAGATGGGATTAGATGGCATCTGGAATAAATTTCAGGCATTCCTGCTAGCATTCCTCCAGTTGATATTACAACTACGGTCGCTCCGGCTTCTAATGCGATTTCAGTGGCAGAAAGTGCCTCTTCAGTATTTCCACTGTGTGAAGTCGCTAGGACCAGCCATGATTTATTCCACCAAGATGGCATACTGTAATCTCTCTGAATATGAACTGGTAGTTTACCATTCAAGTTGGTTAATGCTGCCAAGAAATCTCCTCCTGCAGCAGAACCCCCCATTCCTAAACAGATGATTCCGTTCCATTGTTGCCTTGCAATCTCCTCGATCCAAGGAAATCGCTCTAGATTTACATGCTCTAAGCCTCTCTTGATATCATCAACAAAAGCACGAGTGAATCCAATCATGTCCTCAGTATCCAGAATCTTTGCTAATTCTACAATATCTGGTGTTGAATCAATCTCGTCACTCATACAACTTCCTCCAATGAATTATCATCCAAGGCTAACTTCTGTAGAGCAATCCACTCACCTTCAACACGAGATAATCTTACTATTTTTTCCCCTTGATGGTCCCAAGGAAGTCGAACCGAGGCCATTATCCAAGTCTGAGGGTCAAGGAATTCACCAACAGATGAATCTTGAGTAATCAAATCTACAACCACTTGTTCAGACATTCGTGAAACAACATTAGCAGACTCAAGATCTCTCCATGATGCGCCAGTTCTTTCTTGCCGGTCTACTCTTTCCACGATAGCACCATCCTTAGTCCATGTAGAGGGTCGCCAAAAATTATCTCGCCATCGAATTACATCACCAAGGTCATAGCCTGGTTTTCGGTAAAGCATAGTCAGTCTGGTGACATCAGCACCATCTTTACGGCCGACCGTAGAATTGGTTTCTACTGTTTGTCCACCATATTCTTTCACTAAATGTCGGCCCCAAGAACGGGCTAATCCTTTGCTTCCAAGTACCACGTCATAGCCCCCAGTAACCTGACCTTCACTAGTGATGAAGAACATAGGGTCATCTGATAATAGCTTGAGAACATCATCCAGTGTGGCTCTTAACTTTACATACTCTTCTTCTGAAAGTTTACGACCACTTGAGCGAAGTTGTACAGTCGCTTCGAAATAATTACCAGCTCTTCTAGTACATGTTAGGCATACTCCATTCGCCATTCTGGCTCTCATAGTGTGCTCTTCTTTGAACAATAAACCTTCGATTACTCCTTCAAGTTGTAGATAAATCAAAGTGTGTCGGTCAGAGACAGTTCGAGTTTCTACAGCCAGTTGTACATCTTCAGCATCTTTATGGAATTTTAAGTGGCGTTGAACCAATTCATCCCAAATATCGATATCATCAAAATGAACCCATTTGCCCTGAATTTCAACTATACCACATCTGGCACATCTAACCCATGGGACATTTTCTGGAACTTCTGCAAGGTGGATTCTTTTTCTCAAGCAAGACTCACACATCCGTTCGCCAAAAAGAGGAGGCGGCGAGCCACAAACTAAACAAAAATCATCTCCAAGGCTAGAAGACATTTGACTCACCAAACCGAGGGTGCAAAACATTGGCCTTGAACCTGTGGCTTACTTTACTCGTTTCCATTGGCTTCTTTAGCAAGAATATCAGATTCAAAGTCTTTCAATCCAAGGCTATCTTCTAAGGCTTCGATACGTGATTGAAGATTTCTACTTCTTGTCACCACCGTCCAAGTCCATATTCCAAGTCCAAGAATCATGCCCAAGTATGCGATTGTCAAATATGTCATTCCTTCCATCTCAAATCCTTCCATCTACTTTATTTTGCAATCGTTCCAATCTTTGCTCATACTCGGTAATGCGTGCCGACATGACCATATGTCCAGCGATTAATATAGTGAATGAAATAGCCCCAAGAAGTAGAACGAGGCCCATGTCAGAAGAAAGAGAACTATCTTCACCACCGCCAATAACAGGTCCAGGGTGACGTATTTGCCATATTCTTGTAGCGATATAGGTTATTGGGACAAGGACAAATCCGTATAATCCGAATGTTGAAAAAGTATCTCTTGATTCAATTCCATCAGGTTGACTCTGTCTTCCAAGGACTAAGAATAGAGCAAGTAAAGTGAGTAATCCAAATGTGTTTAGCCTAACATCAGACCAATCCCACGGTGTTCCCCATTCAGCAGCACCCCAAACACAACCAGACCAAACTGCCATCAGGCCGCAAGCCAAACTTGCTTCAGAGCCGGCTACATGTAATCTCCAACCGGTCGGGCTACGTTTGAATACCCAAAGGGCTGAGCCGACAAATAGAACGCTGAATGCGATGAATGCAGCCCATGCCGAAGGTACATGCCAGTAGAATATTCTTTGAGCAGCAGGAGATGCAAATGCATCGATGGAAACACTTGGGGCCCACTTCAATGCAAGAAATAGGGTTGTCATAATTCCAAGAAACCCTGTAGCGAGTAAAACTTCGCCGTGGCGCACTCGCATGTACTCACGTCTATGGCATACTTTTTGAACTTGCACCTTGGACTTTTTATCAAAATCAAAGTGTTATACAGAATTCGACAACCATTGCCCAAGGTAGTATGAGTATCGGAGTTAATAGTCGAATAAAAACAGCATTTGTACGTGCTAGCCTCAAGGTGCTCAACTGTAAGAATCGGAGGCAGAATGTAGTTGCGAAGCCGACCAATCCACCGATTAAGACAATTCTCCAATCAAATGTTTGCAAGAAAACCTGTATCGAGAAAGTGGTTAATATGCATCCGCTAAGAAAAGATTCAATATTGGAATTCGGAATCGATTGTACTTGTGCTCTCCACCAATCGATTGCCCTTTGTTCTTGAAGCATAGAAGTTACAGAGTCTCCTACAAGACCCATAGTGAATGCAGGAGCAAGAACAAAGCCCATGATTAATACCTCTTGGTCTGAGATAGAAAGTGGTTCAACAAGTGCCAATAATGTTCCAACCACTAGTAATGATGCCAACCAGTTTCTTTGGATGGAGATTAGCGTCGAGGCATTATACTTCCAACCCATTTTTGTAGATAGAAAGGAAGATTCAGCCTTCTTGCCTATCTTTTCCCATGGTTCACATGATTCAGGTTCACGCTTAGACTCCTCATTTAGGTCGTGAAGCGATGTTGCGCAATCAAATAACCTTTCATTGTGGGTGGCAATCAATATTCCATGCCCTGCACTCCTTAGTTGATTCAAGTGAGTTTTGAGAATTTCTATGGATGCATCATCGAGTCCTGAGTCAGGTTCATCAAGTAAAATCAAGCGTGGTTTTTTGCTCAACATTCCAGGAATGAGACCAGAGATGACAGAAACCTTGCGCTGCTGGCCACCTGAGAGGTGTGCGATTTTATCATGGCGACGATGAGCTAGCCCGTAACTTTCCAAAATCGGGGTCAAGTCACACTCCATCTGGGATATTGCACATACAGTTTCGAGATGCTGCTGAATAGTTTGACTAGGTACAAGACCGTTAGATTGAAGAGTTAGACCAAACGGAAATTTAGGACTTTTTCTCCTTCCTTCACTATCATGTACCATACTTTTGTGGTGGCGCACTTCGCCCTTTTCCATCGGTAGTAGCCTAGCTGCTGCTTCGATGACAGTAGATTTTCCCAAACCATTTTCACCGTGTAATATGATACATTGACCCTCGACAAGTGAGAGGCTAAAATCCGATAATACAATATCGATACCGCGACGTATTGAGACTCCATCGAGTTCAAGCAGGGTATCTGCCATGTATTGCCCGACGAGAGTTACGGCAATGAATGCTCCCCTAGCAGTCAATATTTGCGGTAGTTCAAAAGTGAAGGCCTCAAAGCATTGACATGGCCGCACAGTTCAATTCCTTCGATGGTGTTGAATGGGCGCTTTTCTTATTGTGGATTGGAGTAATAGTTTGGCCTTTGATTTACTCTATTAGAAATAAAACATCAATTGCGCTATCGATTACAGTGGGATTATTACTGGGTTATTTAGTTCAAGTATTTTGGACATTATTTGCTAATCAAGGGTGGGTAGATGTTTGGTTGTGGAGCGACCTTTGGATGATACCTGCGAGAGCCAGTGAACCATCGGGGTGGATCACTTTCTTCTCTGCCGGATTCCTTCATAGCCAGTTTGATGCTACTCACGTACTAGGCAATATTTTAGTTATTTCTCTTGTCGGAATTCCTTTGGAACAACGGTTGGGAATGAAGCGATTTACTGCGATATATTTAATTGGATTATTTGGTGGTTCCTTTGCTTGGTATCTATTTAATATCGGCTCTACAACCCCCGCTCTAGGGGCCTCTGGTGCTGCGTTTGGACTATTTGGCGCTTACCTTGCTGGATGGCCGAAAGATGAAATCCCATTTCCTCTTATTTTAATCAGAAAATGGCCCGTGATTTATCTTGCACTTTTTTACTTTGCAATCGAGGTTTTTAGAGCATATTCCAATTATGGATTGGCTAGGCCAAGCGATGTTGCTCATATGGCTCACCTCGGAGGTTTCGTGTTGTCATACGTCATGCTTCCATTAGTCGCTAGAGGAGGTCCAACACCGCTCGGTGTTGAAGATGGAGGTCCTTCGTCTTCTCCCGAAGTGTTCGCAAAGCAAAGAAGAATGAAAAAATCGATGAAGAAATTGGATACAGTTGAGGACCCTTGGTCGTCTAGAGGTTTTGAAGTGCCTAAGAGTCTTAGAGAGGCAATGCAAAGTCTACTAGACTCTAGTGATGAGCCAGAAATACGCATCGCTTGGATGGAGCACATTGCAGATAGGGCTACTTGTCCTGAGTGTGAAAATAAGATTGGTGTTATCGAACGTTTTGACGGCCCTCGTATGCAATGTTCTAGCGAACCGGAACATTTCAATTGGCCTTAATTTAAACATACTCTCCCAAGCCCCTAAAGGGGCTGGGGAGTGAACATTCAAAGGATACCCTCAAAGCATGAACCATACTGCACACATTGGGGAAGGAAATGAGCCGCACATTTACAAGCGCGAAAATGCAACGCACTGCATTGCTAATCGTGATGATTTTTTTAATTTCTGACCTATCTTCTTTCAGCGTTGGTGCAAACTCCTATGATCTCGATTCAGATGTAGAAAAAAGCACTCATGCAAGCCCTATCATGGTCGAAGGATTACCACCTTTGATGTGTGGTGAAGAACTTTGTGAAAGACCGCTTAGGACCGACCTTCGAACATCACAACCAGCGTCAGAAGAAAATGAATGGTGGCTTTCTTACGGTCCTGATTTAGATTGGAATGGAATGGATGATAGGCTGCAAAGAGTGTTGGCAGGTCAAGAATCAATATCTCCAACTGCAATCCTAGGTGAAGATGGTAGGAAGACAGTAGCAATCGTAGTCGACTATGCTTGGCATCCTGGGCAACAGGAAGCAGAGGAATTGGAATCAATCCTTAGGAGTCATTCATGGATTGGTTCTGAAAATGATGCTTGGTTTCAAACCCTCGACAGTGTGGACTCAATTGTTGTTGACAAAGTTCCAGTTAGCGCTCTGATGGATATTTACCATTTGGATGGTGTAGTTGTAGTCGAGATGCAAAATGTCATGGTTCCCTCGAATAATATTGCATCTAAAGCAACAAGGTCATTTCCATCTGATGTTTATACTGCTTCAGCATATGAGCGAGATTATACTGGAGATGGAGTGGTAATTGCAATTCTAGATACCGGCGTAGATAATGAACACCGTTCTTTGAATGATTTTGATGATATCGATGATGAACCAGATGCTGGAAACCCTACTTCATATGATGACCATAAATGGGTCGCAGGTTATGATGCTACATCCACAGCATCTAATCCAGACGGAAGTCAAGATCCAGATGACGGGCAAGGCCATGGGACGCATGTTGCAGGTTCAGCGTTAGGAACTGGAGATGCTTCTAGACTGCACACTGGTACAGCCCCGGGCGCATATCTCGTTGATATCAAAGTTCTAACAGATGCAGGTGGTACAAATTCTCAATATTCTCTAAATGGTATCCAATGGATGATAAATAATGCCAACCAGGACTGGGGGCATAATTCCTCGGCTCAAGGTATACAAATTGGTTCGATGTCTTTTGGCTCTGTATCCTCGCCGCTCAACCCTGGAGATGAAGGGGATAATGGAACAGGAACAGAAGCAAGGTTGGTCAACAATGCTACTCTTGAGCAAAACATTGTCTGTGTAATTGCGATGGGCAATGACGGTACGAAGAGAGTACCGTCTCCAGCGAGTGCTGATTACGGCTTATCTGTAGCAGCAGCAAGCGACTTTGGGACAGTAAATCGTACGGATGATGGAATTGCTAGTTATTCTAATTCAGGGCCACGTCTAAGCGATGGAGATGATGATGATTGGGATGAATTGAAACCCGATATCGCATCCTTTGGTTCAAATATAATTTCAGCAACAGCAGCAACAGGAACTTCGATTCCAGGTGCTCCTCGCCCAGAGGCAGACTCTGATTATGATGAGAAAGATGGAACGAGCATGGCTACTCCAATAGCATCGGGAGTAGTTGCAACTGTGATTGAAGCCAATCCTTCACTCGATGCTTTAGAGATTAGAGACATCATTAGGAATTCTTCAGAATTCCAGCAAGATAAAGCCTCTGAGACATCTGTTTCCAACCGTTGGAACAATGAATGGGGCTTTGGCTTAATCGATGCATCTTGTGCTATTGATATGGCACTTGACAAACCATGTACTCCTCTAGAAGGTGGGGTTGTTGCTCCGCCACCATCTGGAAACGGCTCGGGCGACCATGTTGATATCTCACAACCGACCAATGACTCATGGTGGATGGAAGGTAGTAGGGTTACTATTTCAGGAACAACTGATGTTCCTGAAGGCGTAGTATATGACCAAATCCAAGTTAATATAATTCAATATCTTGAATCTGGCAATTCCAAGGAACTAAAACCATGGACAATCGCTGGTGGAAACCTTGATTCTTGGTTTCTTGATGTTACAATTAAATCAGACTGGATAGAGCTTGATGAAGACTATGTTATTGTTAGCGTTAGGGCGTTTGACACGGATACAGAAGCTGAATCAGCCGTTGATTTCCGGGTAATCAATTTAGCAAGAATGGGAATAACTCTTGCTAGTCCAACCGTTGGTACATCGCTTCAAGGAAATGTAGACTTTTCTGGAACAGTGGAAGGTGTTGAACACGATTATATCGAGTTTAAGGTCGATAGTGGCGATTGGGAATTTGGCATGAGTTTGCCAGAATTAGAAGTTGGCAACCAAGATTGGACATTTAGTTGGGATTCGAGACAGGTTACAGATGGTTCAACCCGTTTGAGTTTCAGAATGGTCAATGAAAGTGGTCTAAAGACTGATGATGTTAGGAGGACATTCACTATTGATAATCAACCAGCAGCACCTGACTTTATCTTTACAGGTGTTGTTGAAATTAAGGATGAAGTTGGCTTACCAATGCTATCTGCTGTGGCAGGTTCAGCCCTGACAGTTGACTTTACTATCGCCAACGTTGGAGACTTAGATGTAAACGATGTATTTGTCAAACTTGACGCCCCTGGTAGTGATTCAGAGGTTTATTCATCGACAAAAACAGTTGGTTCACTGAAGGAAGGAGATTCAAAAGAAATAACACTATACTGGTGGGCCACAGAAGTTGGTACTCACGAGGTCTCAATCATAATTGACCCATCAAATGTTCACTCCGACTTACAGAGAGATGACAATACCTATTCATTCAACTTTGAAGTTACCGAAAGACCTGTCGAGCCTACTCTAAGATTTATGCCAGGTGCGGTGAAAACTTCCCCGCCAATTCCTGCTCCAGACGAGCCTTATGAACTAAAGGTAAGGGTTGATAACTTAGGACAAACAGATGCAACAAATCTCCTTTTGAAATTATACATGTATAAACCAGAATCTGTAGGTGGAGGCGGCTATCAACCAATTGATGATGTTATGATTTTGCAAATCGATGGCTCGCAATCAAGTTCTGGATACGAAGAAGTTAGTTTTCTGATAAATAAATCGAGCTCTATACTTGGAAGCACCAAGTTTGAAGCAAGATTAGTAGGGGACGGAGTTGAGGTTGAGCATAGTCAATTTAGGTTCAACGTTGTTGTTGATAATATCAAAATTGGATCTCCGGTTAGATTAGACTTGATATCAAATGAAATTATTCTAGATTTCGTAGGTCTTGATGAAGGTGGATTACTATTTACTACTTTAGATGGAGAACTACTTGTTAGGACCATCACTGACTCTTTATCAGCGCCAGGACAAGTAAAACTGGCAGATTCATGGGCTGGTGAATTAGCGGTTCTAAAGAGAGATGACGGCCTTGTGCAAGCGGCTTGGACAGAGAATAGGCTGAGTCAATCTGGATACTTTATGACTGATATTTCGATGACTTCTATCACTAGTTCTGGTGAAACTACATCGATACAGAGCCACATGACACCACTCAAATTATCAGAAGGAAATTACTGGGGTCTTGCTCTAACTCAAAACGATGAGAGAATGGTTCTTGGAGGATATCACCGAGATATTGCCACTGGAGGATCTTGGCAGGATTCAACCTCAATTTTTGTTATGATATCAGATACTCCACAGGTTGAAAGTTCGTGGAGCATCAGTAATGTTCTATACAATATTGACATTAAACCATCTCAAGGAGACTCATTGGGAATTGCATTAGGTGAGGAAAACTTGCATATTTTGTATCAAGAGAATAGAGACGATGTATCGGGAATTGAAAGAGTAGGTTTGATGTATGCGCATGGTAAAGAATGGCAATCATCTTGGTCATTCCAGTATTCAGTCGGTGATGATGCAAGTAATGCACAGTTAGAGACAATAGAAGAAAATGACAGAGATATACTAATCGCATCGTGGATTGAAGGTACCGGTGCTTCTTCTAAAATCGCATATGTCGTAACTGATAATGCTTGGTCTGTAGATGAGCCTACTTATTTTGATGCTCAAGGTGCAGATAACTTGGAACTTAGTTCAGATGGAGAACAAGTTAGAGTATTCTTTGATGAAATTAACGTGTACGGACCTGTGACTCGATATGGGACAGTTAGTGATAATGGCAATGGAATGGAATTTGCTATGTCAAACATGATCGCTGAAGGATTCATGCTAGGTTATGCAGGTTTAAACCAAGATGGAATCATCGCCTTCTCTTCTAGCAGCGGTGTTCTTTCGCTTCGAAGCGTAGCATCTCTTGAAGCTGAAGAAGTACCAGACTCTTCTAAGTCATTGTTGGATTCCTTACTCGACCCACTGCCTGGTGATAGACAAACCCAACAGATTATTCTCGGTGTTTCCGCCTTTGTGATGGTTGTACTACTAGTTGGATTAGTCGTATCAGTTCGTTCTCTTCGTAGAGAAAAAGAAGCTGAATTTGTTGTGCAAAGTCAAGTCGATGATGATGGTATTGACATTATGGTGGATATTGAAGAAGATGATACTGAATTAGCAATCAACTTAGACTCAGAGGAATTGGTAGTTAAATCAACCGTTGAAATAAAATTAGAGAATGAATTGAAAGAGGATAAGGAATCGACATTGGCCGAAACCCTTGAGACAAAAATAGAATCAGGTCAAGGTAATAGTAGACTCGATAGAAGAATGAAGCGTAAACAGCAAAGAGAGATTGCTGAAATCACTGAAAAGATGTTGGCAAACCCTCCTTCACTGGCTAATTTGCCACCATTAGATGCTACTTTGCCTCCTTTAGACGCAGAACTCGACCTTCCTCCTTTGCCTGCCCTTCCTCCTATTGGAAGTGATGGGGCGTTACCGCCACTTGGTAATCTTCCACCTATTGCTGGTATGCCAACTCCACAACGAGAGGTAAGTTGCTCTGAATGCTCAGCAAAATTCACAGTCAAAGATATGATGTTGAAGAAAACGATTTGTCCGATTTGTTCTACGGTCGTAAAATTATAGGTGAATTGAATGTGTGGAATTTTTGCTTATATGGGTGCGAAATTGGCGACTCCAATTCTAGTTGAAGGGCTTAGACGCTTGGAGTATAGAGGATACGACTCTGCAGGAATTGCAGTCAAAGATGAATCTTTTTCGGTTTACAAAAAAATCGGAAAAGTAGTAGAATTACAGTCCATTCTTCCAGAGCATGTTCCAGGTAATGTTGGTATCGCTCACACTCGGTGGGCTACTCATGGAGTGGTCTCTAATGAGAATGCTCACCCGCATGCATCAGTCTCGGGTGAGGTAATTATTGTTCACAATGGGATTATTGAGAATTCTCGTTCTCTGCGAACATTATTAGAAAGAAAAGGAATTTCTCTAAGTAGCGAAACAGACTCGGAAACTATTGCGCATATTCTAGACTATGAATTATCGAGAGATAATGACCCTACAGCAGCAATGCACAGAACTGTTTCGAAGTTACACGGTACATGGGGAATTTGTGCTATTTTTCAGAATCACGATGTCATGGTATGTGCGAGAAATGGCTCTCCACTAATAATTGGTAAGGGCGACAATGAGATATTTATTTCTAGCGACCCACATGCTTTGACAACCCATACACAACGGGTTGTGTTCTTGGAAGATGGAGATATTGCAACTCTAACTTCGGATTCTATAACGATGAGTTCGTTAACAGGTAATAACAAAGAAGCCAGTATCACTGTTCTAGAAGATGAGTGGGGAGAAGCAGATTTAGGTGACTTCCCACACTTTATGCTGAAAGAAATTTTCGAGCAACCAGACGCCTTACGTCACTGTATCAGCGGTAGACTCGACCGAGTTAGGGGTAATGGTAGACTAGGAGGATTGAAATTATCTCCTTTGGAATTATCAAAATTACCTCATGTTCGATTGCTCGGTTGCGGAACAGCAATGCATGCTGCAGAGATTGGCCAACTCTTGATTGAATCATTAGCTAGAGTTCCAGCAGTTGCACATATTTCGAGTGAGTTTAGAACTAATGACCCAGTCATAAATCCACAGGCACTTCATTTTGCTGTGACACAATCAGGAGAAACTGCAGACACTTTATCTGCAATTAAGGAAATTCAACTCAAAGGTGGTCAAGTTCATGGAATTGTCAATGTTGTTGGCTCAACAATAGCAAGACAGTGTGGCCAAGGAGTTTACATTCACTCAGGCCCAGAACAAGCGGTTGCTTCAACTAAGGCATTTTCAAACATGGTTGCTGCACTTGCTATGTTTGCTATACAAGTCGGACGTTCTCGTTCGATAAGCAAGGAAAGAGGACAGAACTTGATTCAAGGACTCCAACAGATGCCTCATTTGATTGAAGAGTATCTAGATAATCAAGGCCCAATTATGGAGGCAGTTGATGCTGTTAAGAATGCGAAAAGCGTTTTATTTTTGGGACGAGGAATGTCTGCACCAGTCGCTAAGGAAGGTGCCTTGAAATTGATGGAAGTGGCATACATACCATGTTTGGCTTATCCAGCAGGAGAAATGAAGCATGGGCCGATTGCTTTACTGGAAGAAGGTAGTCCAGTGATTTTTATTGCACCAAATGACCATGTCAAGCAAAAGACAGTCTCAGCAATTCATGAATGTAGAGCTAGAGGTGCTAAGATCATATTAATTCACGAAGAAGGAGATAACATTAGTGAAGAAGGGGATATTAATATCGCTATACCTAAGGTACATTCTGATTTATCTCCTATACTAACAGTGGTTCCACTACAGTTAATCGCTTATCATACAGCATTAGAACTAGGTTGCGATGTGGATAGGCCACGTAATCTAGCAAAATCTGTAACAGTTGAATAATCACAGAGTTGTGAATCTTTGTTCTTCAGGTTTCCATGTAAATGGTTTGTATCCAAGCATATGGTTTGTATGTCGCATCTTGATTATGCTCATCTTTCGATTAACATCATCACCACTTCTTTCCATAACCAAGTGAACTACTCCATCTGCAAGGTAATCTTCAATTCCATATTCGCCAAATTGCTTGTGGTCTTCACCTGTCATTTCACAGATAAAGAATGAAGTTAGTTCGAGTCTTCGAACCGCTTCAAAGAGCCTAAATATCTCATCTCGAGGGTTTTCCATCTTAGTTAATGTGAAGAATGCACCTAGAGAGTCAAAAACCAATAATTCAAAACCAATAGATTGACGATATGATGTTAGTTGCTTGATGAGTTGTCCCATCCAGTCTACTCGATTACTCATTCCTTGCTCATCTAATTGGACACGCAGGTCGACCAAATCGATAATTGCAATTCTATTTCTCACACGAGGGTCATCGACATTCATTCCCATGTTACTCATGTGAGCACGTAGAGAATCTTTGCCTTGTTCTAGTGTTACATAAATTCCACTTGTCTCTCCATAGAGAACAGCATTATACAGCATTGAGAATGTTAGACTGGATTTCATTGCACCAGATGCACCAGCAACCAAGCAGATATGTCCTTGCGGAATTCCGCCTTGCATATTCTCGTCTAAGCCTTCAATGTGGGTTGGGATTCTTTGGATGTCGCTCATGCTAGCACCAGTTAATCCAATACCATCTATCACTTGAATATGTCTCATTTTTTTGCCTCATTTGAAGGAAAGAAACATAATGGCGACGCTATGGCGAATCATGCTAAGAGTTTGGCTTGCCTCTGCTTCCACTCGGCGCCAGCAAATGCTGATTGATTTATTTCCAAATATAGTTTGTAAAGCTCTAATTGGAGTTGATGAAAGCGCAGATGAAATCGAAGTCGAACAACAGGTACTTCAAATTTCTAAGAAGAAAGCCGATGCCATACAACATTTAGACGAGTTTGATATGATTGTAGTCAGCGATACAATGCTGGCTGACCCAGACATGGACAGAGTGGCATTGGGTAAGCCGAAAGATGAGGTCGAGGCTGCTATGATGTTACACAGACTCTCAGGCAGAAGACATCGAGTTTGGAGTTCAACAGGGATTTATTTTTCAGGACAATGGACATTTTTTACAGACTCATCAATTGTGGAATTCCAGAAATTATCCGATGAGGATTTGGTTGAACTGGTACTGAATGGTTCATGGAAGGGTAAAGCTGGTGGCTATGATTTGGCAGGAGATATGTCGAAATTCGCTTCTCTAGTCGATGGTGGAGAATCAACGGTTCTAGGAATTGCTGAAGAAGCAATGTCGGTTATTACCGAAATCTCGAAAGAGTTCTCATGAAATATACCTATCCAAAGACATCGGTACTCTATGCCATGTATCCATTGAGAAGAATAAGTCACGAATCAGTAATATGAATATACAAATTATCATCGCTCCCAGAGATAAACTTCTCATGAAGAAGTAAACTAAGTCCGAAGAGTCTCCAAAAATAGTGACTTTAAATCCAATAAGAAATAATGACATTATACCTATCGCATTTATTATAATTATTGACCACAATCCCGGACGATTATGAATTGATTTGTGTAAGTGATCTTGGTGGAGATAAATCCCCGACCCCCAAGTAGAAAGGACTGCGCATGAGAACATAAATCCGACATACGTGATGTTGGTGAATATTCCAGGAAAAAAGTCAGGAATTATTGCCATAATTCCAGTTACTAAAAAGAACCACTGTGCAGTACCTATGAGTCTTGAATGTGGTTTTTGTATTGACCCGATAGCGTTTTTAATCGTCTTTAATGGCCTTGTTGAGATAAATCCCCATAATAGGGGTGCTGCTAGAGTGTATTCGAATATCGTCTGACTTACATCTCCTCGAGCATACCACATAGAAGCGAAAGAATGTAAGATGGCAAGTCCAAGATATATTGCTACAACCGGTCGGAAATAACTGAATTTAACTACGTCCCAGCTTAATCGCCTGTTGAAATGTGCTAAGATAAGAGTTAACGAGATGGTTCCCATCATGACTATGACATTGAAAGCAAGTCCAAATTCCAACATTCCAGTAGTTTGTCTAAATATCCAGCAACTTAGAATAACTAAACAAGAAGCTGGAATCAGCACAGAAGGGATTAGCGCTACATTACCACAATTTATATTATTATTAACAGAATTTCTGTGTAATTTCCAACTCGGCCATGCAATACTAATTATTCCCCAACATAGAAGTACCATTCCGATAGTACTCATCTCGAACAGTAATTGTAGATTATTTGAGAATATTCCAGCAATAATCAATACTTGTCCAATAATATTGATGAATAGATAATGTGTTGAATGAGTTTGATTATATGAATCAAGGTTATGAGTTAGTGGAAATAAATCAAAAGAGATCCCAACTATCATCGACATCATCCAGCCGAGTGAAATCAACGAAGTTAAAATGTAAGCAATTTCAAGCTGGTAGTTATCTTGTCGAAATGAGTAGTCGGAAGTGGAGTAAGACAACCAAGAGACTGCTAAGAGAAATAGTAATACCATTAATCCTGAAGACATAAAATGGGAAATATAATTACCACTCATTTTGGTGAGAATCTCTTTGCCTCTATTCTCCCCCATGAACAGTGATAAACCACTCGGCTTTTAAGAAAATAGCCGACACTGATAATTCACATTAGGGGGTTTAGCCCTAAATGATTACTTCCTCTGTCAACCACTACATCACTTCCAGGAATCATCAATAGTTTGTCCTCAGCATCTAAGGAGAACACCTCCACACCGATTTCTTCACACATCATCTTAAGTTCTCTTCTACAAGCATTCTGGTGTGCATCCATATGGACAAGGCTCCGTAAATCTACAATCACAGTATCACCAGTTGAGATACGTTGTCCAATTCCACGGGTAGGAATTCGTTTCTTTTCATCTGGTGCTACATAACGCAGTGCACGTGAAGGGAATGAACGTCTTGGCGAAGTGATAACTCCTAAGTCGTGAAATGGCTCACCATCTGCAGAAACAGGACCTTTCCAGCCAGCAGGTATAGCGACTAGGCTACTCTTTGCCTGAGTTATAGTTTGTTTAGGTATTGAACTCGCTTCAATTAATGTTGGTGTTTCAGGTATTGAATCAACAATAGGAATCAGAGTCTGTTGGCTGACATCGTCTTGCAGATTAGTGGCCTTAGTTCTATTAGAACTAGATCTACCCTTTTTCTTCGAACTAACTGACCCTTCAGGGTCGGGTAATCCAAAAAACTGCCAAAGGTTTGCCATCAATTCTCACATCACAAGTCCAAATCATCGAGTAAATCTGTTAGATTTGAGTTTGCAGTTGCAGGTCTAGTATCTGTAATTATTGGTTGAACTGGAGCAGGAGCAGCGTTTTGTGCAGACATGTATTGAGCGCCATAGTGTTGCCATTGTTCCATTGTCCATCCTTGTGGTAGTCCAGTTGCTGGTAGCGGTGGGGTTTGAGGTGTGGCAGGTTGTACTGCAACTGGCTGTACAGCAACAGGTTGAGTCTGTACAGGATTATAGGCAGCATATGGGTCTTGAGCAACCGCTTGAGCAGGTGCAGGATTGTAAGCAGCATATGGGTCTTGAGCGGGTTGGCTCGCAGGTTGGTCATATGCTCCATATTCGGCTTGTTGATATGTTTGAGCAGGTATTGGTTCACTAAACTGGCTACCTTGTGTTCCAATTGCGAGGTCTAAGTTGGAATACTTATCACTAGCGGGGTCAGAATTTCTAGTCAATAGAAGGAACGCTGCGAGTCCAACAACTACTATCAGTAGAATGATGATGACAATACTACCAACTCCTCCAACAGTATCTGATATCGATTCAAGGAAATTATCTGCTGGCTTTTCTGCCACATTTAATTCGATAGTTGTAGAGGTACTCTCTCCATCATCATCTGTAACTGTTAGAGTTACAATCCAATTACCAGCAGGAAGGTTTTCAATGGTATATTCAACTCCATAGAAATCCACTTCACCGGTATTTGTACCATCTAAATCTGAATCCAGATGGTCGCTATCCCATGCATAAATTAAGTTCAATTTATCACTTGGAGTTTCAGTTGAGGT
>JABIUA010000063.1 GCA_018667575.1 Methanobacteriota archaeon | reverse complement strand
CAATGATTGTAGTCATGGCAGATAGAAGAACCGCAACTCCAGTGGAACTTGTCATTTCAAGAACACATTTTTTGTAGAATTCTAAGTCCCATAAATCTGGAACTTGGTTTAGAGATTCTCCACGGCGTCTTCTTCTTTCGTTCTCATCGTGAATCTTAGTCAATTCTTTTCGCCGCACTTCTTCAATTCGATTTACCATGTGCAAAGCATAATCGACACCTAAACCTATCAGAATTGGGAATGTAGCGACAATCATCGGCGTTAGTGTAATGTCAAGAATAACCGATGTGCCAAAGGTCACTGCAAGCGCCATTACAATTGGAAGTCCTGTGATTAGTACAACTTTCAAGGAGCGATGTAATATTGTGATGACGATTATAGTAAATAGTACGGACCAAGGTAGAATCATGATTAAGTCCTGATAAATTTCTTCAGAAATGTCTTCTAGAACTTTGTTTAATCCAGTGACGGTCATTACTTCGGTTTTTTGTTCCGGTCGGTTATCGACAACATTTTCAAAGTGCGCCATCAACTCTTTGAAATCTGCAAAATCCTCCATTTGGTCAAAATCTTGACTCATACCAACTATTATCGCAGTAGTATCCCATATCCCATCGCCGTCCATGTCATTTGTTGGGTCTCCGTCTCCATCGCTATCATAGGACAGATCCATATCATTAGTATCTTTAATTAGAGCGTTAAAACTTCCATTTGACTCTTCGATGATACGGTCTATTTGTGCCTGCTCTGGGATAGCATATTCGCCTCCTGGTGGAAGCATTTCACAGGGTATATTGAAACCGATTATATTGGCAGGGTCACGAGTATCAACAATATTTGTACAAAAAGAACTGTTAAAACGGCCATCAGCTGAATTAATCTCTTTTATGATCTGGGCGGGAGAGATGATCCATAATACTCCATCATTCCTTCCATGGTCGTCCTTGTCGTAGTCAATACCTCTACTAATTGAGTCGCCACCAATATTTCTATCATCGCCTTCAACCCAACTAATTTCCTCAAGTATTGCCTTATCGGTAATATTGTCTTCTCCTTGTACCCACATGGGTTGACCATTTTCGTCAAGTTTGGGGTCGGCATTATTTGATTGGATATATATCACAGTAATGTCGGTAGACCATTCTTCTCTAACTTCTAGTAAAAGTTCTGTTGAAGGCGCTCCATCTGGTAAAAATATCTCGACATCATCGTCTATTTGGTCTTGGAATGCCATGCCTTGTTGAGCAAAAAAGGCTGCAATAATTACAAGAAGAATAACTACTGTAGCAGGTGATGAAAGAATATTTCCATACATTGTATCGAGTTTTTTGGTGGTTGATTCGCCCACCCTTCGACGGATAGTAGCGAATTGCTGTGACACATTATTGAAGACGTCCCGTACAGGTCCGCTCCTTTCGCTCATGATTAGTCGAAATATAGTAGGGTCTTGAACCATACTATTACCGGTTACTCGAATAGCCGAATTTAGGGTGATTTAACAGTTGGCGTTTAGTCCAAACCAAATTCCTTGACTAAAAGGTGTTTCAAGAATCCTCGAGCGCTTTGCAAAACCAGTCCAGTTGCCATTAGCGAGAGTCCCAAAACTCCAATCCATACTGCTGAGAGTCCCGTTCCAATGTAATTATCAATTTGTCCTGTGACGCCTTGCGCCAAATTTAGACCCATTGCAGCACCGGTGGCTAGAAGTCCAAGTCCAGGAATTCCTAGCACTAGGAGTGGCTTCTTCTGTGAAAGTGAGAGTAGTGCCCAAGATAATACAGTAAATCCATGGGATACTGCAGTAAAGTTCGAACCCTTTGGCACATCATAGCGAATGATTGTTGGGACCTCTTGAATTGTTAGATTCTTATCGTGAGCATCTTCGAGCATCTCAAGTGATAATTCCATGCCCTCCGAGTCAAACCTTAGTCTCTCGATTGCTGAACGAGAGAACGCTCTAAATCCTGACTGTGTATCTTTGATTCCTAAATCGCTAGAGAGATTACTTGCAGCAGTTATGACTTTGATTCCTAGTCTTCTATAAGCCGGCATATCAGTTCCTCCACCGCCGTTGATGAAACGAGAACCAATAGTAAAATCGGCTTGACCAGACAAAATCGGTTCGAGTAACTTTGGAATATCTGAAGTTTCGTGTTGTCCATCACTGTCCAATACTACTAATGCATCAGCATTGATTTCTTTTGCTTTTATGAAAAGTGATTTTAGTGCGCCACCATAGCCACGATTGACTCTGTGTCTAATCACTATAGCGCCACACTTCTCTGCAATTCTTGCACTGGAATCAGATGAGCCATCATCGATACAAATCACAGCGTCAACATGCCTTAGAGCCATAGTAACTACTGTACCAATGGTTTCCTCTTCGTTGTACATTGGCATCCCTGCCACAATGAAACGCTTGGTTTCATCGGTGTGTGCATCACCCATTTCCACATAATAACCGGTCACCCGTGACTATATATTGGTATTGATATAAAAATCGATTTAGTTTAGAATTACTTACTTAGGGCCCACAACCGCTCCATAGAGCGGTTGCAGGCATTATTTGTACCTTGAACGCATTCAAGACTTGCAGTTAACTTTTAGATAATTAATCTAGCATTTGACTGATCGTTGTCACTGCCCTTTCACCCTCAATAACACGGTTTAATGCGTTTAGAGAGATGACCAATGGAACATATGTTTGACCATCGCTGGTCACATATGTCGAACAATCTGAAAAAGCATCACTATTGATAGAGATTTTTAGTGCTCCACCTGCATTACTCTTTCTGACATAGCCAACCAGTAGGCTTCTGTTCTCTTCCATTTCTTCATTCTTATTTCCAGTTTCCATTTTTTCTATTTTTTGTTTTACCATTTTCTCACAACCTTGCTGACTGAGCCAGCAGGAAATATCTCTGTTAATTTCAAAGGTTATCAAACTCGTCATTTGGTACTATCAAGAAAACCATTCTCCTTATACGGTTGCATTAGTTGGTTAAACTATGCGAGCACTTGTGACTGGTGGAGCCGGATTTATTGGTTCACATCTAATTGATAGATTGATCTCTAGGGGCGACGAAGTGGTTGTTTTGGATAATTTATCTAGTGGTCGAGTCGAATTTATTCAAGCCCACATTGACTCAGGTTCGGTAGTTTTTATCGAAGGGGACATCACCAATTTTAATGATGTTCATGGTGCTATGGACGGAATAGATTGTGTTTTTCACTTAGCAGCTAATCCTGACATTAGATTAGGAACAAAGATAACAGATACAGATTTGAAACAGGGTACAATCGCTACCTACAACATTGTTGAATCAATGAGAAGATGCGATGTTAAAAAGATAGTTTTTGCATCTTCATCTGTGGTTTACGGTGAAAATGCTCCTATGCCTACTCCCGAAAACCATGGCCCTTGTATGCCTATTTCTCTTTATGGTGCCAGTAAGCAGGCTGGTGAAGGATTAATCAGTAGTTGGGTTGGTACTTTTGGTCTTCAAGCATGGATTTTTAGATTCGCAAATATCATCGGTCACCGAGGCACTCATGGAGTTATTTTTGATTTCATCCATAAACTCAAGGCAGACCCATCACGTCTTGAAGTTCTAGGCAATGGACTTCAAGAGAAGTCATACATGGAAGTTGGAGATTGTGTTGATGGAATCTTACATGTGATGGAAAATTCCAATGAGAGTCTTAATCTGTTCAATTTAGGAAGTCATGATACTGCTTCAGTGACTCGAATTGCTGAGATTGTCGTCGAAGAAACAAAGTGCCTCGATGCTAAAATAGAGTATACTGGTGGAGACCGTGGTTGGGCAGGAGATATCCCTAGAGCAATGCTCGGAATTGGCAAAATGCTTTCAACAGGATATGATGTGCGATATAACAGCGAGGATGCTATACGCCATACGGCTAAATGCTTAATCGAGGAAATAGGACTGTGAAATTATGAATATTAATATTGTTGAAGATGAAAATGCTGGTACTGTTGGAAGTGCTCTAATTAAAGTCATGTCACTGTTTTTCATTGGCATAATGATTATTGCTTTTACGGCTAATCCTATATCAGTCGGTACTAATGAAGGACAAAGAGCACCCGATATTGAAGGTAAGTTCTACAATGGTTCAGGATGGACCGAATTTGATTTCAGTAGTTATTTCAATACTTCTTGGCAAGAAGGCGATGTTAGTGGCCAGTGGGTCGCAATAGAATTTATGGATACTGATTGTCCATACTGTCAACAATCTGCTGATGAATATGGTCAATATGCAAATGCATTTAGTGTCAATAATGCTGATTGGAATGGCCCACATGTCAACTTCTTAGCCAGTGCCACAGAACTTAGCATTCAAGGACACGATTCAGACAGGGCAGAAATTGAGCAATTCCGCTCAGAGTATAATCACAACTTCCCATATATCGATGATATAGACCAAGACAATATGGAAGAATGGGGGATTCCTGGTACACCGAATTATTTCTTGATTCAGCCTGATGGAATAATTGCTTGGTCCTCCTCTGAACATGCTGATGAAAAGATTAGCGATGCAATCCTCAGATTAGTCCCGAGGGAGAGTGTTTGATTTGTCATCAAATGTTCTAGTTGCAGTCTATCTTATACCAACTCTTGTCGGTTTTCTAATCGTTTCTCCATTGGGAAATTCAGTTACATCTTCTTTGGCAGACAGATTCCCTTCCCTAAAGACTGCTAGAGGGCGTTTGCTTTCAGGACTTCAACTGATTTCACTTGCAGGTTTTGCAGTTTCTACTCAGACTCTTTGGATCTCTTCGAAAATTAGCGAAGGTGGTAGTTTCTGTTCTTCAACCTCAACTTTTTCTTGTGATGATTTACTTGGAAACAGCAAACTGAACGTGGACCCAGTATTTGGACTCTCTTGGGGCCTCATTGGAATGGCTACCTTTGCTCTTTTACTTTTCATAGTCTTCGTGCTTAAGCAAGAACCAAATCATCCCCTCTCTGAGAGATTTATCAATATAGGTGTTTTGACAACAGGAATAGGTCTACTAGTAATCGGATTATTAGTCTCTTACGAGATTCAAGAAGAGAAGATATGCCTCTACTGTACTACTGCCCATATTGCTAATATAGCTGCATTTGTTGGTTTCTTCCGCCTAAGAAGGCTACATGAAAAGAGAGATGAGTGGAACAAGTCATGAGGTGCTCGTTTGAATAAAGAGAGTAAAACGTGGGCTACTGTAACTATAGTTTGTCTAATTTTACTTCTAGCACTTCTGGCTAGAGAGAATGATATTTCTCTAAGTACGATTTTCTCCTCTAATGATGAGTCAGATGACTCGATAGAAAATGTTTCGAGTAATACAACTGATGAATCTGGCGAATTGTATAACTCTTCAACTGATCCTGACCCTATTTCTCAAGATTGCTTAGACCATAACGGGCTTGCAAGACATGATCATGCGGTGCTAAAAATCCTCATCAATGGTAATGAGGAGCCCATTCCCGGAAATGTAGGAATCTTGACTGATGTCTGTAATGAAGACGGAGAAAATATGCATGCTGTTCATACCCATGATGACTCAGGAAGGTTACACATAGAATCTAATGAAGACATAGATATTCCAATAGGAGTGTTTTTCGATATTTGGGGGCATCATTTCGATGAAACTGGAATTTTTGAATACAGAGTAAACTCAACACATGAATTGATAATGACTGTTGGAGGTCAACAAATCAATCAATATGATGATTATTTATTAGTTAACACCAGTGATATTATCGAAATAAGATATCAAGAAAAGTGATCAGGGGACAAACATTCCTTCGAATAAAGTAGCATCTGTCTTTTGGTCAGTTTCATGAATTTTAATTATTGTGACATCAATTCTATCATCGACAGTGTAACTGCGTCTAACTTCATGAAGGAGGCTTCGCTGTACATCTGAGTAATCTTCTCCGTATAGTACTGACATATGATGGAACTGCTCATCGTTTACTACTGCGATATATTCTACATACCATTCTTTCAAAGGTTCATCACTTTGCCACTCAACATCCTCCCATGTTTTTTCCATGATAATACATTCTCGCGAGAGGTTATCAAACCTGCGGTCAAATGTTCGTTTTACTCCGGAAAAGTGAAACTAAATGCCGTATAAATGAATTTCACAACTCATTTCTTTGTTTTTTGGTAGGAATGCCACAAAAAACCAACGATAGTGAATCCAATTAGTATGGCGATCAAATTATTCCAAGAATCTGAAACCTCAATATCTCTATACGAGAATTCTACAACTCCGTAAGTATTTACTGAAGAGTCTTGAGTGCTGAGGTTCTCATGTATTCTTTCATGAATTAATACCAAGCTAAACTTGGAAACATCTTGATTTAATATCACACTAAAGCCGGATTGACATGAATTATTTTTGATGGAAACATTACTAAATCCATTAGAATAACCTATCGTATTATTCTGTAGATTACATTCAGCAACAGCAGTCACAACCCTATCTCTGGTATCTCCGCCAGGATTGACTGCTTCTTCAGGTACTGATAGAGAATGCTGAGCGAGTATGAATGTTAACTGTGAGATATTTTCCCCATTCCCTCGGTTCTGGAAATCGATTACAGATGCCTGAATCTGTCCATCTATCTTTTGTATGTCAAATTTAATGATACTAGGTCTTGGGTTATTTACTTCCTTCGTCAAAATATCTTTTTGCACATCTGGCCATGATTCAGGTCCAACACGCATTTTCCCACCATCGACGATGAAACTAGGTGTTGAGCCAATTTCGGGGTGAGTGGACTTCAATCGGTCTATACGATGTTGGGATGCTTCGGGTTGGAAGGCATCTAAATCATCTGAAGGGTGGTAAGTGACAATCGAGATGCGTGAACCATGCGAGTCTGCCACTTCCGTCAAGTATGGGTCGATTTCGGTACAACTTGGACACCATGTGGCGCTCAATTCCTCAACTAGAAGCGTTCTTCCTCCAGACACTTCATATGGTCCATCCCAGTTTTCTCTCGCATCTATCACAATGGCACTGGAAGATGGAATTGAAATGATGATAAAAACAAGAATTGCAATTATGTAATTTGAGGCTGGCACGGAGTTTGCTGCCATCAACCTCTTTGCCATAGTCGGTCCAAGCGGTGGACCCTATTCATCCCTATGTATTGGTGGATTCCAACAAGAGGTTTCAATTGCATGAACTTCTAGTATGGTTTGGGTGAGGGTTAATGGCAGACCACTGGATTGAGAATCACAAACGAGACTCTTGGCGACGTCAAGCCAAGGCTAGTGGTTATCGAGCCCGTTCGGCATTTAAATTAATCCAAATTCAAAAGAGATTCAAATTAGTTCGTGAAGGCGATGTCATACTAGATGTCGGCTGCCACCCTGGTGGATGGGCCCAAGTCGCAGTTGAACTGACTGGTGATGAAGGAGTCGTAATTGGTGTTGATTTAGAGCCTTGTCAACCTGTAGAAGGGGCTACACTACTAGTAGGGGACATTACTGAAGATTTGACACAAGAAAGAATTCT
Organism: Methanobacteriota archaeon; assembly: GCA_018667575.1. GTDB lineage: Archaea > Thermoplasmatota > Poseidoniia > Poseidoniales > Poseidoniaceae > MGIIa-L1. The sequence continues at coordinate 14,302 of JABIUA010000063.1, read as the reverse complement.
CGAAGAATTAGAAAATCGTCCAATTAACGCAATCATTTCTGATATTTCTCCAGACATCACTGGTAAGTGGGATGTTGACCAGACGGTTGCTATGACATTAGTCGCTGATGTTTTTGATTTTTCCATGAAATTATTATGTAAAGGTGGATCCTTCGTTACTAAGTTATTCCAAGGCACTGGTGTCGAAGAGATAATCAAGGCAGTAAAACCGTATTTTTCAGAGGTTAGAAGGTTCTCTCCTGACGCTTCTAGGAATTCATCTTCAGAAGTCTATCTAATTTGTAGAAACTTTATGCCATGGATGATGAATAAGAATGTCAACATTAGAGAGACATATGAAAAGTTACTCGAGCCTAAACTTAGTGGTAATGAAATCGATGATGGTCCAGAAAATGTGTATTCCTCTTTCCAAGTTAGGAAAAAGAAGACAGAATGATACCAATCTTTGATTAACATTGAATTCAAATCTTTACTTATGGCAAGAAAACCATATATTGGAAGATTAGGAAGAAAGATAAAGCAACATAAAAGACAATTCGTTCGTGAACTCAAAGCTGAAACTGTAGTGAAAAGACTTGAACTGGTAATACTAAGGGTATATCCGCGTAGAATTATACATTCCAAGAAATATAACGGCCCACTTGCTGCTGCATGCGGTCGTGATGAAACTGGGTTAATTGGACTTATTTTATGGGGCGAACAGATAGAAAGAATTCGGATTGGCGACATAGTTCTGGTTCAGTCCGGTTGGTGTACGCAAAGAGACGGCGAACTAGTGGTCAGCACAGGTCTATCTGGCCAAATAACGGTGATTGACCGGTGATTTTGAACTAAAATATTGTATTTTCAACTTTGATTATCTCACGCAACCATAAAGAAGGGTAGGGCGTGGGGGGCTTTGTTCCTGAGGTATATTCATGAGTGAGAGAGCAGCAAATTGTACATCATCTGGCGTTCCATTGGTAGAGGGCGGTTCAACCACTTTCCCTTGCCCTGGATGTGACGAAAATTCAATTGGACGTAGTCCAAGGTGCAGAAATCAAGGCGTATTGTACGTCTGTTCCAAATGTGGATACCAGGGGCCCTGAGGTGATACTATGGGTATGGTAGCAATGACATACAAGTTGAATCCTAACTCCGAAGTAGAGGATGTAGACGCTGAGGCAATCTCTGAAGCAGTCAAATCACTAGCTAGTGATGTTTACGATGTTCAAGCAGTCGATGTAAAGCCTCTTGCTTTTGGACTAAAGTTCGTTCAAGTTCATGTAGTAATGTCTGACAGAGTCGGCGGTTTGTCCGACGAATTTGAACAACAGATGTCTACAATTCACGGCGTTGGTGAAATCGAAGTTCTATCAATGGGACTTCTTTGATTTAATCACAATTGTCTAAGTGGACACTGCATAAATTCTCTAAGTAATGTGGTGGCGTAGCTACCCGAAGAAAGTGTGAATCTAAATCTGATACATGCGCCTTCAGGATGCCATCTGCTATTTTCTCCAGGTCCTTGTTTCCATTTGGTACCCAGTGTATCATCATCCACGATTGGTACAGTATCGACATGGAAATCCCCAAAAGATGTCACTAATGCTCTTCTTGTTCCTTTTGTAGATAGCCTTGGTATTCTTTCAACATACCAACTTACATCTTCTAGGTCCATGTCTCGAATAGTTTGTTTCTCGATATCTCCACTTTCACCTTCACAGGTTGAAATCTCGCTACCTGGTAATGGACCAGTAGGGGTCAAGCGCCCAAGGACGCAATTTCTCTCAACTCTTGGCAGAGTCCTCTCTTCAACCATTATACAACTTGAAGCATCTAATTGTCCCTTTTCATCTATTCGGCCTACTAAGTCTCCTATTACGGGCTTCGATATTGGCAATTTGGCCTTGATACGTGTGTTCAAGGATTTGTTAAACACAACAGATTGTAGTGCGTGAATAGTCATTAGTTGTAGATTATTTGGAAGTTTTAGAATCGCTCCAACCCAGTCTTCAGGCTTTTTGATCAATTGCTCTAGCATTCGCTTTTCAAACCCAAGCCATTGAGGGATTATTTCTAGTGCTTCTTCAATTGGTCCATTCTCTCGAACAAATTTTCGGAATTCTTCAACATCTTCTTTCTCAGATATTCCTTGCATGGATATGTATGCCATTGCCGCTTCTTCCCATCGTTCAGCGATTATATGTCTGCCAACCTCTGCTGTAACTGGTCTCCCAGAACCAAATCTCTGTGGACCAATCCAGTTTGGGAATAAGTTGTTTCCAAGTGACTGACCTAACTTTTCTTTTATTGATTCTACTTCATCTAAAGCCTCTTGTTCAGTCATTGGTGTTCCGTCTTCATGACAGCACCCTCTCGCTACAATGGTGAATCGATTGCCACGATGGTTTCCAAATCCAATTTTTTGGTGAGTTCGCCCTAATATTTCTATTTCAACATCAGGCATTTCAATCTCTGCAACTTTGTTTTGATTAGCATCTATGACGAATAATTGCTGAGTGACTGCTCTCTTGTCTTTGGTTCCTGCGAAAAAGATTCGATTTCTTGGAATCTTTAGATTTCTTGCTAGATTTGTACAAAACCTATTGGTTTCCCAGTTCGTTAATGTAATCTTAGCCACGGTGAATCTCCCGCGCGGTTCTAAATGAAGCGGAGTAGATATTTCCTCTACTCTGAAGTCTGAAACTCGGGATTTTAGTAAACCGCCAATCCCATTGGTCTCTGTGGCATAACCCTCTAGGCCAATTAATGTAGACAATGGGTCAGAAAAAGCCTTCGTTTCAGCCCCTTCAGAGGCTTGTTGCAGAGAAATCCTTTGAGATTCCATCGACGATATCTTTAAGCAATTTTTCAACTGAATTCTTGCCGGTAGTACGGATGTAGAATTCTGGGTCATCCAATTCAGGATGTCCTGGGAAATAGTTTGCATAATCGACATTTTTATGTCCATTCAAGCGCTCACGAAGCATCTGAAGAGCAGTATGGCTTTCACCAATAATTCTCAATCTCAGCTCATTTTTTTCCATGATAAGTACCTTTACTGGCATAGCGAACGGTCTGTCGTGCCGCCTACTTGTTTTGAAGTTATCCTTTGAATAGTAGTAATCAAATTATAAATTCTACAATTTTTAGAACTATTAACCACTTTACTTTTCTACTGATTCCATGTCGCCTTTCTATGGACACTGCAAAGTTAGAGGAGACTATGGCCTCATTTGCAGATAAATTCCGCAAGGCCTCTGTGCCAATTTTAGTTGTAACTAGCCTGATTACGGTCATTTTACTGGCAAATTTATATTCTTCGCCACCTCAATTCAATACAGACTTAGATGCTTTTTCTCCTGAATCGGAATCAAAAGATGCTCATGACAGAATTCACGAGTATTTCCCGAATGAAACACGACCTCTTTTTATTGATGTTGAAAGAAATGATGGGGGCAATGTTCTAACCTTTGATAATATTCTTTTGATGCAACAACACCTTATAGAAATCGAACAGTTATCAATGTCAGAGGATAACTCTGTTGTGGTATGGACTACAACTCCAAATATTCTTCAATTGGCTCTAGACGAAGAATCCAATGGTACCAATCTTTCAGAACTCAGTTCTTGGAATCAATTATTGGATGAGATAGTGGACGATGATGTCGAATGTCGTTTGACTAATGATGACCAATTCCTTTCCGCAGCTACATATGCTTCCTCTGCATTGCTAAACACGGACCTTGACTTCACTCCGACATGCGACTACCTTTCTGACGGAACTGGAGATGGAACTCCAGTTGCGAGTTCGACTTTGTGGGTTTTAGAGATCGACCCAGATATGAGCGAAGAGGATAGAAAAGAAGTTCAAGTGGAACTAAGAGAGAAATTCAATAAACTTTCAGAGGACTCCGGATTAGATTATGGTGTGGTATCTCTTGATTTATTATCTCATGATATTGATAGTGGAACTTTTGTTAATCTAGCCTTACTCGTAGTACTTGCGCTATTGGTTGTTGTAGTATTGCTAATCTTTACTTTCCGTTCAGTTAGTGATGTTGCCTTCCCACTCTTTGGTTTGTCTTGTGCATTGATTTGGACCTATGGGGCGTTAAATCTATTCAATGTCAAATTCACTGCTTTAGAAGTTGCAGTGGCTCCTCTAGTTCTTGGACTTGGAATCGATTACGCAATTCACTTGCAAAGAGCACAAGCCGCCCTAAGAGAACAGTACCCTGACCCAGCAGAATCATGGCTACGTGCTTGTGCTAAACTTTCAGTCCCTCTATCTCTAGCAGTAATAACTACTGTTTCAGCATTCCTTGCAAATATTGTATCTCCTCTTCCACCATTGACAACATTTGGTTTGGCTCTGGCTTTTGGTGTAATATGTGCTTTCATTACATCGACAGTCGTAGTAGGTGCCCTTCACGTTGTAATTGATTCTTCCAAAATATCAAAAGTATCCAAAGCCATAACACTACCAGTGTTCACCAATAATCTTGTTAAAATACAACAAAAACAGCAAGTCAGTATTTTCCTAGTAGTATTACTTCTATCAGGAATTTCAATACTTGGCGCAGCATCACTTGATACAGATTTTGACTTAGGTGACTTTGTAGATCCAGATATGGAGATAATGGGTGTTAGAGAGGACTTGGCAGAAAATTATGATAGTGCTGGTTGGAAAGTCATCTACGTCTTATTCGAACCAGTAGAGGAGAAAGTCTACATCGAGGGTGACTCTGATTTATTAAATGAATTGAGAGGGCTGCATGGTGACTTAGAATCTAATCACGATGTAGTTGGTACAGACGGTAAACTTCCCTCCCCATCTTATGAGGGGCCATATGTTATCCTTAGGGATGCTATTCTACGTGATGTCGCATTTGGTGAGGCGCATAATCTAGAAGTGTTTGCTGACGGTGGTGTTTATGTCAATAACTACAGCAGGGGTTGCGACCTAGGATTCGCTTTCCAATCCTTGATGCAGAACGATACAATCGCAGATGCAATTAGTGGTGAGACTTGGTCACAAAGAGTTCATAATAGCGTCTATTTGGAAGATTCGAATATTATCTACCTTAGAAATGAAGTACGTGTTGAAGCTTCGACTTCAGTACAATCTGAGCAAGTAGTCAAGGACTTTGAAACAATGCTGGGAGATGAATCTAAATCAGGTACATTAAGGTATAATCTTGCATCCAATTCTGAGTTATACGTTACTGGAGACTTAGCAATGCTTCAATCAGTTTTAGATGGCATTTCGATTTCTCAAATTAAATCTACTGCGATATCTCTAATCGTCTCTTTCATAGTTCTAATCTCTTTAACAAGACGAATTCTACCAGCTGTAGTAATTCTTTTCCCTGTTGGAGTTGCTTCCCTTTGGGTAGTTGGCTCTATGGCAGTAATTGGATTGAAGTGGAATGTCTTGACAGTCATGGTTACAGCATTGACTTTAGGAATTGGAATTGATTATTCAATTCACATGTGGCGCCGATTCGAAGTAGAACTATCTCGAAGGAATAACCATTGGGATGCTTTGAGGGCTTCGATTTCAACCACTGGTGTAGCATTGATAATGAGTGCTCTAACAACTGCTTTAGGATTCTTAGTCTTGATGTTTTCACCAATGCCAGTGATACAAGATTTCGGTTTGATAACTGCAATAACAGTGTTATTCTCTCTAGTTTTGGCATTGGTCTTATTGCCTGTTGTTATGGAATTATCAGCGAGAAGTAAGGAAGAACAGGTTATCGAGAAAGAGTTTGAACCACAGTTAGATGACTTGGCTTAATTCGCTGAAAGGGCTTGAATTATATCATCCATTTCGAGCCCCTGCTCTCTTGCTACTAGTGCAATACACATCCACACAGTTACGAAACTCAGTGCGCTTTTCTTTCTCTGCACTCGCCTTTCTATTTCTTCGACATCGAGTTTCGACTGCTTAGCAACAAATCTCTTGAGTCTCCTTTCCATTTTCGCTCTAGGGTCTTTACTGGTCACTTCGGAATCACTCTGCACCTTTGGTTTAGTTTCCGATTTTTTCATTTCCTCGACGATAGGTTTGCTGGTTGGTTCAGAAGTGCTAGTGAATAATTTGGAATCATAACGAACAGGATTGGTTAATCTGGAGGGTCTAGGAAACCAGCCAAGAGGAGTTGTAACTGTGTTGTTTTTGACTACAGACTGTAATGACTCATCATCTCCAATCAACCATCCAGTGTCGATTAAGGCGTGAACTGCGGTACTCGCTTCTTCAGGTGATAGCCAGCCCATGTCGAAAGATAACACCCTTTCGATATCTAGGTCTGAAAGTGAACTCCCATGTCTAAAACATACAGCGAGAACTCTACAGATATCATCAATATCCGCTTCCGCCATGATTCCTATAGGAGGTGATTGTTTTTCAATTTAGGTGTATATACTTGATAAATCCTGGAATTGATTTATTGTCCATGAAAGCAATAGTTTCTAGTGAACCGGTCTTCTGCGCGCACCAAGGGGGAATATGAATTTCACGAGACTATGTCGCTAGAGACCCCCGTACGGGTAAGCCAATCCAAATGAGTGGTTCTAAAAACATCAACCATATTGTTGAAACCGAGACAGGTCCATGGATGGCATTGAATAAAGCAGACATTATTCCACTGGCTAAAGGCGAGGTTTCAAGCGTTGATGTAAGGTGGAAAGGTAAGAACTTGACTTTATCCAAAGTTGACGGAATTATGGCCTTGACCAGAATTAAGGGTAAAGGTAAGAATGCATCTATGGCTCACCAGACTCTTTTGCAAGCTTTGGAAAGTGATGAACCTGAGATAAGAGAAGCAGGACTAGTTGCTCTTCCCGAAGTGGCAACCCAAAAATCGGATGAACTATTCGACTGGCTCTCAGTTTTACTCGATGACCCGGTGGCTGATGTTAGACAGGCTGCTAGTAAATGCCTTTCACTTTCTGCTCCAGTATTCCCATCAGGTGTACAAGTTATTCTACAAAATGAACTTCGCTCGTACGATAAAAAGCGAATGGATGCTGCTTGGAAGGGGCTAAATTCGCTATGTGAAACATGGCCTTCTGTGGCTTGTGACCACATTGATACTCTACTCTTAGAAGAAGACCCAATGTATCGAAGGAGAGCGGCTAAATTGCTTAGGAAGTTATTGTCAAAAGGCGGTTCAGTTACATGGGACCTAATTTCTTGGGCTTTGGACGATGAGGACGTCGAAGTACGCAGAAATGCTGCCAAGACCTTACCATCACTGGCTAGGAACGAGACAAGACTTGCCACAATATTTTCCGAACGTGCAATCATTGATTCCGATGCTAAGGTTAGATTGAGTGCGGTCAAGGCGATTCAGGGCATGGACAAAGACAGCGGTAGAGCTAGAGAATTAATTCTACAAAGTGCTTCGGCTAAAGATATTAACATTCGTAGAGCATGTATTGAGATGCTTCCAAAATTATACTCTGAAGAAGTCTTGCGTGGAATTGCGACAGACTTGCTCAAGAATGAGAAGGATCCAAAACTACGCAAGGAATTGACAGAGATGACAATTGATGAATCTTTAGAAGGTTCAGAATCTCAGAAGAATAAATTCCTTGCTCCTGCACCCTCGGTTCCAAAAATCGATAGGGAAGTTGCAGAAGCACATGGTATTCAGTTTGGTTTAGATAAACTATCTGTCAACGATGCAGATTCTAAAAAACCTCTAAACAAGGAAGAAAGAATCAAAGAAATTAACGATTCGCTTAAAGAAGAGGCTAAGAAAACTAACCCAATGTACCGTTCGGTCAGTCAAGATGAGATGATGGGTTATGATGAAGAATTCGATTTAATGGATTCCGATGAAGAGGAATATTGATTATTTCTCTTGATTCAATTGTCGGCATGGTTAAGAAGGGGGCTTTAGTGGACTGCTTGCTTAAGAGGTGTAATTATGAGTGACTCTCCTTTCAATGATAAAGCTGAACAATTCGACCGTTTGTGGGATGGACTAACTCCAAAGGGTGTCAATCGTAACAAATCTTTGAAGTTCCGACAATATATTTTGGAACACGTTAGGCAGACACGTCGCCCATTAAACAAAGAGAATGCCCGCAAATACTGGATGGGTATTCTCCAGAAAGAAATTGCAGAGAAGGACAATTTCTGATTACATTCGTTGAGGGCTGTCCCCGTCTCGGTGGCCCGTAGTGATTTGAGACGGAGGTGAAAAAAATGTTCACGAATCAAAGTTTCAAATCTTGGAATTTACCATCTCAATTACAAGCCGGTTTAGATAATCTAGGCTGGGAATTTGCAACCCAAGTTCAGAAAGATACAATTCCTCTAGCAAGAAAAGGCATTGACATAATTGGTCAAGCTCGAACAGGTTCAGGTAAAACTGCTGCATTTGGAATTCCGATTATAGAATCTTGTAAGCCTACAGGAACATTTCAGGCTTTGATTTTAACTCCAACAAGAGAGTTGGCAAATCAAGTATCTCAAGAGATAGATTCTCTTCAGGGTGACACTGGTTTGAAAATAATAACTGTATATGGTGGTACTGACCTCGAGAAGCAAGCAAGAAAACTCCAAGATGGAGTTGATATTATCGTTGGAACTCCTGGGAGAGTAATGGATATGACTCGAAGAGAGTTTATCGATATGTCTTCAGCATCAATATTTTGTCTTGATGAAGCGGACAGAATGTTGGATATGGGATTTTTCCCTGATATCATGTGGGTAGTAGAGAAAATGACCAATAGGCAACAAACACTACTATTTTCAGCAACATTCCCTCAAGAGATTATCGATGCAGCCAACGAGTTCATGAATGAGCCGGAATTTATTTTGACTAATTCAGAAGAACTTGACCTTCCTCCTATTGATATGTACAGTGTTAGAATCGGTAGAGCAAACAAGTTGTGGGCTCTATCCCGTCTACTACTACGAATGAGTGAAGAAGACCAAACAATCATCTTCTGTAATACAAAGAGAATGGTCGACTTGGCTACTCAGAGATTGAGAAAGCATAAATTTAGTGTTGAAGGACTACATGGAGACTTGAATCAAAATCAAAGAGAGAAAATCCTTGATAGATTCAAGAATGGTGAATTCAAAACAATCATTGCTACTGATGTAGCTGCCCGTGGAATTGACGTGGATGGAATCACTCTTGTTATCAATTATGATATCCCCAACGATATTGACTCATTTATTCATCGAGTTGGGCGTACAGGTAGGATTGGACGTAGTGGTGAAGCATGGAGTCTTGTATCGAAAGATGACTCTCCGCAACTGTCCAAAATCATCGCCACCTATAATCTAGAGATTCTAGAGTCAGATGTACCTGAACTAAATGACGGTACTAGCGAACTGGTCAACCATCAAGATGACTACCAAGAGAATTCTAGTGTATTTGGCTTTGTAACATTGGAACTAGATGCTTCTGCTTCACAAATTGGTTCATCAAGGAAGATAACTGATTGGTTTGTCAACGCGATAAAGTGCGATGAACTTGCCATAGGGGAAATAACTTTTCAAGACTCTTCTACAAAGGTAGAAATTCATACTAGTAAGATCGGTCTAGCAATAAAGGCATTAGAGAAGAATCAAATGAATGGAATCAGTTTGAAACCATCAATCATCAATTGATTATTCTTCTTCTTGAATTTCGGATGGCCATTTCCCATCGAGGTTTTTCTTCTCAAATTTGAAAACTGTTAATGCACCAATCACCACTCCAATGGCTGAAAGTGACCAAGAGGTGTCAATTGCGTTATCCCATGTGTTTTGAGCTTCTATACAACTTCCGGTGGATAGTTTAGAAAATGAGCAAAAGTCGAGAGTTTCCTTAGCATCCATCGCAATTTCATTGGTTGTAATACTAAAAATGCCATAGCATATCATCATAGCGACAAAGCCCATGACAAGAAAATGTTTTGTCCCCCAGTTGGAGCGAATACTTATTTTCCAGTTCTCATTATTTTTCTTTGACTTAAGAACTTTGGATGAGCCGCCTACGTATCTAAACCATACAAGCCACATCATTACAAGTAATAGCAAAAATCCCCACTTGTAGATTGCTTCATGGAAATTCCACATTCCTGTAAGACATACAGGGTTGTTAGGGTCTAAGTGGCAATCAGAGGCAGCGATTGGATAAAATGCTACTAATCTTACAATATTGAGGACATATACTATTGTGCACATTACAACAACCGAACGAATTTTTAATTTCTGAGGCACGCCTTCAGTCATCATTATTAGTGTTGAAATGAAAATCATCTCATGGACTCCTGCACATTCATCAGAAACATACAGTGCTACAGTATCGAGTTTTCCAGGGAAGTTAGAATTGTAGAGATTAACTTGAGTCATCCAACCATTATGTGCAGTCAAAGTCGCTGTTCCTTCGCCATAGATCAAATTAGTCAATTCATTCCAAATCCATGCCTCACTCATTTGAATCGGAACAAGAGTGTCTGAAGGTTGTGTGATGAACCAATAAAATATTTCAACACATAATAGAGCAAATGGGATTTTCATGTATTTCTTACCAAGTTGAAATACTTCTGGCCATGATAAATCTTCGGCTATAGCAGCAGAAGTCTTTGGATTGGCCATGTACATCGCTAGCAGTAGTTACTCATGAATATGAGGTATGGGATTTTAGTAATGATAACATTTGGTAATGGTTGATTTAAATGGAGGTGATTATAGCATCAATTGGTTAAGGTCGTGTCTAGCGTTGATATGAATCAAAACATTTCGCACCATCTAAATGTTATCGGATTTTTCTGTCCTGTACCCTTGGCTGAAACCAAGAAAGCATTGAAGAACTTGAAAAGAGGTGACGTTTTGGAAGTAGTCGCAGATGACCCCGAATCACTCCATGATATCTCAATGTTGATTGAAAGGATGCCACATTCAATGAATGTGATAAATGACCAATCGGGTGAATTCCGTTTTATAATTGAGGTGAAATAATGTCGATAAAAGAAAATCTAGACCTAGTAGAAGACTCGTCCATTCCTAGCGAAGCAAAATTGCCAACTTCATTTGGAGACTTCCAGATTAGAGTTTTCCACGAGAAGTCAACTGGTTTTGACCATGTGGCATTGACCCTTGGTGAGATGGCAGGTCCCGACCCGATTCTGGTTAGAGTTCACTCTGAATGCCTGACAGGTGATGCATTTACCAGTCTGAGATGTGATTGTGGCCCGCAATTGCATTCTGCTCTTGAGGCGATATCGGAGAGAGGATGGGGCTGCCTACTATATCTAAGGCAAGAAGGCAGAGGAATAGGGCTACATGCAAAAATCCAAGCATACAGACTTCAAGATCAAGGCGCTGATACATTAGATGCAAATCTGATGTTAGGCCTTCCTGCAGATAATAGAGATTACAAGATTGCGGCATCGATGCTCGAATCACTTAAAATTAGTAAAGTAAGTCTCTTGACAAACAACCCGAACAAAATAGAACAGTTGAAAGAATACGGTATCGACGTCGTTGAAAGAGTCTCTTTGGTAGTTGGAGTTGGCGAGACTAACCGCTTTTATCTTGAAACTAAAGCCGACCGAATGGGTCATTCTATAGAAAAAGATGAACTGGAATAATTGAAGGAGGGCCGTGACCGAGAATCGAACTCGGGCTGACAGAACCACAATCTGTCGTGCTAACCCCTACACCATCACAGCCGTCTGGGTATTGGCTCCCTCAATTGCTTTGTATTTCAACAATCCGCTAAACTCTACTTGTATTATTATTAGTAAAAAATTAATCTTTTGACCCTCGCATTCAATAGTTATCGTTAATGTCGCTATTTTATGGGCGCAAAACACAAGCGAATTTCAATAGTTTCATTTTTGATTCTCATGCTGTTAATGCCTATTGCCGGACATGCTAGTGCAAGGAGTGTTCATTCAGTATCCAGCTTTGATCTATTTCCCCAAGGTGATTTTTCAGACCCAAGTCTTTGGAGTCAAGATTCAGGTGTCAGTTTCCTTACATCAGATGCTCAATACACAGAATCCATGGTTGCAGATAACCGAATGACTCTGGTCAATAGCCGCCCTGATAATTTCCAGGAATTAACAACATGGGCAGAAAATACTCCTACTGATTCGAATTATTCGACAGGGGCACCAGATCTACAGTACACTTATACATCTGGTCCAATAATTGAATTGGATACTTTCGACGTCTCAAGCATGAATTCTTACGAATTGGTTTCAGTTTCGGTAGTTGCAGCATTTCATATCCCAGATGAACTTGTTCAAGATCAAGTACAGATTGTCATGGAGTACGATGGCAACTATGAGAACTTAGTCACTTATCTTAATACTCAAAGTCCTATAGATTATATGAATGGAAGCACATGGTCAAAGAACATCACTACAATGGCAGATTGGACATGGTCAATGATTGAAGATATACAGTTCGACTTAGATTATGTATCGTTAGGAACAACTGATGATACTCGATTAGATGTAGATGCAGTTGGTATTGAAGTTGTAGTTAAGTATCCATGGTATGGCAGTGAATGGGCTTCTTCCACCTCGACTTTCACAGGACATTCAATGCCAATTGTAGCAGTTGATATCTCTAAAGGTGAGTATAATAATATGGCCTTATCGCAATGTGGTCTAACATCAAGTGTTTCTGGTTCCTCCGGTTCTTGGACCAGCGAAGTCATTCAAGCCCCTCCAAGTCAAATCATCGGTAGAATCCACTATACTCTAGATGACTCGGGACTTGATGATGTTTTGATGGAGTATTCCTCATCGACCGATGGAGAGACTTATACAGAATTCACTACTTTATCTAACCACGAACTTGTGCAGCAAGAATTTACTAAAATTAGAATCACAAGTACAGACTCTTGTATCTCAGGAATTACCGCTGATTACAATGACCCATCGATTAGTTTAGATGGTCGTGTTTTTGGTAGTCTTAATGGCTTGTCTACAGTTAACTCGAAGTGGAAAGTTTATGTCAATAATCAAGAAGTCTCCTCTCAATCGATTGCACAGTTGGGTAATTTCAATCTAGATTTGCCAATCGGTCAATTTATTGAGGTCGGTGATGAGAGTATTGAGGTAATCGTTCGAGCATGGTTTAATTGGGATTCAAATGGAACTTCCAGCACTACTGCTCTAGAAATTTCAAGCTTGTCCATGAGTGGAGGATTTGATTTAGAATGGGATGAAGACCCTATATGCGGGTTAATTGGAACTCATACCTTTACCGAGGATGGAGGAGGTATTCTTATTCCATTCCTAAATGGCTGTAGTGATGATAGAACAAGTAGTGATGATTTAGAAGTCACATTCGATGTGGATGATAATTCTCTGATTTCTGTAGACCTTTCTCAAGATGATATCCGAGTTTTGCTAAAGCCTGAGGTATCTGGTACCACTACAGTTTTGACAACGGTGACAGACCAAGCAGGTAATCAGTGGCAAGAAACTTTCATCGTAATGATTGATGCAGTAGACGACGCACCGGTTTTGAATGAATTCCCTGCAGTTGTACCTGTGGAATTAGCAGTTTCCACACTAGTTCCTTTTAGCTACAGTGATATTGATTCCACTGGTTTAACAGCATATACCAATAAAAGTTGGGCCTCTATTGACCTAGATTCAGGCTTCATTACTATCGATGCGCCAACTCCAGGATTGATAGTTCCGGTCGAAATTAATCTTTGTGACCAGAGCACTTGTGTCCAGAGAATCTTAGACCTTGAAGTACAATCGCTTCCTGATTTACTAATCGAAGAAATTCTAGTTACCAACGACGATATATATCATCGAGACATCATTCCTGTTAGCGTATATGTGAGAAATAATGGTGATGCTGAAGCGACACTCATTTCGGTAAGATGTCAGCAAGGTGCAGATTTAATCGATATCAAGACAATTTCCATACTACTAGCAGGTGAACTTGCAGTTGTTACATGTGATTGGCAAGTCCCAGAAGGAATTGAATCAACTATAATTAGCATAGAAATAGATCGAGGTGGTGACGTCATAGAGGGTAATGAAGAAAATAATCAAGCACAGATAACAGTTCAAGTTCTCGAACAAGTAGACGATGATGAGACCTCGAGTGCCTTTACAATCTCTAGTTCTTCAGTATGGATACTGACAGTAATTGGACTTGCAGTAATCATTGGTCTATTCACATTCTTAACTCCGTCAAAGGTCAGAAAAATAAACTGAGCAACGAGAATTAATTTCCGATGTTCTATGTCGGATAACGCGAAAAACCACCTTAACATTGATAGGTGGAACGAAAAACGAAACTTTGCTTTGAGGCTGTGGGGGT
>JABIUA010000109.1 GCA_018667575.1 Methanobacteriota archaeon | reverse complement strand
GCAAAGTCTACATCTGGAAACTTAGAGATCAAAGAAATTGATGGTAGACAAAAAATAACTTACACCATTCCAAATGGAGAGTTCGAAGATACTGTGACGTTTAGAGTGAAGGTTTCTTGGATTTATCTTTTGGCTCAATTTTGGGTTTATCCTACTATTATAATATCACTTATATTCTTGATGATACGAAGACGTCGAAGAAAGAAGAAGTCTAGGAAGCAGCGTAGAGAAGTAAATTCTGCTCAGGCTACCAAGGTGGGAATTGGGGACAGAGAATTCTCAGATTTACAAGGTTTCCATAGCGATGGAATGCATGGTGACCTGGAACAATTCAAAGATTATTCGAATGCTTCATCGAAACCGATATCAGAAGTTGGCGATGACCTTTTTGATTAATGATTAATCGCTTCATGAATTCTTTTAGCCAAGGAATTACCGATTCCAGGTACTGTTTGGAGGTCTTTGATACTTGCATGCTCAATACCTTTTCGTCCACCAAAATATCTCAGTAAAGTTTGCATTTTCTTAGCACCTAATCCAAGTACATCCTGCAATGGGTCCTTGATTTTATCACGGTTTCTTTGTTTTCTATGAAATGTATTAACGAATCTATGTGCCTCATCTCTAGAGTGCACCAGCACTCGTCCTTTTCTGTCAAGGATAATCGGTTCTTTTTCTAAACGAAATAATGTTTCTTCTCGTTTTGCTATCGCTGCAAGTTCAAATTCACCTAGAACTTCATTACTTTCTAAGACTTTACGAATGGTATTCAAATGAGTTTCTCCTCCATCAATGAGAAGTAAATCAGGCCATTCATCTTGCCTCTTTACCCATCTTTCTACAACCTCACTCATCATTCTAAGGTCATCTATGGCTTCACCTTTGACAGTGTATTTTCGATATTCTTTTTTATTTGGTCTGCCGTTTCTAAAAGATACACTGGCTCCAACTCGGTTTTCACCAATCAACTGAGCCATATCAAAGCAAACTATGTAATTCAATTTCTCCATACCTAGTAGTTCTGCACATTCGTCAGCAGCTCTTTGTTCGAGTGAGCCGCTTGCTTTGTCTATGAAGCGAGATAATTGAATCTCCGCGTTCTGAGTTGCCAAGTTTTGTAGAGTCACTAAGTCTCCTCGAGTAGGAGTTCTTACTTCCACTTGAGATTGTCGTCTTCCATTTAGCCACTCAGTAGTTCCATCGAATAATGGAGTTGGGCTCAATAGTAATCTTGGAGGACAACGATTCTGATAATGTGAAGAGATGAACATAGAAACCGTCTCACCAATATCACCTCGATAGATAATCGGCCAAGCCTCTTGTCCTTTGACCACACCTTCATCAGCATGAAGTACAACAATTGCTGCATGGTCCCCTTTCCATGCAATACCGATTGCATCACAATCTCGGTATACTTTACTGGAAACAACATGCTGACTAGTTGTTATTCTAACGGCTCTTATCATATCACGCTGTCTGGCCGCTTTTTCATACTCCATCTTTTCAGATAACTCCTCCATTTTCTTAGTTAATTCATCGACCAGTTTACCTGCTTTACCATTTAGAACTTCGGTGACTATATTGACAATTGTATCGTATCCGTTTGGGTCTAAGCAAGGCCCTCGACATAATCCAATATGCATTGCAAGACAACCATCTTTACCACGGCAATCTTTGTCTCTAATACCAAATTGTTTTCTCAATAATTGCATTACCTGCTTAGCAGCACCTGCGTGAGGAAATGGCCCCCAACGTTTGGCATCTTTGGGGGGATGTCTTGTATACATTATTCGTGGGAATTGCTCACTTGTCAAAATAATATATGGATATGATTTATCATCTTTTAACCTTGAATTGTATCGAGGCTTATGCTCTTTGATGAGTTGTCTTTCTAGAATTAAGGCTTCTTTGGGCGATGTCGTAATGATATACTCAATCTTGTCAGCTCTTGAAACTAATTCAGTAATCATTTTTCTATCTGGATTTGAAGCAAAATACGAGCGGACTCTTTCATTTATTCTTGTTGCTTTACCAACATATAGAACTCTTCCTTGTTCAGTTTTGAAAAGATACACACCGGCTTTTTTTGGAAATGAACTTGCATCATACTCCACCGGCATATTATGCCGTTGACGGCGATACACAAAAGGACAACCATACCTAGAGTATGGGCTAAACAAAACTTCGCAGTATTTGTTAGGGCGGAGTACTTCCCATTGACGTTAGCCATGGTATCATCATCCCAAAAAAGGATACTCACATGGCTAAGTCAATTTTCGTCAGATATTGAAAATTCATGGGATGTCAGCAGAGATATAGCATTGCCTGGGATTGCTGATGGTCTTGGAGTAGTTCGTTCTGCTCTTAACGGCCCACTGAAGAAACTTGAAAACTCGGGTATGGTTTTCAAACGCATGGGTCATGTCATTGGAGGAGGTTCTAGACGAAGGCAGGTATTTCACATAACCGAGAAAGGTAGGGAATATATTTCCAACCATGAGTCTAAATTGAATAAAAAATCTAAAACTGGGAAGATTTTTGGTAATATGCCCAATCATGTTCAGGTTTTTGGTCGCGATGACACTATTTCCAACATTAGTGAATTGGTCGAAGAAACTTCATTGTTAATCTGCGGACTCCCAGGTATTGGTAAAACCGCACTTATAAGTGCCTTTAGTCGTCAATTATTAGGGCAAGAGAAAACTATTAGATGGGCTACAGCAAGTGATTTTACAGATGTTTACGATCTTTGTACTCAATGGGAAATTAGTACTACACTACCTCAAGATAATACTGCTCTAGAGAGTTTGATTATGGAGAATTGCAAAAACCAATTACTTGTAATCGATGATATACATCAAATTTCTGATAGACATAGTGCATCGATTGATGAATTATGTCAAAAATTGAATAACCAGGGATTGTTAAGAATAGTACTTATTGGACGTGAACCAATTACAGGTTATTCTTATCTAGAAAAAATTCAAATTCTACCTTTAGATGACGAATTTGGTGCTCAAATTCTTGGAGAAGAACAAGATTTAGACGTAAGGTTGTCTATTTCTAGAAGACTAGGTGGCCATCCACTTGCTTTACAG
>JABIUA010000091.1 GCA_018667575.1 Methanobacteriota archaeon | reverse complement strand
CCTTTCTCCTCCACCGAAGTGCTCAAAAGAGCCTTTCACAATTAAAAGGCGCTTTCTTTGGGGGTTAGCCATGTGTTATGTGAGAGGGGTGGTTGCTATAATGTTGAGCCGTTATAGTAAAATTAATTTCTAATTAGAAGTGAATATAATTCCATCTTCGCCGATGTTTGATTCATACATTTTCTGTAGTACTGTCTTAACTTCAGAAATACTGTGTTCTTGTTTATTATCTGGTAATTCAAACTTAGTAAAATGGCCTGGTAAAACTGAGAGGAATGTTTCGACATCGATATCTGCAACATTCTTTAGATGGTGTGGTAGAAATTCAACAACTAATGTTTTACAATTGGATAGAATGTCTTTCATTCCTTTCATTGCAAAGTACTCTGACCCCTCTATGTCCAGTAGAATTAGATCATAGTCATGTTCAGGTAAATAATCATCGAGTCTGTGAGATTCTAATTCGATAACTTCTGGGTTATCATAATCATACAGGAAATTGCTCTTTTTTGGTTTCCTCTTGCTCCCACCTGAGTTGACTGTGTTGAGTAGAAATTCTACTTTTTCATGGGAATCATTAGCAAAAATATTGTGCGGTGTTATGTTTTCAATGTTGTTTAGTTGAAGATTTATTTCTAGTAATTCGAAGGTGTTAGGATTTGCTTCAATCGCTGTTATTTCCTTACAATGTTTTGAAAGTGGTATTGCTAATGAGCCAATGTGAGTTCCAACAATCAAAACCTTTGATTTATTATTGATAAATTTCTTTAATCGTTCTAATTCTTCGATGCCAAATCCACCAGAACGTAATTTTTGACCTACTTCAAGGTCTTCTGGGTCGACTGCGAATAAACCATTTTCACTGTTCGTAATGATGGCTTTGATATTATTGCCGAGTTTCTTCCTAAGGCGCTTTGATTTTATTTTCTTAAAACCAAGATTAAGGCGCCAATAAAACGCTCTAAGCATGTTTAATCCTCAGTTGAACTTCATGGTGTGCCCACACTCTGAGTAAGAACACATAACAGTATAGCGTTGTTTTTTCGGTTTAGGAATTTTAAGTCTGCTACCGCATTGATCACATTGAATAGTCAAGGTCTCTGGTTCTTTTGCTTTAGGAGCATCTTCCAAAACTCTGCCTGTTTGAGACCATCCGATAGAATCGGTGTATGAGTCTGTTTTCTTGATTTTACTTTGACGAAGAGAGAGCCTCATTTTTCTTCTCTTCTTTTTCTTTGGTTTTGGTTGTCTCGAATCTTTTTGAGGTCTTCTAGCAGCCATGTCAATCAACACAGGGTGAAGGTAGTCATATTCAATCACTTCGGAGGTTTGTAATTAAGAAAAATAACATTATTTGATAAGTGGTGAGTATGACGCTATGACATGAAAAAGTCATTTTTAGTACTTGTTTTGGTCATGCAACTGTTGTGTGGTGACCTAATTCTTGAAGAAAATGTCTCTAAGGAACACACTGTAACTGTCGATGGAACAAATCTAAGATTTTATCCAGATTCTTTGACAATTAATGAAGGAGATACTGTTAAATTTATGTGGGGTGGGGAAATATTACCTCATAATTCAGTGGAAGAAAATGGGGTTTTTGATAGTGGTGAACCTGAAAGGGAAGTAGATTACTCATACACCTTTGGTTTCGAAGAAGCGGGTTCTTACAATTACTTTTGTGAGCCACATCAAGCTGTTGGAATGGATGGAGTAATTACTGTAGTAGATGTTGAGCAACAAGAAATGATTGTTGAAACGTCGGGTGAAGTTGAAGAAAAATCTTCAATTCCTTTCGTAGAAATATCAATCCTAACCATCTTATTTTTGATGATATTTATGAGAGTTAAGATTTCAGGAATTGATGAAATTAAAGATTAATTATTCAAATTATAGGAAATCCCGTTTTCTGGAGAATATACTTTAATTCCTAAAGATGTTAGTTCTTCTTCTAGATGCGGTCTTGCTTCATTAGGATCTGTATGGTAAACTACAACCTCTTTTGCTTCACACTCTTTAACGAAATTTACTATTTCATTATGACCAGCATGGGTAGAAAAACTGAATTTTTCCCAGTTTAGTTCAATATCTGTTTCCTTTCCGAAAATACTCACTTTATTTTCACTTTGTAATTTTCTTCCTCCGGTATCTTTTGCTTGATATCCAGTGAATAAAATTTCATTCTTTAAATCGTGTCTAAGTCGGTTAAGATACCAAATAGAAGGGCCACCTTGGAGCATTCCTGAAGTTGAAACAATAACATCAGAATTCAATGCTTTCTTCTTATCTGATTTACTTGAAACCTTTCTACACCATGACCAGGCTTTCTGTAAAGCGTTGTGGTCTCTCAGAGTTTCGGGGTGTTCTAATTGCATTTTTGCTATCCTTTTACCCATCCCATCAACATGAACGTCTAGGTGTGGTGCAAATTTGTGAAGTTTCATTACAATATCTTGTGTTCTGCCGTTGGCAAAAGCAGGAATTAATGCTGTACCTCCCCTATCGACAACGGTTTCTATATGCTCGAGAAACCTATCTGTTTCTTCTTTAGAGTCAGGGTGATTTCTTCCACCATAAGTTCCTTCTACGAATAAAGTGTCAACTTTTTGTGGTTTCGCTCCGGATGTAAGAGGAGAATCTCTAGTATCAAAATCGCCGGTGAAAAGTATTTTTTTGGTAGGAGTATCGACTTTCAACATTGCTGCTCCTGGAATATGTCCTGCTTTGTGTAATGATAATTTCCAATCTTCCTGCTCCCATGGCTTTTCGAAGTTATGAGTTTTCCATGATTCCATAGCAATGTCAATATCTCTCTTGTCCCATGGTAGTGGATATTTTTCAATTGAGCTGATTTTGTAACAATCATTCCACATTAATCTAGAAATTTGTGAAGTAAGTTCTGTTCCATGAAGTGTGGTGTTATAATTAGCAGACAACCATGGCGCCATACCTAAGTGGTCTACGTGAGAATGTGTAATTATCGCATTCTTGACCTTTGGTGCTTCTGAAGGATATTTTGGTGGATGAGTAGGTGCTAATCCATAATCTAAAATTAATTTGTTTTGATCTTGATTTTCCAACATTATTCCAACATTTCCAACTTCATTACCACCACCTAGATAATGAAATCTAAATCCCTTTTCAGGAGGTTCTTCAGGGTAGTTGGAAGTTCTTCCAGGGTTGTATAATACCATCTTGCTCGATTAAACCAAATCAATATTGGCAAAGAATCTATTGCATGATTGTACCAACACCCCTTCGTTTCCTTTGGAGTTATTTTTATCTGAGATCAAGTAGATTTTGTAAAGTCTTTTTTAGATAAGTTCAATAACCAATTTCTATAATATCTCTAGTGGCATGTTTTCACTTTTCAATATAATTCAATTTTCATATTTTCACTTTGCTATACAATATTCTTCTAAAGGAAACAAGGGGGTATATCGATATGATTTGTTTTAGTTCCAATATTCCATATTTCTATTTCCTTAAGAGAAAGATATTGTCAATATTTTCTAAATTATATTCAATTAACTATTTTCTAAAAAATTTATTTTTGCTCTCGGAGTTAATTATACCATTTCCAAAAGAAAGTATTTCCTTTGAAATGATAGAAGATAACATCAACTTGAACTTAGACCACTGTCTAATGGCAAGAAAGGATGGTTATACTTTCATTGTTGATGATGATCGATGTTATGGCTGCGGAGCATGTATTGCTCTATGCCCAGTTAACGTTCTTACTTTAGAAACCAAACTAGCGATTGTTGATGAGAAGAATTGTACACACTGCAGACTTTGTATACCCTCATGTCCAGTTTTTGCATTGGATATTAAACCAGAAATTTAGGATTGATTAGATGTATGATATAACAATCATAGGCGGAAGTTTATCTGGTCTTATTTCAGCAATTAATTTATCTAATGATTATAATATATGCATCATAGATATAAATCAAGAAATCGGCTTCCCAACTAATTTTCCCGGTTTTTCAAATAATATAGATTTAGTCAAAAATATTCTCTCCAAAGAAGACCAGTCTAATCTATACTTACAAGAAAATAATATTGGGTGGGGTCTTAGAAGTGAATGGTTAATCAAATATCTAACTCAACTATCAGCTAAGAAGGGTGTTGACATAATCAACAGGACCAGAGTCACTAACATCTTCTTTGAAGATAATTTCAACATTGAAATAATCGGTGGAGGTCCACAAAATAATATTATCAATTCTAAGATAATAATAGATGAGACAAAACAAATTCATTCTGGCCCTGGCGAGAAGAATCACACAATTTTAATTGAAAACGATAAATTAATCAACATCGAAAGTGAATTATGTGGTTATTTTTCAGGAATAATCCCAACAAAGAATTCTCCTAAACTTGACAATACTCTCTTTCAAATAAATCGCGATGATGGTTTGACAGAATTCTGGTTCAATAACAAACCAGAAAATCACATCGACTGGATAGAAATAAAATCCTGTAATTCTCCAACAATTTTAGGACCGATGGTTATCGATGATTACTTTACACGTGCCGAGGAAATTTCAAAACAATCTAGAAAATTATTAACATAATTTTTTCAATCAACAACCATTGGAAAAGGATAATGGCAACTACGAAATTATACTTGGAAGACATCGAAGCGGCTTATGAAACTAAGTTTTCAGCTAAGGTTACCAAAGCAAACGAAGACAGCGTTGTACTTGACAGAACTCTATTCTATCCCCTTGGCGGTGGTCAAAATTGGGATGAGGGAACTTTAGTTGGGCCCAATGGAGCCATAGATGTAGTTGAAGTTAGAGGACGCGAAGATATAATCCACAATTTAGGTTCTGAACATCAATTAGAAATTGGTGATGAGATAGTTGGCGAAATAGATTGGGAAAGAAGGTATGCCCATATGAGGATGCACACAGCCCAACACCTTGTTTCAGGAATTGCCTATGAATTATTTGATGGCGTTAGGACAGTTGGAAACCAAATCAATCTCACCCACTCTAGAATAGATTTTAATCCGATTTCTTTCGACCAAGATATGCTTTTAGAACTAACAGAAAAGACAAATGAGATAATTTCTCTAAAACATGAAGTTACCGATTTAACTATGATGCGCAATGAAATTAACTCGATAATGCCACCAGAAAGAACAAATATGGACTTATTGCCTTCATTTATCGACGAATTACGTGTTGTAAAAATAGGTGATAGTTTGGATTTGTGTCCGTGTGCCGGAACTCACATCTCTAATATTTCAGAAATAGGTGAAATCTCAATCATCGGAAAAAAATCAAAAGGTAAAGGAACTCAAAGAATAACTTATGAATTATCAAATAGTGAATTTTTACGTAAAAAGAAATCAAACATCATCTAATATTTCATCAATATCAGTGATAACATCACTCCACTTCTTTCTATCACTTTTTTTCTTTTCTAAGACCAATTCAATATTCTCTTTATTTTCTAATTTTGCTTGAACCACATCAGTTAAATCAATATCTTCTCCAAGACGATCACTTCTATCTACCTTTTTTATTTCTTTACTTGGAATAGTTCTAGCTCCATAACCCAGAACGGGGTCTTCTTCGTTTGATGACCATGTTTCTTGTCCGATTATTCTAGCCACATCTGGACTTGGGGCATTATTCTTCCATGGATTTTTATCACCCAAATCTTGTAATAATCTTTTCTTTTTCTGCTCTTTCTGCCTCTTGAACAACTCTTCAACATCTTCCATCTGAATTTTCTTAGTGGCCCCACTCAAAGTTCCTACTAACTCCTGTTGTATAATCAATTCATTTCTATGAATTGGGTCATGATCATATTTATGCGGCTCACTAATCATCGAATACAACTCTTTAACATGCTGAAACAACTTGTCATCAGGTGAAGCATTCACCATTCTATTTCGTACATTTGTATGGTTTGAAATGCATACATCACATCGACTCAATCCACCGACATCTTCAGCATCACACCTTAGACAGCATCCTTGAAAACCCAAAGACTTCATTGCTTTCCTCGGCATAGACATATACAAAACTCCCCGTTGAATCAACAAAACCAATCCTCGTATAAGAGGATTCAATAAAGTCGAGTCGAACACTTCACCATGGCCGGCCGAGACCCACGAGCCGACATATTAGACAACAGTCCGTTTTCTAATGTCAAACCAAAGATTCACAGAATACACTCTTCAACCTCTGATGATGGAACAATTCACATCAATGTCGGAGGCTCCCGAACATCATTTTCTAACAAACCCAAAACAAAGAACAACACAAGTATTTGGCATTTTAGTGATATAGAAAAATCAAACCTTAAATTAGCAACAGCAGCATTTACAGTCGCATTAGGATTTATGGCTGTAAGGGGAATTGGTGGAATTTCAACGTTAGGCTTCGAAACATGGGCTCTAACACTTTTACTCTCCATGCCAGTGATGCTTTTAGCAGTAGGTCCAGCTTTTTTATTACATGAAATAGGTCACAAAATAGTAGCAAAAAAGAATGGCTGCTGGGCTGAATTTCGGGCCGATCCTAAAGGTTTACAGTTTGGAGTTATGCTTGCATTTATTCTTGGTTTTTTATTCATGGCACCTGGAGCAGTGATGGTTGCAGGTCTTGTTACTAGGCGACAAAATGGCCATATTGCTGTTGCAGGACCACTAACTAATCTTGGACTATTCATTATTGGAATTCCATTATGGGTTCTCATTTTAGGAATATCAGGGGCCTTCAACGTAGCCGATTTACCCACTCTTAATTCTGGCTCAGGAGCATATCTTAGCGGTGGCAACATAGTTTGGCAAGCAATGTTAATCGATGCAGGTGTATGGTGGCTTTCTGCAAACCTAATATTGGGATTATTCAATATGATTCCATGGGGCCCATTAGATGGTGCTAAGGTAAAAGATTGGAGTGAACCAGCGTTTTACTATGTATTCTGTATATTCTTAATTCCAGTAGCTGGAATGTTCCTCGGATTTTGGGGTCCAAAAGCGTTACTGAGTAGTTGTGTAGATTTACTCTTTTAGGATTTATTCAATTCGGGTTAAAATTAATTCATTATGAATATAAACCATAATTATCAGATATTAACATAGTATAAACGCCTTACTAAAAGACAATCACAAGTATGCATTTCTTATTGGCTGTTCATCTAAGTGGAAGAACGAATATGTTGCCCACCATGTAATAGTGTCTAAAGCATCGACTAGATTACTAGTTCCACTTTGGTCATTACCATAGCCATTATCAGTGGTATCCATCCAATCAATCATCTCATCAACAGTATCACAAGTTTGGTGGTAGCACCAATACCCATCTACTAAACCACCAAAGCCCATTGTAACTGTTCCCAAATTATCCTGGAATGTAGCATGGTCTGATCGAGCAGTAGTGTCTTCATAGACAATTATTTCAGGGCGGTCTTTTTCCAACCAATCATCAACTTTCCAAGTCTCAGCATCATATCCCGTACCGAGTAGAGGAGACATTTGTTCTTCTACACCAATAGCATCAGAACCAATCCACATTGCCAGACCAACCATTTCAGGCTGATTCATCACATCATGTTCAAGGCTTGGCCCTATGTATACCCTCATAGGCCAGACTTCCTCATCTTTAGGATAACCATCAGAATCTATCTCTGGTTGCGGGTCACAATCTCCATCTCCACCACCATGACCGTTTCCACAAGGAGCGCCACCGCCACCTGGCCAGTTAACACCAGCCATGTCTAGATTTACATAATTTGTAACTTCAACATCTGGGTTGTCTTCCTTAACCCAATAATCAGTCCAGAAATCACTTCCTCGTTTCCCACCTTCTTCACCAGACCATAAACAGAAAACCATTGTGTTACGTGTCTCATATCCCGCCATTGCTTCAGCAACAGTTAGAACCATACTTGTTCCAGCAGTATTGTCATAAGCACCAACTCTAGTACCATATGTTCGACCAAATATGTGAGGGTCTAACATTCCACCATTAACCGGCGGAGCAATATCAAAGTGAGCTCCAAAAACCATCCACTTATTCGGGTCTTCACTTCCAAATCTATATCCACATATATTGTATGCTTCAGGATTTTGTGCACCAGTCATTAAAGAATCATAGACAAATCTCTGAGTGATAACTTCTAGACCGAAGTTCTCTAGTGTCTGAATAAGGTATTGAGCAGCATCTTCGTAAGCAAGATTTCCTTGACCCGCCCACCTGTCCAGGTAGCCGATTGCACCATCAGCAGCGTCACTCGGGTCTGCAGACTCATCAGAAAGCATATTCAGATAATTGAAAGTAGTTCTACCATCTACAACACCCATAGAATGTCTACCACCATCGGCTTCACTATACGCAGCAGCCATATCTCTTTTGACGGGAATGGTGGTGGCAATTACTGGACCATCACTCTCATTAGAATATGTGATGGTGTCAATACTTCCATTGACTCCTTCAATTCTTTTAATCCCAGGATTATCATCTAAATCATATCCATTTCTGACATACCATGTTTTCCATGACTCATCAACAAATCTTATCGGCCAATTTTCTCGACCGTAATCTCCAATCAAAACAACCGCAGTATCAGTTCTTGGTGGGGCTAAAACGTTTAACAAGACAGATTCTCCAGCCTCTAAATCAACAACAGTTGAGTTTTGAACATAACCGGTATCATCATTCTTTATTAGATACGGGATAAAAGCGGAGAGATCCTTTTCAGCGGCAATAGTAAGCCCTTGAAAAACACCACCAGAAAGAATAGCAGGTGTAATCACAACATCATTCGCCGAACTAACTCCATCGACCTCATTTTCTCCAAAACATCCTGAGAAGGATGCTGATATGAAAACCAGAACTAGAAGCATTGCCCTAGTGTGCCTTCTACCTGCCATGAACCTGCGAAACAAAATCTCAACCTCAAACCATCGGTCATAAGTTTGTGAAACAACTAGCCACTTTTTTTCCAATTAATATATAATTTAGTATTTTTATGACTCTTTTACAGAAATAAAATACCATATTACAAACATCATAAGGTAAATTTTAGGTTTTT
>JABIUA010000062.1 GCA_018667575.1 Methanobacteriota archaeon | reverse complement strand
CTTGTGAATCAAAAAAAACGTTGATTATATTCATTCCACCGATGCTTCACTATACAAACGTAGAACTACGACTCCAGCGATGATTAGACTCAATCCTATCATTGCTGCAAGGTCTAACTTTTGATCTAAAAACAATACAGACACTACTGCTATCACGGCAATTCCTACACCTGACCAAACCGCATAAACTATACTAATTGGAATCGACTCTAATGTCAACGATAGAAAATAAAAGGCTGCACAATATCCTATTATGACTATTGTCGAAGGCCATAGTTTGGTGAACCCTTCTGTAGACTTAAGAGATAGTGTACCGATTACTTCAGCAACGATTGCCAAGATTAAGAATATCCATTTAGACATTTAGATCATCATTAAGGTAATCAATCTCTAAGTTTAGAGAGTAATCTTACCATTTCGATATAAATCCAAATTATTGTCACTAGGACTCCAAATGCTCCCCACCATTCAGCGTTCTTAGGAGCATTCATCTTAACACCAGATTCGATAAAACCGAAATCTGAAATCAGACTCAATGCGGCAACTGTGAGGATGAATAGTGTTATTCCAATACCAATTGGCCCAGATGTGTGGAGAAATGGTATCTCAAAGGGTGTCAGCAAAGAGAAAAGGATTGATACGCCATACATCAAGAAAATTGACATAGTTAGGCTACCGATTATTTTGTTGAAAGTTGGTGTAGGTCTAATTACTCTAGACGAATAAATTACTAGCATAGAGCCTGTGATGAATACAGTTCCAAATGCTGCTTGGATGATAATCCCAGAGTAGAATGCTTCGAACATGAGTGATATTGAACCGACAAACATACCCATCAGTACAGCATAAATAGTCATCAAAGGAGCAGGGTTAGCTGGGCGAATAAATGCAAGCATCATAGCGACTACTATGCTTCCTAACATTCCCCCCCATGTTAGACCACTAATGACTCCAGCATTACCAGCGGCTAACGCATCGAGTGCAACATATGCTGATATCATTCCAGTAATTGTAACAATGCTCAGAAGGTAAGCCAGTTTACCAATTGTTCCTTGGAATGTCATTGTATTTTGACCAGTTATATTTGACCAAAAATTTTGAGTCATAATCGGGTTACTTGTTGAATAACGCATCTATATCAATTACCCGACGGATAAGTCCCTTGTCAAACTTACGCTAATTAGTTAGTTATTCTAACTGTTCTGCATAATATTCAGCAAGTTGGTCGATGCTCCATCCTTGGTCCAAATAAGACTGAATCGTTGCTTCGTCCCATCCTGGACATTTTGCTAGGTCTTCAGGTGAAATTCCTGAAGATTCAATGTTTTCATTCGGTACTGAATCACTACCATCAAGTACGGGCATATCCCATGATTGTGATTCAGGTGCATCACCTGAACTCTCTGCTAACATTTGCTCTTGCTCTTCGATAGAAACCAAATCTTTTTCAGATTCAGCCTTTGATTCTAATTGTTTTAGAATTGCGAAAGCACCAATGGCAAGAATACCTGCGAGAAGCATTACCCAGAGCATCGAATTAGTGCCTGAATTATCCTCTTCTCCACTACTAGCATCGGCTAAGTCCATACGTTGTTTGTTTGAACATCCTTCTGCATCAGTCGGAGTATCAGCAGGTGTTTCAGGGCAAATATCCTTTTCATTGAGTATTCCATCGCTATCCTCGTCTCCTACAGGGTCCAGAGTTTGATTGCCAGTTGAGTTCCCATCGGTTTCAATTCCTCCAAGGTCGCAACCAAGGACTGCGGATTCGTTGACTCCATCACCATCAGCATCTGCCATGTTTAGTGCATCATATGGAGATACAGTGGTTACGTCTGGGTCAAGTGCAGTACTTTGTGCCCATGCGATCTCTACATCATCTCTAATGCAATCTCCATCGGTATCAGCTAGCAGTGGATGGCTACCCTGATTGTATTCAATTATGTTAGAAAGTCCGTCTCCATCTGCGTCATACAAATCTTCTGTAACTCCAGAGTCTAGAACTCTCTTGGTTCTGTTTAAACCGTTAGGTAATTCCCATTTGTCGATTAATCCATCTTGGTCGGTATCAGTTACATTATCGAGTCGATTCCAATCAACATTCCAAGCATCCTTGTAGACTTGAGCAATCGTTTCGGAATGGATTATTACTCCCATTTCACGATTTCGATTCATCGCAGAACTTCCCATGTTTATCGAGGAAACTAGTACGCTCTTTTCATCAACAATGATTCCCTTGTTATGGAGTTTAGAAACATCGTCATCTTCACTCATTACAACCGCAGAGGCATCCAAGCCTTCAGTTCCATTCCATTGTTCGTTCAGTAAGTCGATGATGTCTTGGTCATCATCATCAAGGTAAGCTCCGTTGATAATTACTCTGACACCAACGCCTCTCTTGGCTGCTTGGTATAGGGATTGAATAACAGGGCTTTCTTGACCCCATCCCCAATAGCAATCGACATCGAGGGTTTGTTGTGAAAGAACTACCTCAAATAAGGCACTATCAATCATATTAGTAATTCCAGTGATACAATTATTTGGACAGGTTAAGACTTCTCCACTAGCATCAACAGAGTAGGAAGTTGCCAATCCACCTCCACTGACTGATTGTACTCCAGGCATTGTCCAATCAGATGGTTCATCTGAAGAAGAGTATGCCGTGATGTGGTCCAGTTGAGTATTGGTGTCGAAGTCCATTTGTTGTTGAACTACTTCTGCAAGTTGTTGGTTTTCAATAATGACGCTCCACTCTACATTCCCTCTTACTCCTGGGGCAGGCTGAGATGAGGATTTCCAATTTCCAGAAGACATCCAAACACTGTTTCCATCTCTAACTGCAACTTTGCTGTGAATATACAGGTATGGTTGGTCACTATCTCCACCAAACCAGAACACTTCTGCGCCAACATTGTCAAGTTCACTAGCAAATCCATACTGTAATTGCATGTCGTTATACGACCAAATATTGGTACATGTACATCCTTCATCCAGTAGTACTGTGACCTCAACTCCATTTGATGCAGCATTCATCAAGGCTTGGACCAGTCTAGGCTCTTGCATTTGATAGATGTGTACTTCAATCGAAGTTGTAGCTCCTTCAATCCAATTTAACAAGTCGAGTAAACCATCTTGAGGGCCGATTAGAGGTGTGATAGTGCTAGTTCCGTTAAACTGAGTTTCAGCACAGAAATTACTTGCTCCTAGTACACTCCAGCGATAGTTCCAATCCATGGCAGTGTCTGTATCAGGGAGGTAATCACATCCATCTCCACGGACATAAACTATCATGTTTATTCCATTACGTGGAGGCGTTACTGATTGCCCAGACCACCCATCGGATTCAGAAGGTCCATTGTCGTAGACGATAGAATCAGAAATAGTTCCACTAGCGTCTTTCATTTGAATTGCTGCGCCAGAGTCTGGTATCAGTAAATTTTCTCCGAAGACATCACTGAATGAAAGATATTCGATATTATCTAGAAGTATTGGTGAAGATTCACTAACCCAAATACCAATAGCATCATTTGCTAGAACTACAGAAGATTGAGCAGGTATTGTGAGTTGATCAACAGTGTATGTGTTGGTTGTTCCACCAGCGGTTACATCAAATGTCCATCCGTTTAGGTATGCCATGGAATCGTCAAGATTGCGGACTTCCATGAATTCTGAGTTGCTTACATAATCATTGCTTCCTTCTGTCATCAATCTGGTGAATATGACATCACCAGCATTTGCAAGATTTGTTGAATCTGGATTTGCTTGAGCAGGGGTGCTCCAAGGTGAATCGACCCATCCATCTGATGAAGTAATTTTTGATTTACACAATGAATTAGTACCAATTGAGAATTCCATAGTCATGATTCCATCTGGATTGTATAGTGTTATGTTATGGTCATTCATTAGCAGAGAGTTTGAGAATTTGACTATTGCATATTCTCCACTATCCAAAATTGTTGAAGCATTGTTTGCACCATTCAAATCACTTCCAATATCATCGAAAGTAGCCATCGTTGCGATGAATTCTCTAGTTCCTAGTGAAGAATCAATACGCCAGCGACTTAGGTTGATTGTTGTGGTGTCACTATTGTAAAATTCTATCCAATCGAAATCAGAATTCGAAGAGCATGAAGCCATGAATTCAGTGATTTCTAAATTATTCGACTCTGTGTATGCTGGCCAAATTGGATTTATTTCTCCCGGTGTTTGCCATGCAGATTGTACCCAACCAGTTAATCCGCTTGCGGTATTCATGGCGTATCCTGAGTGACTTGTTGAAGGCGCAACTAAAGATTGATTTTCAATTGTTTCATTCCATCCAGCAAGATCTACAATTGAGTTCATTGAATCTACTATCGTTATGATATCTGAACTTTGTTTGAGGTAAAATGAACTTGTACCGTTCAAGGCGATTATGGCAACATCTCCTGGCTGAATCAATGTATCTGACTGAAGAGGTAGGTCCAAAGCGTCGATGACGAAGTTCCGATTATTTGCTTTCAGTTTCCAACCGTTGATATCTGCTACAGATGAATCATTGTTGTATACTTCAATCCATTCTCCTAGAGGCCAGCTTTGTGTATCAGCACCAGTGCTATCGGCCATAATTTCAGTGAATATAATATCACTACTGGAGACTGGTCCAGCCCCAGGTTCAGGTTGACCAGGAGTAATCCATGAAGATGGCATCCAAGGACTAGATGGATTTGAATTGCGAATAAGCGAATTATTGATCCCATAGTCATCTGAGTACCAAGCAACATCATTTATGCTTCCACTGGTATCCATTAAAATCAGATGATTGTAATAATCCCACAGCCTTGTTTCACCTGTGAATTGAACCAATCTCCTTCCATCAGGAGCAATGTCTGTAGAACCTTGCGTGTTGTTAAACACTAGAGAAACAGGGTCTAGGGTTGTCACATTGCCCATACCATCTGTGATTGTCCAACCAAGGAGGTCTACTGTAGTAGAACCTGTGTTATGAATTTCAATCCATTCTCCGTCAGGGAATGAAGTTCCGTTTGAGTAAGAGTGAGGCATAACTTCTGTAAACCGTACATCAGCAGGAGAAGGTGATAATTCTGAGATTGGTAGTGGATTGGTTTGGTTTAGACTTGGATACGATGAGTAGAACAAACTTTGTGTCACTGAATCATATGATAATGAGTATCCATTCACGGTATCAGACCAATCAACAATATGTGTTATACTACCATTTGGTAATTTGAGTGATAATTGCTCGACACCGTTGTTTAGAAGGCCGGAGTTAGATGAACCGTTTACCGCTATTATTCTGGTATGTCCTCCTGCGATATGGAATGATTCAGCAATCGTACTATCCGAGCCGATTAAGTGAGTTTCATCCATAATGATTTGATTACCAGCGTTATCTTCGATATGCCAACCTGTCAAATCGATGATTTGGCTACCGGTGTTGAGGATCTCTACCCATTCTCCACCAGGCCAAACATCACTATCTTCAGATGGCCATGGATTTGACATGACTTCATTTATTTTCAAATCAGTAGTTACAAGTGTTGGTCCTGCCATAGGCCCGCCATCATTATCTCCTCCAGGAGTGGTATTATTGGTGGCAACCCAATCATTAGTTGCATCAACAGGGTCTTCTTGCAGACTAGTTCCAGACGGTGCGCTACTAGAGAAAGACCATGACGCAACATCAAGTTGATTCCCTAGCGAATCAAAAAGAGTGATTATATCATTAGCATTGGAGAGATAGAACATCGAGCTAGACATTGCATTTCTTGAGATGACCATGTAATCACCCGGGGAAATAGTCCATGAAGCCGAGTTAGTTGAATCATAATCAACTATTGTAGTGGAATTGAAAATCATTTGCTTCTGAGCTTTATTCTCAATATACCAGCCACTAACATCTACGCTTAGAGTACCATTATTGTATATTTCAACCCACTCTCCAGCAGGCCATGCAGCGTTATCATTACCATTTGGATTTGGTAGCGCTTCATTGAGGCAGATATCTCCTGAGCAAGCGATGGAACTCGATTGCAGCACTTCATTTTGCGAATCTAATGAACTTGATTGGTCCGTCTCAAATAACGGAATTAAAGACGAAATCAACATTAGGGCAACTAGGGCAAAGGGTAATTTTCGTGTGTACATAGTAAGACCTCTTCAAACGGGGGGCATAGTCAAGGGGCATATCTCTTTTGCATACAAGACATTTTGAATTCATAGGAATCCGAATGCATCTTGAGCTTGATTGAAAGTGTAAATCATAATCGGAACAATGATTATTCCCATTCCATGGCTTCTTCTAATACCAATTCTTGGAGGAAGCAAACCAAGTATAGTTCCAATTATCAGTACACCAATACCAACAAACCCAGTAGTGAACCAGACAAGTGCGGTAACGAAAAGAATGACACCCATAACCATCTGTTGCAGAGGTATGGCTGCGTGTAATCTTAGCATTCCTTTTCCTACTACTCTAATAATTGGCATAGCCATCATACCTGCTGCAACTGTAATTGCAATCAATCGAATAAAATCAGCAGTTGGTTCGGCAGATGACCAAGTGTCGATTGGATACATTAACTTCAATGCGAGAGTAGCACCCGAACGAGAACGTCCTATGATGTATAAGAATCCTAGAACCATCACAGTGACCGCTGTGTTTACCGCAGATAAAATTGCAATTACTTCCAAGTCTTGCTTAGTTTGAGGTCCCTCAACATCACCTTCAGCCTCAGCCAATGCAATTTCCAATAATTCATCGTCGGTTAGTTCGGTTAACTGTCTAGTTTCCCAATCCATTCCATAGCCTTCTTTTCCTTGGATCTTAGCAGCGACGTTTCTTCCTCCCATCACTAGAACAGTTGCTTGTGATGCAGTCATTCCAGGAAGGACACCCATAGATGCGCCAGCAACTCCCGACCAGAAGCAAGGTACGATTAGAGGCCTAACCGGAGGTAAGGACCAATCTTCTTTTTGAGGAGGAATGTGAGATGTTGTGGCATAAATATCGAGTAAATTCGCAATTCCAAACAGTCCAGCAAGACTCGGCAAGAGCAGGCTAGCATCTGGTATGCCAATAGGTGACCTTGCAGGTAGGGTAAATACGGCCCAACCATAGAATCCCGAGAGCAAGAAGAAGGCGGTTGCAGTCAAGAATCCGGCAAAACGTGAATCTCTACCGAGTATATCTCTTGTTAGACTTCGAACCCACTTAGGCCAATCTAATCTCGTTGTTTCAGTTGCTAGAAGTAGCAGAGATATAGAGAATAAGAGGAAGAATACTATGTTTCGAAGATAATCATACCAGCCGAGTTCGTCGCCAAATGCAATTCTTGCAACAATAATCAATGGCAGCGAAAGGAACAATCCTAATTGGGAGCCTCTTGCTGACCAAGCAACACCTCTTGCAGCATTTCCAGATAGTAACATTCTGTGTCCTGGCAGCAAAGAAAGTGCTTGATCGGCATCTGGTGCTCCAAGTAGTGCAGAGGGTATGTAGTTCAAGAAAGTGTGAACGGTTCCTGTTGAAACAATGATTGCAGCAACTGCGGATAGAGGGATTCCCCAACCCAGCATGACCGGTGAAAGTGCGAGAAGAATTAGAGCCACGTTGTTTACGTGGAATCCTGGAATTAAACCAGTCAGTGAACCCATTGCAACTCCAAAAAATAGAGCGAATAGTAACCATCCAAGGTCGACAAAGTAAGCCTCTAACATAATCTCACCTCAGTTGGAACTATTTGGGTCAGTATCTTCTTCAATCTCAAATCTATCGTTAGAGCCATCACCATCTGTATCTGGATTGTTAGGGTTTGTTCCATAAATTGATTCTAAATCATCAGATAGTCCATCGCCATCACTGTCAGCAACATCGGCACTAATCAACTTGAATACTAGAGATATTGAATCAACATCTTCAATTTGCATCATCCTTCCAGTCCATGTCATAGATGTACCATTGTGAAGTGAGTCAAAACCGATACTATTGATTCCAGCAGTGGACAACTCAATACTCTGATTTGTCCCTTCTCTCTGTAACCACCAATCACCGGAATCATCTTGCACTGCTAAGCCATCTAAGTTGACCATTTGATTTCTTGAATAGCCCCATTGAGTTGCTCCATCATCCCATAGTAGATTTTTGGCTGAAGGCACATTGCCAACTACATAGTCGTGTACTTGTAGCCTTATTCGCATATCGCCATCATCCCATGTAACCGATACATTTGCAGAAATTTGCTGACCGGCTTCAAGCCATTGAGTTGAGGTTTGGGCTGGGAATGTTGCTGCAATTGTAGTTTGACCTGGCATGTAGCCTGATGAGTCTACAAAGTAGCCATTGACGTCCTGAACAGATGGTTCGATAGGATACTTAATGAAAGCAGAAAGAGTATATCTTTTGCTCGGGTCTTCTATCAACTCAACAGGATTTCCAGACAATAAGGCCAGTAGACTGACAGTGGTTTCACTGCCATCAAGAGTTCCTGATGGTGTTCCTTCATTTGCGTCGACACACCAAGTTGCATCAGATTCCGACCACATTAGACGACCTTGAATATCATGGAACGTATTATGCCATGAGGAGTTAGTTGAGGAATCAATATCTTCTTGACTTGGGTTTAGACATATTGTCGTTCCACTTGGTCCCCGTAGTGACCATTCATCGCCAGTAATCATAACATATCCTGCGATATTAACAAGATTACCAGACTGGTAACTCCATGTCGACTCAGCGCCCCAGTCGAGACGTGTTATGTCTACGGGGTGATTTCTGTCAACTAATATTTCAGGACCTTGCACTGACATTATCCAATTTAATTCTCTTTGATTGTAAGAAATAGTGCCAGTAACTTGAACCTTTGATGAGGATTCAATCCATTCGCCTACATTTGACCTGATATTGAGTTTAATCTGGTGCTCAGAATTTCCATAGGATGGATGGTCTCTAAGGTCTGCATTGACAAACATTTCATCCGGTGGAATTGATTCACCGATGTATCCAGTCAATGTAATAACTTCATCAACATATTTTTCAGGATCCATTGCTACATCGACAATTGCTAGTTCAACTACATCAGGTAAGTCATCTTGACTCCACTCCATTGCACCTGAACCGGTCGCTCTCATGAAAATATTACCTTGGAATTCAGCGACCTCACCGGTAACAATGACATTGGTCCCAATAGGTGGGATTTCAGCAGGTCTACTCCATCTAACTTCGACAACAGCTGTATCATCTGTAATTATGACGTGAGTTTCCCAGTCACCAGAATTCCACGGGTCTTCTCTCCAAGAGATGATTTTCCCTTCGACCTTGACTACTTCATTGTTGAATTCTACTAATTCATCCATTGGAATAATCTCTGGCTCACGGACTAAAGCATAGTAATTCATTGCCGCAACAAGCAGTACTGCTAATGCAAACATTACCCATAACTTCTGTCCACGAGTCTCAGGATTATCATCAGTAATCTTATCCATCATACTCTTCAGCATGTCCGCCATGTTTGCCTCGAAACGAACTCAACGCATATCTGTTTTGGCTTAATTGAGTATCTTAAAATCATGAATCTACGCTTGTTTTTTAACTGAAGAACTGGAGCGGTGTACGGGATGGACATGCGTGATAGAGTCATTCGAGACGAAATTCACCGTGATATATTGGTGCCGAGTAGTCACGCTACCATCATAGATACTAAGGAGTTCCAAAGACTTCGTTCCATTCAGCAACTATCTACTTGCGAATATGTTTTTCCAGCCGCAACACATAACAGGTTCTCTCATTCATTAGGGGCTTATTATTTAGCTAAAAAAATGACAATAGCATTGGAAGAAGTTCAACCGGGGACTATGTCCAAGGAAGATGCAGAATTAGTTCATCTAGCAGCATTACTTCATGACATTGGTCATCCTCCATATTCTCACCTTCTAGAAACTCCAGAAGTTTTTGCCACTTACCATTCGCATGAACACTGGGGTAGACTATTGCTTGAATCAGAGGATACTGAGATTGGAATGGCTCTAAGAACTGTAATTGGAGAAAAGAGATTAAACAGATTATTCGCACTCATGGATGGGCAGAATGAATGCGATGGTGTTTCAATTCCTCCGTTCATGAAAGAAATAGTTTCATCACAATTGGATGTTGACAGAATGGACTACCTTGTCCGTGACCAGGCAAATACTGGTGCGCAAATCGGAGGATTTGATATCGCCCGAGTTTTCAGGGCATTACGAGTTGGGGCAGATGGTCATTTTCATGTCAAGAAATGGGGATTACCTGCAATTGAGGCATATCTCGTTACAAGATATCATATGTACAATCAAGTTTATTTTCATAAAGTCAATATGTTGACTCAAAATTATCTGGTCAAAATGCTCTCTCGTGCAAGAACTCTGGCATTAGATGGCAAACTAGAGATTAGTGGTAGATTACGATTGATGCTACTTGAAGATGATTTATCTCCAGTTCAATACGCTGAACTAAATGATTCCCATGTCAAAGTAGCATTGCCAGATTGGGCGCAACATGAAGATGAGATTCTTTCTCTATATGCAGAAAAATTACTTTCAAGAAAAGATTTCCATAAGTCTGTTAGAATTGATTCTCTAACTACCGAGATGATAGATGTCATTAAACCAAGATTGGAAGAAGTGGTATCGTCTAAGGGATTCAATCCTGAAATTCATGTATTGTATGCAAAAATATCCAAGAGAGGTTATATGCCATATGAGCAAGGCATAATATTAGAAGATGGCAGAGATGCTGCAGAACATTCATCGATGATTCGATCTTTGTCACAGCCAAACGAAAGAGCATTGATTTTCGTTCCAGATGCCATCAGAGATGAAGTAGAATCAATGGTAAGGGACTGGATAAAACCAGGTCAATCATCTCTATCTCAGTTTGATTGATGATGATAAGGTTCAACAGTAAGTGATTCTACGCCTGCCATACGGGCCTGTAGCTTAGTTGGTTGGAGCACCCGGCTCATAACCGGGGGGTCAGGGGTTCAAGTCCCTTCGGGCCCACTTTTTTTTAGACGTAGTTTTAGTCAAATTGTTAATACAAGCGGTTTTATTCATCCATCTGTCCACAATGGTTATGAGTGGTGCTTGAGTGGCATGGATAATAGGTGAGACTGTGTCAATGTTCAAGCGTGCGTCCTTTCTTTTAGCTTTATACATGATTTCGATGTTATCTGTTGCCGCTCCAGCAGCAGCTCAGATTCCAACTGCGGCTATTTCCGTAACATGTGCACCGATCAATATTAACGTTGAAGTTAAACCGGGTTCAACATATTCCGGTTTCACTACTTGTACCGCAAATAACCCTACTTCATACCAAGAGAAGATTAGTATTATAGTAACAAGTGATAATCTTGCTACTGCGTCTCCTGGTGACATGTACATTGGTGGAGGCCAAGAAGTAGACTTCCAGATATCTGTACGTGCAACTCCGTATATGGCAATGCAAAGCCGTACACTTTCAGTTTCTGCTACAGTTCAAGAAATACAAGGTGTACAACCGGTTAATTCAGCCTCATCCCAAAACAACATGATTGTTAACATTCTACAATATTCACTCGTTCAGGTTGAAGCAGTTGAGCCGTTCGTCCAACTAATGCCTAAGACAGACAAGAACTTCGAATTCAAGGTATACAATCTAGGGAACCAAAAGGATTTCATGAAGGTTGGTGTTACTGAATCATACAGAGTCGAACTCGAAGAAGCTGGTTTCACAATTAACTTGCCATCGGTTAAGGTTCAAATCGACGCTATTCCTACTCCTACAAACGTAAGAGTTCAAGCAAGAACTCCTAAGACACAAGGATGGAGCGATAAATATCACGTTCTAGATTTCTATGCAGAATCCGAGTTCGCCTGTAACAACGGTGGTTGTATTAGAGAATCACAGATGATTACAGTTTATGTCAGAGGAATTTATCTGCCAGGCTTTGAGTTGGTTCCTGCTCTTTCAATGGTTGCTCTAGCAGCGGCTGTTGCAGGGCGTAGATTCCTTTCAGATGATGATGAAGATTTCGAAGAGGAGTGGCGAGAAGCTGCTCCTGGTATTTGACGCATAGCGTAAATACTCCAAATCAATAGTTTGTGACGCCAGCAGGCGCTTAATTCATAACACAAGTCAGTTGTCCAGCGTTTGGAGACGGCAACTATGGCTGGATTACTAGATAAAGCAAAAGCGACAAATGATGGCGAAGAGAAGGTTGAGAAGTCGGATAATGTGAAATCAGGTCTATTGTCCAAAGGCGCTTCAAAAGTTGTAACTACAACTACCGTTACGACTACAGAGGCATCGATTGGTGGTGACAGTAACGATACTGCTAGAATTTTGGGAATGGTAGGTTGGGCTGTAATTCTTGTTGGTGCTATAATTTCCCTTCAAGGTGGAGGTTTTGGCCTCATCGTGGTTCTAGTAGTTCTCGCAATAGGCTTGGGCTCAATAGTACAATCACAACGGATGATTGGAAATATTTCTCAGCCTAAGATGGTAGCATCCATAGTTGTGGCTATACTCATTGCATCTGGACCATATATTGCTTTGGCTTTAGTTCCAGTAAGTTCGAACGTTGCTATTTCAGAGGTGTCTTTTGATGAGTCAACCAATAAATTGTCTTTCACAGTTAGAGGTAGTTTCGAAGAGGCTGAAGTTGAACTAAGTTATGCAGATGAAGTTCTGTGGTCTGATGTCGGAAAAATGAGTAATGATAAGCACACTTTTTCTCTAACAATAGACTCCGATGTTTTCAGGGGCAATGCTATGGACCATAGAGGTCCTGAGAATGGTCAGATTAAAGAGTATGTTCTTTCTGTTGAATCTTCTAGTGGACAAAAAAATTCTGTGACTGTTAACGCAGATTATATGACGAGAGAAGTAAAGGATGCTGCTGTTAAAATAATACAAATATCGAAACCTATCGATAACGAAGTGAAAGTTGTTGGATTACAAATGCAGTTGAATTTGGGATTGATAGATTCATCCTTGCAAAATAAAGACGGAGGCGGTCACTCTGTTGTTCACGCTTGGCCTGTATCTTCTGATTATACAGTTGATACTCGTATTTACAAATCATCATCAAAGACTCTTTGGGACCATGATGGAATAATCGACGTCAGTGGATATGACGCAACATGGAGTTGTTCCACTAGCTCAACTGGTTCTAAGTCAGGTGTTACTCAACAAACTTGGTTGGGTCTTTGTGGTACATATGACGATCCAGAGATGGCCATCGAATATATCGCTAGAGATGACTTTTATGATGATGATGGATGTTACACATTCGAAGTAACCATTACAAATGAATTATATGAGGAGTCACAAACAACAGTGATTAATTCTGATTCATGGGAATTAGAATGGGATGCTCAAGAATCTGATACACCATTGGATGTTTGTTGATTAAAACTAATCTCTAGTAGTTAGTTTAGAAAAAACATCTAATCTTCTGATTCATCAGATTCGCCATCAATTGAATCTTGTTCTTCAGTTACTTCTTCATCTAAATCATCCAATATTTCGTCATCATATTCTTTTTCTTCAGTATCTTGTTCGATATTGGCAACACTTGCTGCACTTCTTCTAGTGAACAATGCAGTACCAATCAATATGAATACTAATAATGCACCATAGAGAATCAATGGCGCATCTTCTGAATCTTCTGCTTCTTTGAATGATATCTCGCTAGATGTAGCACCCGATGAACTGGTAAGTGTGTCTGATAGTGAATTGAATCCTACAGGGATTAATGCCTTACAGGTAAGTGCCTTACTTCCTGAAGCATTTGCCCACCATGTAGTTGGTAATTTCTTTGTTTCATCTACTTCAAGTGATACGAGTAGAGTGGTTGTATCTGCAAGGTCGTCACCTTCATAGCATCTAATATTGGTCTTTACAGGTGCCTCCCCAGTATTACTCACGGTTACCATTACTCCAAGTCCCTTGTTAGCTGTTCCCGATGTATCTTCCGGTACGACTGAGTCTATCGAAACAAATGGTAATTTGATTGAAACTTGATGGTATGGCGTGGTAGGTGCCGGGTCGATTAGAACATCATATCCCTCGCTCCAAGTTGTTACTCCACCGTTTAATGTGATTAGAACTTCAGAGTCTTCCATGCCGTGAACTCCATTTCCATCGAGCCATTCAACAATTCGTCGTGCTTCCGTGCCGCCTATGTCGACACGACCATTTTCATCTAGGATGTTATCTCCAACATCTCCATTCCAACCGATTCCTTCGTAGTGGACAGTTGCACCAGCATCCATTAGATTAGTTTGGATGATACGCTGGGAAAGCAATCTTATCCAAGCATCAGTAGTTCCTCCAGTGCCAGTCATAGTGTCTGTATCGTAATTGATTACAGCGGAGTCGTGCAAAACGATATCTTCGTCAGTTCTACTGCCAATAATCGAACTGGTTTCTGCAGTTAGTGACGTGCCATTCTCTACATTGATTGGTGCGCTACCAATCAGTGTACTATTTTGTAAAGTACATTCACCTGAACAAGTTATATTTGCACCTTGGAATTCACCGCCATCAGATGTCATAGTGCCCTCAACAGTAACGTCGAATGAAGGTACTCCTCTCCAAGCAATACTAGAACCAGTTTGGTTGATGTCTTGTGCTAAAATAGTCTGGATTTGACCATTTACGTCGCGTGATTGAATTGTAGATATTTCAGGTAGGATAAACGAAAAGATTTCGAAAGTAACATTAATCGGACTTCCATTATAGGTGACATCTATTTCTGCTTTACTTTGTCCAGATACATCTGTCGTCTGGCCATTTATTGTAAGATTACAGAATTGTTCGGAAATAACATATTGGTCGAAGTTGATGATCAATTGGCCTTGTCCAGAAAGACTTCCAAAGTCAGCACTAATAAAGCTCTCATCTGCCACTCTCAGTGCAGCATTCAGATTTTCTCCAATCAATTTACCATTCAAGTCTAAGGTTCCACCTTCTTCGACTAGTATCGAGGATTTATCTGCCATAGTAATGTCTCCATTAATTGTTAGTGTTGCGCCATTTGAAATTATCACATCCCCATCCATAGGTCCATCAGAGGCCCAAGTTTCACTGGCTGAAATTGTATTTGTCGAGCCATCTGTTTGTGGGTTTGATGAAACTAGGGGTATGGTTGAAAGGCTTGTAATCATTAATAGAGCCGTGATGAGTATTACTCTTCGCATATTTGTTACTCGAAGTGCCCGTTCATCAATGCTTCTCCTACATGGAGTGAAAAGTATTGATTAGTATGGAACATCTTTCCAACCAATTGAATACCCTATCAAATTAAATGAACGGTGAAGAATTGGAGTTATTATCACTAGTGCTAGCATTGGTAGTATAAGCTCTGTCGATGATAAAAGCGAATCTCCAAGGAATAGTTGGCCCCAAAGGAATACCATTATCGCAAATGGTAATGTGTCTAATAGGGGTGCTTTTGAAGAGACTTCTCCTTCTCTTTTCAACCCACGTCTTCGCTTTACGAAGGAACCTGTACTGTCCCCAAGAAGGCATGCGAATCCCAAGAATGTCCCCATTATGAATGCTGAGAACATTTCTCCACCAATGTTGAACCAAGCATCCTCAAATCCTGTCAAAGGATGTGCAAAAACTCCCGCTTCGATATTAGTTCCATCTGGTGCACCACCCATTAAAGAAACAATCAACATACAAAGTAGGCCGGAAGTCATTGAACCTCCGATCAAACCGTTCCATGTCTTGCCATCTCCAAGGATTCTGTTTCCATCTTTCCAATTACGTCCGCCATCAATCGGCCAAGGTCCGTAGCCTGTTTTTGGGAGCCACTTACCCCACATCATGGCAAAAGTATTAGCCAAAAACCCTGGTAAATATAACCACAAAGTCATCAAACATAATGATAGAAATCCTATATCTAAAGCAACCTCATTGACACTATCCATGGTGTAGTCCTATGTAGCACGGCACTTAACATTTGAGACTTCTCGAATTTAATTCCGACGCGATAGATTATCAAGTGGTTAGTAGAAGCGCAAATATGGGAGATAAGTCAGTACTTGTTATCGGTGGCGGAGGCCGCGAACACTCTCTTTGTCTGGAGTTGAGCAAGTCTCCCAATGTTGCTGAAGTTCATTGCTGCCCGGGAAATGCTGGCACGAGCCTAATTGCTACTAATCACAATGTGGCTCTTTCTAATGTAGATTCAATAGTTTCCCTTGCAAAGGATTTGAGTGTGGATTTGGTAGTTGTTGGACCCGAGGCCCCCCTTTGTGATGGTTTAGCCAATCAATTGAATAAATCGGGAATACCTTGTTTCGGTCCATCTGCAGAACTTGCAAATCTTGAAGGCTCCAAATTATATGCCAAGGAAATAATGAGTAAGGTTGGAGTTCCAACTGCTAGTTTTCATATCCTTTCGAAGGATTCAGATATTGACGCAGCCCTAGATGAATTCTCGGACAACCCTTGGGTTGTGAAAAGAGATGTCTTAGCGGGCGGAAAAGGTGTAGTTGTTACTTCTAATCGTGAGGAAGCGAAAAAATTCATTGACCAATCAATCATTACTGATAATCAAGTTCTGCTCGAAGCATTTCTTCCAGGTGAGGAAGCGAGCATGCTTGTGGTAATGGACGGGAGCGATTTTGTTTGCCTTCCTGCAAGCCAAGACCACAAGAGAGCATATGATGGTGACCTAGGACCAAATACAGGTGGCATGGGTGCTTACTGTCCAGCTCCGGTAGTCACTGATGAGGTTAAGGAAAAAACGATTTCACGAATAGTTAAGCCCATGCATGATTATCTTTCGAATTTACCCATTCCATATCGTGGTGTCTTGTATGTCGGATTGATGATTACACAATCTGGAGATCCGAATGTTGTAGAATTTAATGTTCGTTTTGGTGACCCAGAATGTCAAATCACACTTCCACTAATAGAATCTGATATTTTTGAACTCCTTCATAGTTCATCGGTAGACAAATTATCAGAAATCGAGGTTAAGTTTTCCAATAAACACACGCTCACTGTGGTTTTAGCAGCAGAAGGGTATCCTTCAAGTCCAGTGAAGGGGAGAGTAATCCATGGCCTTGATTCTGAAGTAAATACAAATTCTTGGATAAATCATGCTGGTACTGGATTTAATGAGTCGGGTGAGATAATTTCTACTGGAGGTCGAGTACTTTCATGTAGTGCGATTGGTAATTCGCTCAGTGATGCAGCAAAGAATGCTTATGAATTATTGAGTTCAGTCGAATTAAAAGGTTCTCATCATAGAACTGACATCGGATACAGGGCCCTTTGACTAATTCATTTCGGCGGACTATGCAGAGCGAGAAATAATACTCATTTGATACACAAAATCGAGTCACTGCGTCGAAAGTAAGATATGTCTGTGTGCGTCATCATTAAAAGATGACCCAAAGTGGCGAAGTCGCTTCAGCCTACAGGCTGTCGCGAAAACAAGACAGAGGGAAAAAAAATGGAAGAAAAAATAGGTAGTCCGCGTACATCTCCGGCACCACTGTTAGGTTGGCTAATTGCCCCCCTTGCAGTATTGCTGGCAATCGCAGCCATTAAGGTCGTAGGAATTGACTTCGACTTAAATTTAGACAACATGATGCCGATGCTAGTAATCGTCATCGCTGGAATTTTGGGTACAGTTCCACGTATCCTAAAGAACAAT
Organism: Methanobacteriota archaeon; assembly: GCA_018667575.1. Taxonomy (GTDB): domain Archaea; phylum Thermoplasmatota; class Poseidoniia; order Poseidoniales; family Poseidoniaceae; genus MGIIa-L1. The sequence goes on along the minus strand of JABIUA010000062.1, from coordinate 1,300 downwards.
GACATGATTCCTTTTGGTCCATCTACTCTTTCCCTCGCAACATTAGGTGTTGCTATGATTGGACATCAAGCAATCACTCATCTTTCTGATTTGGGTGCATTCACCGCTCTTCAGTTCCTGGTAGTGACATTCACTGTCTACTTCTTTGACTCGAGAGCACGTCATGAATGGTCCACAGTCACTATTTTCACTGCCATAGGCGTGAACATAGGGATGATAGCATCCAACTTCTATAATGGCGAATTAGTAACAATATTCGAAAGGTCTGAAGGAGGTTTTGTTTCAACTCTCAACCTTCAAAGACAAGCATTAGGGTACATATTCTTCAGTTACTTGATGATCTTTGTATTACTTGGATTGATGGTCGCAGTACTAGCTAGAGGCGTTCTAAATGCTGAAAGTAAAGATGGATGGTTTGGAAACATCAATTCATCTGAGGGACTATGGAACAAATCAACTCTCCCGCTTCAAATAGCGCTTCTAGTTTGGATTCTTGCTCATGTAGCAAGTCTTTGGCACTTTGATTCAGTCGAAATGTTTGACAAACTCGGTATCACTAGCGAGGAAGGTTACCATGGACACTTCGGATTTTGGGCTGCATTCTTCACTGGTATGGTATCTTTGATTGTCGCAGGTATGGTTTCTGAGAGATGGCACACAAGAGCCATGCTTCTTGGTTCCATGTGGGCTTTGTACCAAGTTTCATCTTGGTATGAAAGAGGTATCTGGCAAGCAGATCAACTCGAAGGAACATGGGGTGCTTTGATTTGGCTTGGTATCACTTTCTTCATATGTGTTGGTATTTACATGATTTCAACTCACGAGAAGTGGGGTGGATGGTCGAACAAAGAAGACCATGAAATGAGTGGGGCTAGAAAATTCTGGAACGCTCACTGGTCCAGCGTCATGATTGGAATGGCATTCTTTTTCGGTCTAGTAATTCGTATTCAATGGTACGCTGTTCCTTCAATGAACGCATATGGTACTGGTAACTGGGATATGACTGGCGGTTCTGACCCTTGGTACATGAAGCGAGTAGTAGATTACATTCTAGCAAACGAAGCACACCTTGTCATGGACGCTGACAGAGCTTATCCACTAGGAGGCTTCAATCCAAGGCCTCCATTATTTACATGGTCTATTGCCATATTATCTATGTTACTTGAGCCAATGTTGGGTGATGACGCTGTGTGGTATGCAATGCTTGGTCTCCCAGCAGTTTACGGTGCACTGACAATTTTCCCAATTGCGACAATTGCTAAGGACCACTTCGGTAAGTCTACTGCTGTTATTGCAGCTT
>JABIUA010000142.1 GCA_018667575.1 Methanobacteriota archaeon | reverse complement strand
GATGTATCCCCACGCTCTGTAATTGAGATAGGATGAATCACGAACTCCAACACGCAAGGACGGTTCAGGCGGTTTGAATTTACCAATATCTTCTTCTTTTAGCGAAATAATTGGCTCCGTATTTACGTCATAATCATCGGGTTGTTCATTGAGATACTTGATTCTCGTCAAGATGTCATCTGGCAGTTCGGGGGTGTATTCCACGCTCAAGGAAGCATCCCTCCTAGGAACTCAATCAGGCTCTTTGTCCAATTGACCTCGTTGCTCTTTGCGAGATTATGAGGACCACAATACAAGGTCAAGTTCCAGATTCGTTGCGTTCCACCAAACGAGAAGGGAATAAATCGATGATCGTATTGTAGATTCGTCGTCGCAGTACACCTCCTTCCAAAACGGTCAATGTCCGTGCACCGACCTTGATCTCTAATGGCTACCGCAATTTTCACATCCTGAGGCACATACCTCGAAATCTTATGATCGAGAATGTTACGCTGAACAAAACGTGTGGCAATCATGTAAGCTTCTTCGCCGGCTTTGGTGATTATACCATATTCATCTCCTTCTTTGTTCAAAATCTGTTGTTCAAAAGACTGCAATACATGGTCAAAGCGAATTGATTGCAAACCTTGGAGGCTGTGGAAATTTGGTGTTGGTTGTACCTGCATGACAGGTTGAGGTTTTGGTGACTGAATCAACATGAAACATTCAGACATTCCTTCACCCGGTTTCAGTCGGAAACCTAAGCCATAGGCAAGGTGAACTTGTGATGAGTTTGATTTTGGCTTTGGGTTCAGAGGGATTGGAGATACCATGGATTGGCTGACCATAGTAGACCATTCCATAACTGACATCGTGCGTCGGAACTTCCCCGATTTGACGGTTACTTTGCTGGAGTTGGTGGTGATGTGAAGCGATGCGAACTTGACCAAAACATCACCACCTCTCTGCATTGGGCAATGTTCGGTTGAGATTCGACCGAACTTCGGTTAATTCTCGGTCCATGTTCGGTTGAACTTCGGGCGAAAAGGCGGCAAGGAGGCTGGTTGCTTCGTCGATGAGTCCTGCTTGGAGCAAGGCATGAGCGGAGCGAATGGTCGCCTCAAGTTGAATCACATGGGTCTGGGGAGCGGAGACTGGTACGTCCGCCACCCAGTAAAGCGTTTAGGATATTCCTGAACCTATTTGAGATGCCGCTGTGCTGAGTTTCCCAGATTGTCATTTTACCCGATGCTATCATATATGGCATGTTGGTGGGCGACTTGTTCACCATGAAGCGAGGTTCACGTGCTTGGAAAAAAACTGGTAATCAACGTTGGAAGTGGCGCAAGAAGAAATTGCGACGTAGAAAGCGTGCTCGCCGACAGGCTAAGAACTGAACAAATGGTTGATACACTAGGGAGTATAGTATAGCTTGGTAGTATCGCGGGCTCCAGTTGCACAGGAATGAAGACGAGTGGGTTTGCTGAAGTTGATGACCAACTGGAGCGCCGACCTGTTGCATCCTGCAGACCTTGCCCATGACAAGTGGGCGGTTTCAGAAGAAATCCGCTGGGGGGGGTTCAAATCCCTCTGCTCCCACCAATTAACAAACCATGAATATGTTGATGAGTAAGTATAGTGTGCTTTGTACGAGGGAGAGTTATGAAACGCTTGATCGCTGTATTTTTGTTTGCACTGATGCTAGGTCCTCTGACAGGTACACTGACATTAGAACAACACCCTCATGATGGTCAGTGGTTTACTGTTGACCCGACAGAACGTTCATGGCATCCAATCGGTTCAACATTTGAAATTCCTCAACAATTAGAACCATCATGGGCCAACGATGAAACTCCATGGTGGGAACGCTCGGCCCTTGACCAAAATAATAATTACATCCATGATTCTATAGAATCAGAACTTGAACCCATTGGGATGGCGATATCATATTCTGAGGAAGTTAATGAACAACATTTACAGGTCTTAGAATCTTTAGGATTTGAAGTAAGAGATGTAATCGAATCAGTAAATGGAGTCCTTCTTGGTCTTGTAGAACCTGAATTGGCAACAACTCTTGCATCCTTGGAAGACGTAGTAATGGTTCACCGTTACGGGCAAGTCGTGTTCTATGGTGATGTTCAAACTCAAAATGTGAAAGCAAGAAATTCCACAATTTATCCTAATGGGGCATGGGATTTCGGAGTCACTGGTAAAGGTGTTAATATCGCAATGGTAGACACTGGAGTAGACAATGAGCATCCAGGATTAGTTGGTAAATTTGTTGCCGGTTATGATGCTGTTTGTTATAACCCATCTGACCCTAACTGTGTTCTTAATGGATTTGGAGTTAGACCAACTGATGGAACATTTGACCCTGATGACGGTAATCAGCATGGGACTGCGTGTATGGGTATGGCAGCTGCAACTGGTTTAGAAGCAGATGGAAGTCAAAGCGAATTTTACGGTTCAGCCCCAGATTCATCTCTGGTCGATGTAAGAATAGGTACAGATGCTGGAGCAGGTCCGTTTGAAAATTATGTACTTGAACAGGAGTTCTATGAATCGGCAATGAACGGAATTCAATGGATTATAGATAACAAGGATACGGCTTGGGCTGGTGCGGATGAAAGTCTTCATGGCATCGATATAATCTCTCTCTCTTGGGGAATAACTTCCCATGAAGGTGGGGGTTCTGACGGAACTGACATGCATAGTATGATTCTTGATGAAGCAATGCAGGCTGGAATCGTAGTAAGTGTTGCAGCAGGTAATGATGGGCCGGATAATGATGGCCTTTCTGGAATGGGGTCTTCAGACCTTTCAATCACTGTTGGGGCATCAGATGATGGTAATACCATAGACAGAAGTGATGATACAGTGGCTTCTTATTCATCTAGAGGTCCAAGAAGAGATAACGGAGATAATAATCCATTGAACGAACTTAAGCCAGAGATTTCCGCACCAGGGACTAATATTATTCAATCAGAGGGCTGTGTTACCTCAGGAACATGTAACAACTTTGTTGGTGGAGATGCTTCAGGAAATACCTACACGAGTAGGGGTTCTGGAACTTCATATGCTACCCCCTCAGTCTCTGGAATCTTGGCACTTATGATGGAAGCAAATGAAAACTTGACCACCGCTGAAATGAAAGAAATAATAAAATTCACCGCTGAAAGAAAAGGCGAACCGACTCAACCAGAAGTAGATCCTTTTTGGAATCGAGATTTTGGTTGGGGAATAGTAGATGCTTATGAGGCTACTAAGTTAGCAATTCTGCTAAAGGAACAGAACCTAAATGGTCAAATTGATGTTTTTACCCAAGTACATCTAAATCAACCCACTCTTACAAATAATACCTCTGAAGCGGATTCTAGTATGTATGTAATAAGTGGATTTGCTTGGAATCAAATGGGTTCAGTCAACTCTGTTGAATACAGAATTGATGGCGGAGAATGGATGAGTGCTTCATTTGAAGATACCGACACTACTCTTGGTCCTCTTGAAGGATTCCAGTGGACCATTGGTTTGGATTTGGATAAGTTACCTTCAGGTGATGTAGTAATTGAGATTAGAGGTCTTAGTGATGAAGGGCAGTCTCTACCAATTACTCTAACAGTTCAAGGTAATGGTTTGATGGACTCTTCATCATCAGGGCTTGACCTTGATTCAATTATATTCGTAGGACCGGTAATCATTATTATCGCTCTTATGTTGTTTTTCATTTCAAGGACTGAAACTCCGTTATTACTTGTCAATAGTTCCGAGGAATCAATTGATGAGGCTTTAGAAAAGGACTATGATTTGTCGGTTGTAGTAGATGCTGAATTATTAGAACATGAAAGCAAGTAGGTTGTGTTTCAATATGAGGACTTTCAGTGACAGAGCGTTAGCCATTCAGCCAACTGGTGTACGGAAAATGTTCGATTTGGCAGGAGATGACGTAATCTCCTTTGGTCTCGGTGAGCCCGATTTCCAGCCTCCTAAAGTGGCTATTGAAGCTTTTTATCAAGCGATGTTAGATGGAAAAAACAAGTATACCACTACTGCTGGTTTGCCAGTTCTTAGAGAAAAAATCGCTCAATCATGGGATGAATATCAAACCGGTATGAACGCAGAAAATGTATGTATTACCATGTCAGGAACAAATGCTCTACTAAATTTATTCCTGACTCTAGTTAACCCTGGAGCTAATGTACTACTCCCCGAACCATATTTCCCATTATACGGTCCGGATGTTTCGATTTCAGGTGGAGAGGCAAAGTATTACCCATGTAAATTTGAACACGAGTTCATTCCCCAAACTGATGAACTTGAGAAACTAGTGGACGAAAATACGGTTGCGATATTATACAATTTCCCAAGTAACCCCACAGGGGGAACTCTTAACCAAGAACAAAGAGATTCATTGCTAGAATTCGCAAGGAAACACGATCTTTGGATTATTACCGATGAAGTTTATGACCGGATAGTGTTTGAAGGAAAGCATGTATCTTTCATGGGAACTGGATATGAAAAAGTGTTATTGGTCAACTCATTTTCAAAGACATTTGCTATGACCGGTTGGAGAATCGGATATATAATTTCAACAAATTTAGAAGCGATGAAGCAGATAATCAAAATGCAATATTACATCACTGCATGCTCAAATGAAGCAATGCAATATGCAGTACTTGAAGCAATGGAAAAGGCAAGTGATTATCCAGATATTGTCGCTGAAGAATTTAGACAAAGGTGCGATTTAATTGTAGATAGATTGAATTCGATGCCCGGAGTTCAATGTCATAAGCCTAAGGGTGCAATCTATGTATTCCCAAAGGTCGAAGTTGAAGGGATGACTTCAGAAGAACTGGCATTAGAATTACTAAAAGATGGAGTTCTATGTTCTCCAGGTTCTGCTTTTGGTCCTTCGGGAGAAGGTCACCTGAGATTTGCTTACACAATCTCAAGAGATGAAATCTCACGTGGTATGGACAAGGTTGAGGAAACTCTGAAGAGATTAAATGTGAAGTGAGGAGATTTTATGACGATTATTTCCTCATCTCTATATTTTCTATCTGGTTTTATTTTGGCATTTCTGTTTCCAAGGATGCCTGGAGTACTTGTCACAAGAGGTAAAGGATTCAACCTGAATTTTCCACCACACCCCGAACCGATACCACTATCGCCGCATCTTACGCAGCGAGTCCTCCATATGCGGATGTTTTTCTGGCTAGGCTTGTTTGTATCCATCATTCCATTGACGTTTGGAATTCTATCAGTAAAGTGGGGTAATGTTCCTTTTGGATTTGGGTTATGGTTATCCTCGGGCTGGTTCATTATTTCAAGGCTACAAGTATTCATTGGAGGGCCTAGTCCGCCATGGACTCTAGAGATGGCTCAAAGATTACAAATTGTTTCCGACAGCAGAAAATCGGATTCTCGATGTTGTGAATCTAGTTCGCCAGAATGGCTTCTATCTGGTATATTCTGTTCCGTATGTCGCAAGAAACTTGATAGTATGCCAAGACCTGATTTAGGTCGTAAAAGAAGTGATGGATTTTTCATGGGTTCGCTTAGGGTAATTGCTAGTGACGGCAATCCCATTTTCATATCTGATGACAAGAAAGATTTCGATATTCAGTTTAGCGAATCGGAATAATTGAATTTGTCCAATAAACCGTTTTTTCGAGGTTGTAATTAGGGTAATCTTTGTCAATAGAAGAAATACCCGTTTAGTTATGGGGCGTTTTTCGCGTAGGAAACCGATGAGCGCCAGAATTTGGCTAACCGTGGTCGCTCTTTGTCAAGTATTTTTGACACCACTTGTTGCTTTTTCATTGACTTATTTATTCAAATTCAATTTTTCAGACGAAAATGTGACAATGTCGTTTGACAAAGAAATGATGCCTTGGATTGGTACAGCGTCAATAATTTATGGGATGATTGCATTGCTTCTGGCGTTGTTCCTAGGCGGATTTACTCCTATATCTGTTGTTGAAAAGGGAGGTTGGAGGAAGTATCTTGGATTTTCTCGGTCTCCTGGAAGTGCCTCACAAAGACGAATTTCCAGAGCAAGATATTCCAAGTCACCTCATGGTCAAATATCTGTTCTAGCCCACAACAGATGGCTTGATGGTCACTCAATAATATCTACACATGGAGGATTAATCCTTCTCGCCGTGCCGTTTCAAGTTATGCTGGCAACAGTTCCATTGGCTATGGTCCTACTAATTCCTGATTCATTGATGCATGAAAATCGTAAACTGGAGTTAGCACTCATATTGTATTTGGCAATACTGATGTTAGTTATGAAATATTATCCTCTTCTTGCTAGGAGGTATATTGGAATAGCCTCGTTTACTCGTAAATGGTTGATTTCAATGACTAAAATATCTTGGCTTGCACCTGTATTAATACTCTGGCTAATGGGGCGTATTGCAAGTGTTGTCGTCCTTGGTTGGCTGGGTTCTGATTTAGATTTGAATATTGATTTAGAGAAATCATTCTTTGAGACAACACTAGATATCGGCTCGATACCTGAAACTTCCTTTTTAGATTTGATTGCAGCACTTGCAGTAATTCCACTCGCTACTTTCACCACTCTTGCAGTTTTGGGGGCTGGTTCTGGTGAGCCTCCTGAATGGATGCTTGCCGATGGTTCAGTAAAGGAAGATTCAGTTGAAAATAGTGAATCAACTAGTAGTTTAATTTTGGCTGGTGCTCAAGCAGTTATCGGTGCAGGTGCAAGTTTAGTAACTACTGCACCCCACAGTGCACCAGTGGAAATAGAAATTCCCGAGTCACCTGTTATTGAGCCTCCACTATTTGGTGATAATTTCCAGTCATTTGAACCTATTATCGAAACAGATAGTACAGAAGATAAACTAGAAAATAGTATATTTGATCCGAGTATGTTTTTTGATGATGATGAGAACAATATTCAATCAAAACCCTCATATGATGAGCCTTCGATAACCGGGCTAGAATGAAAATTTGAGTAATTCCAGTATTTTTCCATTGGGTCATTTATCAATGAAGTTCATATGTCCAATACATCTCGCATAGATGTTGATGCTCATGCGCCGTCTGTCATCTTTGAGTTTAGTTGCTATATTTTTACTCAGTTCATTGTCTTCATTTTACGTACCTCCTGTAGAAGCGGCATCGGCGAGAGGAGGTTCTAAAGACGATTTCAGTATCTTCAGTATAGTAGTTGGTAACCAAACTAAATCTCCGGAAAACTGGGTTCAACCAGACGGTTCAGTAGTTGATTATGTCCTCCAAGGCTCTCAATTTGAAGTTGAGATAAAAGTTTACCGTGATGGTCAACCAACTTCGCCTGCGAAGCAAACAGATGCCAAGTTAGAGATAGTTCACCCGATTGGTTTTGTGATGGATACATATTATTGGACAACTGGCGATATGGCAGGACAAGCCAAGGATACCAAATTAATTCAGTGGTCTGCAACAGAAGCACATTCTATATTGAATACAACCACTAACGAATTGACAGGGGGAATAATTCTACGTGCCTCAGTTAATTTTTCACAAGATGATAGAAATGACAACGATGT
>JABIUA010000129.1 GCA_018667575.1 Methanobacteriota archaeon | reverse complement strand
GCATGTTTATGACATGCTCTCCAGGGCCGGGGGTTGTACTGAATGTATAGGTCAATGGGAATGAATTGGTTTGACAGTTGAATTCAATAATTGAGACGTTGTCATCGTTACCTGGGTTAGTGACTTGCCCAGTGCTGTAATCTAATCCTTCGCTTCGAAGAAGCCACATATCATTATCCAAACATTGGCCACCGCCGCCTATTCCTCCGCCGACTTGTGATTCCCCCCAATCTCCTGACGTGAAAGTTCGGTAGGTATTTTGTTGAGAAGGGCCTAAATTAGTCACGACAGCCTGTGTACTTGAGGTAATAGGGCCTAGGTAAGATACTACTCTTTGAGTTGTAATATCAGCCTGTAAGTCGAGAACCATGACATCGTCGTTACCATCTTTGTTAAGATCGCTAACTTCCAAGTCCCAAGCCCAAAAGTGAGTGAAACGGGCACCAATATCCCATGTCTTCTCGTTACATCCGCCGTTTTCGATAATTGTTACGTTACCTGGTTGGCCATCGGGAGCGCCGTTATCGTCTGTTCTAAACGGATTATTTCTTTGGAAGATTACAATATCAATTGCACTGTCGCCGGTGAATTCCCCCACTTCAATGAACTGAACATTAGAAAACTCATCCCACTCTGCGGCTCGGCTTTGATTGGCTGAAACCCAAATATCTTGACGTTCACTGAAATCGCCATTACCATCATTCCAAAGAATAGAAATGGTGTGTGTTCCATCTGTAGCGATTGCAATATCATTGCTACCATCACAGTTGAAGTCACCTATAGCGATATCATGAGGGTCACGATTTGTAGTATACGACCTTGCTTGAGATGCACTAGCAGTTGATGCGATTGCAGCGGTTGTCGATAAAATCATCAGCATACATAGAAACATGCTTTGGGCGCGGGCTTTGAAGAGATTGCTTTGGTTAAACATCATCATCACTCTCCATGCCAAGTTTACTTGCACTTTAATTCCTTTGCTCTTTGGTTCACTGCCAAATATTTCTAATATCGAGCAGTGACGCATTTATAATAATCAAATCAAGAGCAGATAGAATTACGGAAAAATAACGATTCAAGTTATATTTTTCCAATTAACCATCTAGGAGAAGGACCCCAAGCAATGGCATCTGGGCCGTGAACTTTCACCAACTTGCCTGCGGAGAATAAGGAGTCTAACCACACCTCTAGCGAAGTACCTTCTCTGTTGCCTAACTTTTTACTTGCAATTTCTTCAATATCTTGAGTTCTTAGAGCAGTTGCACCGTACTCTCTGACTACAACGGTCAGTAATTCTCGCAACCATGCTTCTGCCATGGGGTCAACACTCATTGGACCTTGAACCGGGCGAGGCGTATCTAAGTTGGAAAAAATTTCCATCAATTCAATGGTATCAGGTCTAATAGGCTTCTCGATTCCTAAAATACGTAATTCTTTACTTAGGTCTAACTGTCCTATTGGACGCCTTACAACTGGTATTCTACTTGGGTCAGGAGTTGGACCCATGTCAGAAGGCTTTTCGCCAAGAGGTTCTTCTTCGACTGAGATGTTTGCCTTAGATTTGGACTTGGATGGGCTACTTGGTTTCTTGTCTGTAGAATCTTGCCCATAGGGCATAGTCCAACCAAAACCGGTTAAACCCAACTCATCTACTTTACGACTTACCCAATCTGAGTCTCCTCTAAGAAGTATATTTGTGTCATGCTCATCCGACCTGAATCGGTATTGAACATAGCCACTAAGACCCGCCATAAATCGTGGTAGTAACTCTTGGACTTCAAGGTGACGATTAATCATTGAGCAAGTTGCCTTAGTACCGTATGCAAAATTCCACCATTGCGATAATACTCTACTTCTACTGGGGTATCTAGGCGTACTTGCGCTTCAAACTCTACCGTCGAACCATCACTGCGTGACGCTGTAACAGTGAGCATTTCTAATGGCTTAACATCATCTTTGACAGGAATAGAAAATAACTCACTGCCATCCAATCCTAATGATTCGTGCGACTCGCCTTCTTTGAAGGTCATAGGTAATACACCCATCCCAACAAGATTAGAACGGTGAATTCTTTCAAAGGATGTTGCTATAACTGCCTGTACTCCAAGTAAGTAGGTTCCTTTAGCAGCCCAATCCCTAGAAGAGCCAGTTCCATATTGAGATCCTGCCAATACCACTTTAGCCCCTGAATAGGCTTGTGCGGCTTCGAAAACTGAGGTTACTTCACCACTTTCTGGGTGAAGAGCATATCCTCCTTCAGTACCAGGCGCCATTTGATTTCTTATTCTAACATTAGCGAATGTTCCTCTCATCATGATTTCATGATTTCCTCTTCTACTTCCAAAAGAATTGAAATCACCTTTTTGAACACCTCTTTCTGTCAACCATCTACCTGCAGGGCCGTCGGCAGGGAATGAACCAGCTGGGGAAATATGGTCAGTTGTAATTGAGTCTCCGAGTTTGAGTAACACTCTTGCATCTTCAATACTAGAAATTGGTTCTGGCGTTTCTGATAATCCTGAGAAAAAGCTTGGCAGGCGAATGTACGTAGAATCATCCTGCCAAGGATACAGTGGGCTTGCTTCAGATGGGATTCCATCCCACCGAGGTTCGTTCATTGCGTCTGAATATCTCTGCCTAAACATATCGGGAGTAATCACTGCAAGTGCCTCTTTGATATCTTCATCAGATGGCCAAATATCGCTTAACATGACGGGCGAGCCATCACTGGAGAAACCAAGAGGCTCGTTATCTAAATCTACCTCTAGGTTACCTGCTATAGCATATGCTACAACCAATGGCGGACTTGCCAAATATGAGGCTTTGACCTTACCATGGACTCTACCTTCGAAGTTTCTGTTGCCCGATATTACAGACCCTACAATCAGCCCTGCTTCATCAATGGCACTATCAATTTCTTCTGGCAGTGGACCAGAGTTACCGATACATGTTGTGCAGCCATATCCTACCACATTGAAACCCATTGCATTGAGGTCTTCTTCCAAACCCGTAGCCTGATAATATTCTGTTACAACTCTACTACCTGGAGCCAATGAAGTCTTAACCCAAGGTTTGACTGTAAGGCCCTTAGCTCTAGCATTTCTAGCCAAAAGTCCGGCTGATAGCATGACACCGGGGTTGGAAGTATTTGTACAAGAAGTGATTGCAGCAATAACAACATCTCCATGATTCAAATCATATTTGTGCCCATCACTTTCAACTATAGCGCTGATAGACAAATCTTGAGAATTTAGACCATGCCCTTGGTGGCCAAGAGGTGCTGTTAAAGATTCGATAAAATGTGATTTCATGTTGGACAAGTCTACTCTATCCTGTGGTCTCTTTGGACCTGCTAATGCTGGTTTAACTGTTGAGAGGTCTAATTCTAGTAAAGCGGAATAGGACTTCTCTTCACTATCAGCAGAGTACCATAAGCCCTGTGCTTTACTGTACGCTTCTACACCTTGAACGTGAGATTCTTCGCGTCCAGTCAGTCTAAGATATTCCAAGGTCCTATCATCTATCGGGAAGAAGCCACATGTTGCCCCGTACTCAGGTGCCATGTTAGCAATAGTGGCCCGGTCAGCCAAAGATAGAGCAACCATTCCTTGGCCAAAGAATTCTACAAACTTGCCAACTACGCCGTGCTCTCTCAGTATTTCTACAATCCTGAGAGTCATGTCCGTAGCAGTAACCCCTGGATTCAAATTTCCGACTAACCTAACTCCAACTACATCTGGAGCAAGCATGTAAATCGGCTGACCAAGCATAACAGCTTCAGCCTCTATTCCACCAACACCCCAACCAAGGACACCTAGGCCGTTGACCATAGTTGTGTGTGAATCTGTACCGACTAAAGTATCGGCTAACCAAATTCCTTTTTCTTGACGTGAAACACTTGCTAAAAATTCTAGATTAACTTGGTGCACAATCCCTCTTGAAGGAGGCACTGCTTGGAAATCTTTTAGTGATTTTTGACCCCACTTGAGGAATGTGTATCGTTCCATATTGCGATGATACTCGATATCTAGATTCAATTCAAGAGCGTCGCTATGAGAACCTGATACATCCACTTGTACCGAATGGTCGATTACAAGGTCAACTGGAACTTGGGGGTTGACTTTTTCTGGGTCACCGCCCATTTCAACCATAGCGTCTCTAAGTGCAGCAAGATCGACCACTGCTGGAACACCAGTGAAATCTTGTAAGATTACTCTAGAAGGTCTAAACGGAATTTCTCCTCGTTCACCATTAGGTTGCCAGTTTGCGATGTTCTTAATGTCCTCATCACTAACTAAAAAGCCATCATTACCTCTTAGAGCCCCTTCCAATAGAATCCTAATAGAGTAAGGTAACTTACTGGTATCAATGCCATTTTCATCAAGACCATCCAAGGAAAAATAATGTCCGCCAACCGATAATTCTCTTTTTGCGTTAAAAGGGTCTAAAGTCGCCATATATTGGGCGAGTTGTCGCATGTCTATGAATAAAACCCTTGGAGAAATTCTTGCTTCACCAGAATTTCCACCAAGAATCATCATCCAAATTAGTAGTTACACTTTCTAGAACAACATCTTGAGGAGTTTTGTCATTCGGACATGTTTTTGGTTGATTGGGCGGAGTATCACAAAGAGCAGTAATTGCATCGATGTGCTCAAATCCACTTGTGACTTCTCCAAATACTGTATGGACTCCATCCAAGTGTGGAGCACCGTTACCATCTCCGTCAACTATGAAAAATTGTGAACCGCCAGTGTGAGCCGCAGAAGTCTTGGCCATTGAAAGAGCATAAGGTGCGTGATTACGTCCATTATCTGCTTCGTCTGGCACTGTGTAGGAACTCATGATACAATCGCCAGCAGAATCCGCTTCTTGTCCATTACAGTATCCAAAGAATTTACCAGCATGTCCACCAGTACCATCGCCGTTGGTGAAATCTCCACCTTGCATCATGAAATCTTCAATAATACGATGGAATACGGTGCCATCATAATT
>JABIUA010000178.1 GCA_018667575.1 Methanobacteriota archaeon | reverse complement strand
TCTTTCAAAATCTAAAACGGCCCCTACGGAACCATCCGCAGCAATCATTGCAGTGTTATCTAATTCTAAATTCTCTAATTCCTTTTTTTCTACCGCTGCACCAATAATTACGACCTTGTCACTATTTCTCAATTGTTCACAGATTTCTTGTAAACATCTATCTCGAGAATCTATATTCCAAGAATCGAGACCATAAGGGGTATTTTGGTTGAACACTTCACTCATTGCCATTGCACTATCCAAATCATCAGAATAATCCCAATTAAATGATGTCCTAACACTGTCTTGAAATCCAATAAGGCGCTGTAAACGACCCTCTGGCATAAACCTCCCAGCCCCCTCTACATCATCAACACATCCACATGAAGGAGTTCATATGCTGTTGACCTTGTGGATATTACATGCCCGTTCCACGTGACCCACCATCGTTAAGCGATGAAGTCACGTTATCTCGTTACCCATTTTTACCTCAAGCAGCAGAATGGATTAGAGATATGGCTCAAAAACATGAGATTAACTTAGAGGAATTACTCGACGGAGAGTGGATGGAAAAGGCAAGACAAAGAGCTAGAATCAGGTTGATTGATTCTGTACAATCCAAAGAAGGAGTCGAAATTGTTGGGGGCGATATTCATACCGAAGAAGGCCGCTTAATCGAGGCCTTTTCCTTTTATTATGCGAGATTAGTAGTATGTGCTTCTGAAGATGAGAGATTGATTGCTAGATGGTCACAAGCAGAGGCTGCAAGGGCTGAACAGATTTTATCTAAAGATAGTAAAAATCTTGAAGCCATTGCTAAAACTTACATTACCGGAATTAAATTTGAGGACAAGCAAGATGACCGCTATGATTTCTCAAGCAATTCAATGGCAATGCAGAACATCAAACAGAAGCAAGAAGATAAAGTTTGGAAAATCAATTTAGTAGATTTCATAGAGATATGCCCGAAGATTACAGGTAGCCGATGGAGGCTCCCGAATAATGATATTCAGAATGGATGGATTACATTATTTGAAGAACAACAGTATACCTCATCAGGAAAACTATCAAGGTTACTGCGCGAACGAATAAAAGCCTCGATAGAAGCAGAAGCCTTAGAGAAAATGGCAGAAGTGACAACAGATTTAGCCATAAGACTTGCCGAACCAGTGGGGATGGTTCGCAATTTAATGGCCAATAAAGCCAGTGAAGCAATTGCACTTGTAGGGGCACATGAATCAGACTGGCCTCCTTGTATGGTGAAAGTAGTTTCAGACTTAGGCCAAGGGGTTAACGTAAATCATTTTGGAAGGGTTTTCCTTGGCGCAATGGCCGCCACACTTGCATTACCTAGAGAATCATGCGTTAACTTCTTCAGCGGTGCACCCGACTTTAATGAAGGAACAACTACTTACCAAGTAAACCATCTCTATGATAATGCATACACGCCTGCAAAATGTAGTAGTCTGAAGATAAACCATAATTGCCCAGTATTGCCTGGAGACGACAGACTGTGTGATCAACCATGGCTTGACCACCCGTTGAAATACATTCGAGCAACTCAAAGATGGAAGGCTAAAAACAAGGCAGCAGAAGAAAAATTTACAGCAGAAACAACCAAGCAAGAAGAGAAACCAGTCACTGAAGAAAAAGACTGAGAAAACATCAATCACGAAAGGGGTTTCGCGCGAAGCCTTTGAAATGTAGGACGAGTTAGCATGAACATCAAACGGTGAATCCACATGACACGAACCCTTGTTTTAACTGTTGACCGAGACAATGATCTTGGAATTAAGACAGCTATTAGAGGTCCTGTTGTGGGGCGACGTCAAGTGTTGACGGCCGCCTTAAAATTAGGTATCGCAGACCCCGAGGAGAGCGATACAAATGCAATACTCGGAGCACTTTCCCAGCACGACAATCTTAGCGAACATTCAGCAGAAGATGATGAAGTTGAAATTGCAATTTTAACTGGTGATGAGAAAGTCGGAATCCGCTCCGATAGGGCGATCGCTGCCCAATTGGAAGAAGTAGTTGCAGCATTTCAGCCAGATAAGGCAATACTCGTTACCGATGGCGCTGAAGATGAATCGGTTCTACCAATCCTTCAATCACAAGTCCGAATCGACCATGTTGAAAAGATAATTGTCAAGCAATCTAAGGGTATTGAAGGTACCTATTATTACATTGTCAAAGCACTTGAAGACCCTAAATGGCGTGCCAAAATCATGATTCCATTCGGTTTGGTATTAGCAATTCTTGGTCTTGGGATTATGTTACCCCAAGAGATAGGAGGGGTCGTCATAGGAGCCTTACCTCTTGTTACAGGGTTGTATATTTTTAGTAAAGGCGCAGGAATAGAAACCACCGTCAATAGAGTAATTCAAGAGATGAGAGATAACGCTGATGCTGCAATGTTTTCTTCCTTACTTTGGACAGCCACTCTATTTAGTGCAATATTTGCAGTAGCAGAAGGCTATCGAGCGTACGATGATTTAGTTTCAACTGTTGAAGCATCAATATTATGGCTCGAAGTAGTCCATTCAGCCCTTGCTTGGATGGTCATAGCGTTTTTGACTTCAACTGCAGGTTTCATGTTTTTAAGATTAAGAAGAGGTTCTTTCTCAGGTCGTCTGATAGTTCTTGGAATATTTGGGATGGTAGTCTATTCATTTGTCAACGCAGCTCTTATCATTTCTACAGATGTCCTCAAAGGAGACTCATATGAGTTTAGTGTTTCACAAATTCTAACAGACCTTGGTTACCCTTTGATCTGGGTAGTCGTATTATGGATGGCGACAACCATCAAGAGTACACTACAAGCAAAACAAGCCCAGTCGGACCGCTATTGGGGAATTTGAGTTCAAATAATGAACTTAGGAATATGCTTAGCCATAGTCTTGTGTTCAACCACGCCAATCAGTATTCCTTGGTTATCAATTACACCAATTTGATTCAAATCATGAGTTAGCATTAATGCTCCAGCCTTTAGCAATGGAGTTTCACTTCTTACAGTAAGAGGTGGTAAATTCACCAACTGTTGTGCAGGAATACTGTGCATCCATGCAACAGAACGCTCAACATTTTTCTTGGCGATTAATTTCAAAACATCCACAGCATGAATTCTACCAGTAGGAACTCCTTCGCTATTTACTACGAAAACGTGGTCCCAATCATTAGTTGTCAAGTCTTCAATCACATCAGCAACAGAATCTCTGGAAAATACCCAATGAGCCTTGGACATAGTTTCCCTACAGGTTAGTGTTCTAACAACCTTAGAACGTTCCTGAGTATTCATTCTTTGAAGCTGTTCACGCGTAAATTTTTTCACCCTAGATTTACTCATCCATACCCCTCCTCATTTCCCCTCCCGACGCCAACCTCTTTTGAACTCTTTGCCGCCAAATATACACAATAATGCGGATTTATTGGTCTTAAAACATAGTGAACATTGAGGGTCAACGCTCAAAACCTATTCTAGTATAGGGCTACTTATGATGACTCTAGAAGCGAGTGATATGGCTCTATTACGTTCTTTATCAGGTTATGATTTATCTCTCGAAGTAGCCAAAATGGCCACCAAATATGGAATACCAGAAACCAACATAATGTCCATGCTTTCCACAAAAGATTCTCCAGGATACACTCAAACGGGAGAATACGACCCATCGCCCCAAACAATGCCTAATGTCCCTGTTGTGGATAATAATTACAAGGATTATACCTCATCCGCACAACTCGTCGATAAATCGAGATTTCGTTTCGAGTATGATCCAACACCAGGAGTATCTCAACGAAGACAAAATGTAGACCAGGCGATAATGTGTCCTGGGTGCGGTGTTGCTTTGGGCATTCCAGCTGTCAGGCCAATCAAAGTGACTTGCCCTCAATGTATGCAAGAAACAACATTTTCTTCTTGAGTGTCGTTTTAAGAACTACAACTTTTTGGCAATTAACATGCAAGCCGAGAATCCTAATTTATGGCAATATGCACCCGCAAACTCACCTTTGCCATTACCAGAAGGCCCAGTTATAGTAACTAAGACTGCTATTCATTATCTAACAAAGAGCGATGAAGAAGAAGTATCTGGTGAATTATTGAATCTCCAAGATATACAGCAGTATTGCTCAAATTACACCAGTGAAGGCAAAACTATCGATTCTATTTTATCTTTAGAGAAGGCAGAATTATTACAAGATAGAAAACCCTTTCTTCTTCTTGGAGAACTAGCCAACCCATTCCAATTAAATCGTTTGAATATCGGCCCTATGCCCATTTTCGCTATCAGATTAGAGAATCTGTGCCGAACTTATGCCGACGCCCTAGATAGTCGAATGATAAACCCCGGAATTCATCATGTTACTTTGGCTAGAAGTGAAGGCTGGTGGGAAAAGACCCACATGGCAATGGCCACAATCGGCCAAATGAAGAGTATGATTACTTGGTTGAATAATGGGCGAAGAGCAGGAGATTGGAAACCTGTAAAACCTGCAGAAGGAATAATCAGATTTGAAAACGACTTTCATCTTCAATCTCCTTCAATGGATATGTTACATTGGGATGGAAGCACAGAGAGTGTAAAACAAGAAACTCCACAGCCTACTGGGCCATCAATTGAATTAAAGCAAATTATGGCGCCAATTCATACCAAGTGGGGATGCTACGATAGCAGAGGTAAATTGATCAGATGCTCTCTGGTAGGGCAGAGGGATTTTCACACCAATTATTTCCGCCGCGGTTCTTCTAAAAAGTGGCAAGATATTTTGAAAATCGAGTGATAAATCGGGCTCCCAAGGACATCCCATGCTTTGTTGATATAG
>JABIUA010000073.1 GCA_018667575.1 Methanobacteriota archaeon | reverse complement strand
GATATTTGGATTCATTCCTAATTTTTTGGTGATTATAGATTTCACCATTGGCAACTAAAACTTGACCGTTTATTCCACGCATCGGTTGTCGACTACCATCAAGGTCAACTATTGCTAACCTTGTATGTCCAAGTGAGATGTTATCATCAGACCAGAAATCTTGACCATCTGGACCTCTGTGTTTAATCAAATTAATCATACGATGTACGACTGTAATGTCAGGATGACCAAGCATACCTGAAATACCGCACATGTGCTAGGCTATGAGGGGTTGTTCTTCAACAATGGTATTGAGAATAACTCTTACCAAAGTGGATATTTGAACATTGATACCGCGAGTAATACCATGGTTAATCCGAATACGAAGTAATATGAACCTTGAGACGGTTCTGCATTTTGACTATCTTCATCCATGTCTCTCACATTACCCTCGAGCAGTAATTCCCATTTTAACATATTGAATGAAATTACAATAAACCGATGAATGGTTCCAATATTAGAATACCTACGAGAGGAATTAGTAACATAGTAGCATTATCGTCAATATAGCGCAATCTTGGCATTTCTGCAAATACACACAATGGTGCAAAAATTAGTGCTAGCCACAACGGGGTTGCGAAAAGGTACCAACATACTAGCCATATTGCTGATACAAAGAGAATCGAGTAAATTATCACTTCTCTTGTTTCAACGCCCATTCGGCGTATTTCGCCCATAAAAGGGTCGCCAAACGACAATGAAAATATCAAAGGATATGCATACTGCTTGATTGGAGCCAATAGAAGTACCATTCCGATTGCCAGTCCACCCCAAGCCAAAGCGGAAACTTGTTTGGCCTCATATTCTCGTTGCCCAAATATAGTAAATTCAAATTTCAATCTTATTGCTTCACCAAAAATAGCAACCAATATTACAATGGATACAACTTCGGCTAGAGAATAACCTATCGAGTCTGAAAATGACTCACCAAACTCGAAAAAGATAACTGGTATAATAAACATCGAAATATGGAAAACTCTACGAAATATATGACCATAAACCCCGCCTACAGACAAGTCTACGGGATTTGTCAACTCTACTTGTTCGGACAATCAATCATCTCCTAATACTTTCAAGGCGTCTTCAATAGACATTGAACCTATCGCCAAATTCTCCAGAATTTCTTCTAGTTTGTCAGATTCTAGTATTTTCCGTTCATACTCTGCAAGTAACCTTTCACGCCATTTAGCTCTTTTTGAACGTCCTGTGTCCTCAAGTTCCAGTAGTACAGAAGAAGCAACATCGATTCCTTCGCCCGAAATGGCAGAGGTGAGAATAATCGGAGGTGTTTGACCAAGTCCTAATTCAAATGATTCCCTTATTTCGCTTGCATGTTGACTCGCTCCTGAAATATCGGATTTATTGACGATCACAGCATCGGCTAATTCCAATAATCCAGCCTTCTCTGCTTGTACACCGTCTCCCCGAGCAGGGCCTTCTACCACTACAATTCTATCTGTAATTGCAGCACATCGAACTTCAGATTGACCTGAACCTACAGTTTCAATGATTACTCTATCCCAACCGATCGCACTTAGGAATTCCACCATATCTGAAACAATCAATGGAGCGCTACCTGAAGATTTACGTGTTGCAATGGAACGAATGTAAATCAAATCCTTGTACTCCTCATTATCAATTGCAGTAATTCTAACTCTGTCTCCAAGTAGTGCACCACCAGTTCGAGGTGAGGAGGGGTCAATAGCCAGTAGAGCAGTTTTGATGCCTTTCGAAGACCAATCTATCAGAATTTTATCAATCAAACACGATTTACCTACACCTGGTGCCCCTGTGACTGCAATTGAAGACCATGAATCAGTATTAGATTCGACAAAAATAGAGGAGAATTCGGTCTTTATTTGAGCCAAAGTTACTGATCTATTTTCTAAAGAACTCAGGACTCTAGCAATAGCGCGCCTGTTTCCCTTTATTGCATCAGAAACGAGTTGTAAATCCAAACTCTCACCTCTCATGCTGTTGATTCCCAGTGCCATTCTCCGTTCTGCCCGACTCCAGCATCACTAATCTCACATGCTTCGACAATGAAATCTAAGATTTCAGCAGTAGGAGTTCCCGGACCAAAAATAGCCTTCATTCCACAAGAGAATAGTATATCACGGTCTTCGAAAGGAATTATTCCACCGCCAAAAACAATAACATCGTCTAAACCTTCCTTAACTAGAAGTTCACAAACTTTAGGAAATAGATGATTATGAGCGCCTGAAAGAGAAGATAATCCCAAAAACCTAGCATCTTCATCTCTAACTGTTTCGACAATTTGTTGTGCTGTTCTTCTAAGTCCAGTATAAATCACTTCATGACCTGCATCTCTAAGAGTTCTAGCCACAACTTTAGCACCTCTGTCGTGTCCATCAAGACCCGGTTTAGCAACAACAATCCTCAAAGGTTCGCTCATTGAAT
Organism: Methanobacteriota archaeon; assembly: GCA_018667575.1. Lineage (GTDB taxonomy): Archaea > Thermoplasmatota > Poseidoniia > Poseidoniales > Poseidoniaceae > MGIIa-L1. The sequence goes on along the minus strand of JABIUA010000073.1, from coordinate 15,382 downwards.
CTTCGAAGGACCGCCTACCTAAGAACACACCCCTTAATTTGATAGTTTTTATCTGTATTAGGTGACAAAAATAAACCCTTGAAATATAGGATTCTATATGAAATCCATAGGCAAGCAATAAGGGCGGCTTTTACGTAGCAAAGAATGGCGAAGCCTATGTCAAGTACTGAAGATAGACTCAAAGACCTTCGAGTTCGTAAAGCCCAAAGTGAAGCAGGGGGTGGCCAAACAAGAGTTGATGCACAGCATAAACGAGGTAAGATGACCGCTAGAGAACGACTCGAAATGCTACTTGACGATGGCTCTTTCCAAGAAATAGATGCCTTAGTTGAACATAGGTGTAGAGATTTCGACATGGACAAGAACGTCATTCCAGGCGACGGTGTTGTCACGGGTCATGGAACTGTCAACGGAAGAGAAATATTCGCATTTGCTCAAGATTTCACCGTTTATGGTGGTTCTCTAGGAGAAATGCATGGACTTAAGATTTGTAAAATTCTAGACATGGCACTCAAAACTGGAAGACCCGTCATTGGATTGAATGATTCAGGCGGTGCTAGAATACAGGAAGGAGTTGCATCCCTAGGCAGTTATGCAGAGATATTTTTCAGAAATGTCAGAGCATCTGGAGTTGTACCTCAAATCTCAGTAATAATGGGTCCATGCGCAGGCGGTGCGGTTTACTCTCCTGCAATTACTGATTTTGTAATCATGGTTGACCAAACTGCTCACATGTTTATCACTGGACCGGAAGTTATCAAGACAGTTACAAATGAAGTGGTGACATTCGAAGAATTAGGCGGGGCTATGACCCATGGAAGTCGATCAGGAGTCTCTCACTTCACCGCCCAAGATGATGAAGAAGCAATTAATTTAGCTAGAGAACTTTGCGACATGTTACCATCAAATAATCTAGAAAAACCTCCAACTAAGAAAACAAGTGACCCTTCGAACCGTTCTTGTGACAAACTAGACTCAATTATTCCTGATGAATCAAACAAGCCATATGATGTCGTAGATGTAATCACTGAGATTGTAGATGATGGAGGATTCCTTGAAGTACAGTCAGACTGGGCTCAAAATATAGTAATCGGATTCGCCCACATGGGTGGAAACACCGTAGGAATAGTTGCCAATCAGCCGAAAGTTCTCGCAGGATGCCTCGATATCGATGCTAGCGATAAAGCTGCTAGGTTTGTTCGATTTTGTGATGCTTTCAACATACCAATAATCACTCTGGAAGACGTTCCTGGGTTCTTGCCGGGTACAAACCAAGAATGGGGCGGTATTATTCGACATGGTGCAAAATTGCTTTACGCATATGCTGAAGCAACTGTTCCAAAATTAACTGTCATCCTTAGAAAGGCATACGGCGGAGCATATGACGTAATGTCTTCCAAGCATATTCGAGGAGATTATAACGTCGCTTGGCCTTCTGCAGAATTAGCTGTAATGGGTGCAGATGGCGCTGTTGAAATTATTCATCGACGACGCCTCAAGAGTGCGAGAAATCCAGAACAAGAGAGAGAAAGATTGACTGACGACTTCAATGAAACATTCGCTAACCCATACAAGGCCGCTGCCCTAGGATACATCGATGATGTTATCGAACCGAGTGAAACCAGGAATAAATTGATTCGCTCTTTAGAAATGTTACTCGATAAAGAAGAACTTCGCCCAGCACGCAAGCATGGCAATATCCCACTATGAGGTGTTCAAATGACAGATATAGAGATATTAAGAATGGCTGCAATTGCCGCTGTTATTTCAATTCTCAATGAACAATCGGATGACCCATCACAAGTCGGAAGAATGCCCGGAACTTCATGGTCTCAAGACCACCGTAGAATGAATATGGGCAACACATCATTGATGAATTTACGAGCAAGTCGCTCACCATGGAAGTGATTAGATGTCTGATAAACGCAAAGTTATAGTTGACGGTACAGAATTTGAAGTTGAACTAGAAATGGAAGGCAATACTTGGAATGCTACTGTAGAAGGGAAGACTTTCAAGATCGAAGTTCCGGATTCCGGACCTGTTTTGAAAAAGAAAAGAACCCCTGGCGCTAAGAAAAAGAAATCAGGGACTGTTTCAGCAAATATCCCTGGTAAAATAGTAACAATAGAGGTCAAAGAAGGCGATGTTGTCGAAGAAGGACAAGTAATTTTAATTCTTGAAGCAATGAAAATGCAAAATGAAATCCAAGCACCAATTTCCGGAACAGTCAAATCAATACATTGTGAAGAAGGACAATCCATTGAAGCAAATGTTCCGTTAGTCGTTATAGAACCAAATTCTAGTGAAGATTAAAACTGGAATTTACTCATGACTGAAAGCGATAATTAAAGTGCACCTATGTTTAGCGTGAGATATGTCCGCTGAAGCCGTGTGTGATTTCCTTGGCTGTGGAAGTTTTGGAGAGATTGTATCTAGATTATCTCCAGAAGGATTTCTTGTTGCTACTGGCAAGAAGGCCTATTCATTTAGAGAAGCTTACAGAAGATTCCACTACTGTCAAAAGCACCATGAAGAGTTGATGGGTGGAGTCTGGTCGAGAGTACGCAAGCCAGATGACAAAAAAGACGGACATGTTGCACCTACTGCGATTTGATTTAAACCTTAACCAAGGTAATCATAAACGAGTACTTACTGCGTAGATTATGGCTGAGCGTAGCATTTTCGGTGAATCTAAAAAAACATCATCTTTGATTGTAACTTTGATGTTCTTAATCATGAGTTTCTCTTCAATTATCGGGAATGTATCGGCAGTTGGTACAAACCAAAATGATATTGGTACATCCGGAGGAGATTTACCAGATAATTTGTCATCTCCAACATCAATACCGAATTTGATATTTAGTAATTCAATAACAGGTAGTGGAGAACTTGCAAGTGGTACTGATGAATTAGATTATCTAAGAGTTAATTTGGCATCAAACGAAGGTTTAGCGGTTGAATTATCTTTTGACCAAGCCGATGATTTCGACTTAGCAATTCTTGATTCAACCCAAACTGCAATTGATAGTTCATATTTATTCAATCCTGAAACTGTTTCTACAAATGTTTCATCGGTTACTGGAATTGTATATATTCAAATATCTGCATATACATTTGGCTCAATGTCAAATGGATCCTATGATATCACAATTTGGAAGTTCACAACCAGTTCAACTGGTGGAGGCAATGGAAGTGGAGGTAGCAGCGGAATATCAGTTCCAAGTCCATGTACAGGTAATGGGACAACTGCACCAGACATATTGGAGCCAAATGATACACCAGCGACTGCAACTTTAGCGTCACTTTTACCTGTTGATTGTACTGGTTTAAGTGTCGAAATTAATTCTGCTGGTGTTGCCAATGACGATTATTTTGAAGTCCAGATGATTAGCGGAGTAACTTATTACTTTAATTTGACATTTACTCATACCAATGGAGATATTGATGCTACATTAGAAGATGCATCTGGGCTTTCTCTTTCATTCAACAACTTTGGATTCATGACTTCATCATCTGATGATGAGGCCGCCGACTACACAGCAACGTCAAATTTCACTGCTTATTTCAAGGTATATCACTACTCTTCATTTGGCTCGACTGGAACTGTTGCTAATGTTTATGATATTGAAATATCTACAGATAACCCTGGTGGAGGCCAGTCCTTTTCTACAATTGACGTAACTATGAATAATCTGACAAATATAACAATTGAAATGACCGGTTTGACTGCCGGAGATACATATGAGTATGAATTCTATCAATCATTTGAAAATGGAGCTAATGAATCTATCACCTATCAAACTGCCCAAGGACCATATTCGTTTGTCGCAACTTCAACAACTGAAATTGTGAACTATACAATATCTGGTGGAGATATAGAAGGTTACTATTCAGTCACTGCCAATCTATCTGATAACCTCGGAGCCAAATTAAGTTCTGATGAAGATTCAATCTACAAAGAAATTTTAGTCACACAAACCACTTCCTCCACTACTGGAGAAATTTTGGCTAGCAACCTAACTATTGGTAATCAGTATACCTTAAGATGGGTAGTCTTTGACGAAGTTATTTTTGATGATGAATTAGATAATGGAGAAACAATAGATGATGCACTTAATACTTCTTTGGTTGATGAAAATTATTCTAACATCACCAGTACTGCAACAAATAATTCTTGGCAAATAAGTTGGATGAATCCTACCACTGCTAATCAGCATGTATTATTGGCCTTACTATCAGTTCAAGGGTCTGTCACTGACTTATTTTCGTTTGAGGGCTATGAAGGCTCCAGCTTTTCTGACTTCATCCCTCAATTACCTTCTGCAGTAATTACAAACTATTCATTTAGTACAACTTCTGTTACTAATGAATACTCCTCTGAAGGACTGGATTTGGTAGTTGGAGACAGTTATTATCAGCAATACAGAGTAGAAGATTCCGGTGGTGCTGATATCGATTATTCAACTATGACATCTTACACTGCAACATCACAAAATATGTCGTTCGGAACTTTCTTCTACAACACGCCAAGTATCTCTGGCCAGTATTGTATATTTTCAGAACTATATGATTCAAACATGATACAACTAATTGGCGACTATGTTTGTCTACAATTTGTATTTGATGATGATAATGATGGTGTTGCAAATGAAGATGATATTTGCCCGAATACCAATCCTGGTTCAATGGTGGATGCCGATGGATGTGAACTATCGCAAAAAGATACTGATGGCGATGGCTATAATGACGATGTAGATGACTATCCTAACGATGCAACACAGTGGGTTGATGGCGATGGCGATGGATACGGAGATAATCCAAACGGAAATGTTCCAGATGCATTCCCATATGACAGTACACAATGGGCAGACCAAGATGGAGACGGCTACGGCGATAATCCAAATGGAAACTACTCAGATATGTTCCCAACTGACCCAACACAATGGAGCGATACAGATGGTGATGGCTATGGGGATAATGCTAATGGAAACAATGCGGATTTATGGCCTACTGACTCGACACAGTGGACTGACTCAGATGGAGATGGATATGGAGATAATCCATCCGGAACTAGCGGAGACCAATTCCCATTCGATGCCACCCAATGGGCTGACCAAGATGGTGATGGATTTGGCGACAATCCGAGTGGAAACGACGCTGACCAATTCCCAACTGATGGCACACAATGGGAAGACCAAGACGGAGATGGTTACGGCGATAACGTCAACGGCAATAATGCAGATAAATTCCCTACAGAACCTACACAATGGTATGATTCTGATAACGATGGATATGGTGATAATCAAGCTGGCCTAAGTCCGGATGCATTCCCTAATGATGGAACCCAGTGGGTGGACCAAGATGGCGATGGATACGGAGATAATCAAAATGGAAATAATCCAGATAAATTCATCACTGAACCAACTCAATGGTTCGACGCAGATGGCGATGGATTTGGAGACAATGCCAATGGAAACAATCCAGACCTGTGTCCAAATACTCCATTTGGAGATAGTGTTGACTCCACTGGTTGTTCAGCATCACAACTGGATGATGATATGGATGGCGTGTACAATGACTTAGACGCATGTCCACTAACCCCTGCGGGTGAAATAGTTGATTCTTCAGGTTGTTCCGGTTCTCAAAAGGATTCTGATAATGATGGAGTAATGGACTTGTATGATTCTTGTCCATTCACTCCTCTAAACGCGATAATTGACAATGCAGGTTGTGCAGATAGTCAATTGGACACAGATAACGATGGAATCAGTGATGATATTGATCTATGTCCAAGCACTGACCCACAGGTCAACGTGAACGGTCAAGGTTGTTCAGCATCGCAAAGAGATACTGATTTAGATGGTGTAAAAGATAATGTGGACCTTTGTTCTTCAACTCCTATTGATGAATCACCAGATAATGAAGGATGTTCAAACTCGCAAAAAGATGATGATTTTGATGGTGTTTACAATGACCAAGATAACTGCCCAGATACAGCATTAAATGCGGTTCAAGACTCTTTTGGTTGCTCTGAAGACCAGTATGATGATGACAATGACTTAATCGACAATACATTGGACCAATGTCCAGCAACTCCTGGCGGAGAACAAGTAGATTCTAGTGGATGTTCTGAATCTCAAAAGGATGAGGATAATGATGATATCTGGAATTCAGATGATTTGTGCTATGATACTGTTGAAGGACAATCTGTAGACCAACAAGGGTGTTCTGAGTCACAAAAAGATGATGATGACGATGGACTTTCAAATGCTAATGATGAATGTAAGAATACTCCTGCTAGCGCAATTGTAAATTCAAAGGGTTGCGCTAAGAGCCAAATTGACACCGATGGAGATGGAGTCAATGATGCAGAAGACGCCTTCCCTACCGATGGTAATGAATCGGTGGATACTGATGGCGATGGAATTTCCGACCGATGGGATGACTACCCTGAAGACCCTACTAGGTCTGAGTCCGTATCGGAAGATAGCGGTAATGGAATGATGTATACATTCATTGCAATTGTCGTTTTGGGAATTATCGGGGCACTATTAGTAGTAAGAAATCGTCAAACTGAATCTCAACAGGCATCTTTGTTCACTCAACAGATGCAATACGATAATTCAACAGAAGCGAATATGCAGCCGCAAAAGGAAATTCCTAACATTGAAAACCAAAATGAAGCTACATCATGGGAAGAAAATGGAGTTCATTGGAACAGAGATGCTGAAGGAAATTTATCGTATTTCAACCAACAATCACAAGCTTGGGAAACTTACAATCTCCAATGATTTAATACCGTAATAGAAGATCGAAATGAGAAAAAATCTTTTCATTATTATTCTAGTTTTACTAGCCTTTACCAATTTATCAGGTTGTATCTCCGAAGATTCGGATACCACTACGATGGAATTAATGGTTAATTATGAACAAACAAATGGTACAATTATTGAATCATACGAAGATGGAGAACTAACTTCTAAAGATACAATTACCTTAGATTTTGATTTTTCTAATACTAAATCTCCTAATAAAATAATTACTTATGGAATCGATATTAATTCTGCTAGTGAACCTGTAACTGTTGATGCAAGTTCCAAATCTACTGTATCGATAGAATTTCTTGAACATGGTCTATATCATCTTGATGCTTATGCCGTAGATGAAAATGGTATTATCGAAAATACATCAATAATAGTCCGTATTGACCTAAGAATTGAATGGGCTGAATACAATACTAATGATCCAAAAATACTCCCTATAGACCCTACTCCAAATAATAATGGAACTCCGCCATACATGATGGAACTTACATCTGTGGTTGAAAACCCTAGTATCATTGATGCATTTGGTGGCGGAGGTCAGTCTGTAGAATTTTCATGGCAGATGTATGATGAATCCGATGATGCATGCCTATCAAAAAATGGAAAAGTCGATGATGGAGAAACTGATGAATGGTATGTAATCCATTTTAACACATATGAATTACATGAATTAAGAATCATATATGAAGATGGACAAGACTACATCAATATAGAACATGTATTGTCACTGACTTATCATAAAGATGAATCAGAACCGAATATTTGATTATTGTAATCAAACAACGCCTTGAGCAATCATTGCTTCAGCAATCTTCAGGAATCCTGCAACATTTGCTCCAAAGACATAGTCGCCTGGGCGACCATATTTATCGGCTGTTTCTGAAGCATTCTTGTGAATGTTTACCATGATTGCATCAAGTTTTGCATCAACTTCTTCTCTAGTCCATCCAAGTCTCAATGAGTTTTGTGACATTTCCAAACCGGATGTTGCGACTCCTCCAGCATTAGATGCCTTTCCAGGAGCAAATAGAATTCCGCTGTTGTGGAATACTTCTACAGCCTCAGGAGTACATGGCATATTAGCGCCTTCAGCAACTGCAATGACTGAGTTAGCAACCAGTAATTTTGCTTCCTCACCATTCAACTCATTTTGAGTTGCACAAGGAAGAGCAACATCTACGTTGACTCCCCATAGGCCATTTGGAGTTGGTTCTGGAGCCGATGCAGTGAAAGTCACACCATCGAAGTTACTTGCATACTCTGAAATTCTTCCTCTACGATTATTTTTCAAATCCATAATCCATGCCAACTTCTCCCTATCAATTCCTGATGGGTCGTGTATCCAGCCACTGGAATCAGACATAGTTACAGGTATTCCACCCAAATCAAGTACTTTCTCACATGCAAACTGAGCAACATTCCCGGAACCTGAGATAGAAACTGTAGCACCTTCAAATGACTTACCCTTTGTCGCTAGCATCTCTCTTGCAAAGTATACTAATCCATATCCAGTAGCTTCTGGTCTAATTAGAGAACCACCATATGAAAGCCCCTTGCCAGTGAGTACACCTGCTTGGAACTCATTCTGAAGTCTCTTGAACATACCAAACATGTATCCGATTTCTCTTCCACCAACACCGATGTCACCAGCAGGTACATCGCAGTTATGGCCGATATGTCTCCACAATTCCATCATAAAAGACTGACAAAATCTCATTACCTCACCATCGGATTTACCCTTTGGGTTAAAATCAGAACCGCCTTTTCCTCCACCCATTGGAAGACCTGTGAGAGAGTTCTTGAATATCTGCTCAAATGCAAGAAACTTGAGAATTGAAGCGTTAACGCTTGGATGGAATCTAAGTCCGCCTTTGTAGGGACCGATTGCTCCATTGAATTGAATTCTAAAACCTCTGTTTACTTGAACCACTCCAGAGTCATCTACCCATGGAACACGGAAATGAATCAAACGTTCTGGTTCAACAACTCTCTCAACTACTGATTTGTATTCAGGATGAGCTTCAAGAACAGGCTCTAGTGATTCTAGAACTTCTTTGACTGCTTGATGAAATTCGGATTGTTCGGGGTCTCTTGCTACTACACTATCATAAATTGAATCTAAAACGCTCATATCTACACCTTGACACTATGTGTTATTCACGGGCAATTGAAACCCCTTTCTAATAGTTGCCCCATTCAGATTGAGAAAAGTCTCATAATTAGACGATAACTCAATTGTTAAAGGGACATACAATATTGAAACGTTGTAATCTTTCAATGCGTCTTTGGCCCTGGGAATCAACTTCCGCCATTGCATGTATTGCTTCTTCAATCATAGCGTGTTGATCGGACTGTAGTTTAATTATGGCCCTAAAAGAATTGAGCATAGACCACTCGTCTTCTGAAATCACTTCATCGTCAAGAGCTGCGATCAAAGCGGCTTGATATGTAGATACATCTCCCACTTGTGGACCTGAATAATCCTCTTCCAAATCATCAAATGGATTTTTCTCTTCGCCCCTCACCACAGATAAACATACAGCAGTATCACTAGGCGACACACCTAGAGACTTGGCTAGTACATGTAGAATTGCTGCTTCATCATCTGTGATGATATTGTCATCCATTGCTTGATTTAGAGTTCTCAGATAAAGATACAGACCTCGACTAGGATTTAGGCTCATAATCCCTCTCAATCACTCCAGCCGTATATTTATTGTCATACGTCATATCTAATTGTAAGTACCTCGAAAATGACATCAATGAAGTAAACGTCGCACAGCGGGTGTTTTTTTCTCAAAATCTATTGTATTACACTGTAAGTCAAAATGTCATCATCTGTAATAAATACTATAAGGTAAGAGTATGTAGGGAGGTTTGAGAGGAACCAAAATGACTGCCCCAAGTACATTGATATCCCTTCGTATTACAGAAGAGGATTTACAATTACTAGATTCCAGAATTGGAACCGATGGGGCACGTAGTAGATCTGATGTAGTCAGGTTAGCAATCCAAGAATTCCTAAATGGTCAGCCTCTACTTTCAGAAATGGATTCAGTCAGAATTCCTCTCGGACGTGGAGACCAAATGCGCCTAGGCCATCTGTATGAACTACAGGGAATAACTACTCAAGAAGCAGCTCAACAAGGATTGAAGCTGTTTATTCGACAAGCCTTGGAAAGGGAAATCGAAGAAACGAAACTACTCGAAGAAGCCGTTGCGAAAGCCCGTGCTTCAACGATAAAACGCGAAGAATACCAACAATAATGGTGAGAGTGCAAGAGGGGATGGGATGATTAGGCATAACGAAAAAGGAAACTTTCGTAATGCCACCTTCGGCGCCAGACAAGACAGGTCCAACCTGTTTGGCTTAGCCGCTTTGCGTTTGCGTGCCCGTTTTGCACGTGATGGACCAGGTTCAACGTCTGATGACAGTGGACCAAATTTCCCCCCGGAAGACGGTCGGGGGGACTCCGATTCCACCCCAGCTTGCTGAGTTGGTGGTTCCCACGTGCCTAGCCCCACATACTAGGCACAATTATTCACCACAGTGCAGCCGCGCCCCCAATCCTTTAGAATGGTCGGCAGTGGATAGGTAATATGAAGCCTAGGACTGGTGTTGGTGCAGAGAGCGATTTTCGCTTTCTAGCACACGAAACACCAAGACCTGGTCAAATAGACATGATCTATGAATCACGCGAAGCGCTTCGTATGAATGGATATCACCTTGCTGCAGCACCAACTGGAATTGGTAAAACCGCAGCATCGCTTGCAGCAGCACTAGAAATCTCGAGAGAAAGTGAAGAGAGCGTACATATTTTATTTTTAACTGGTAGACAATCACAGCATCGTATTGTAATTGAAACTGTAAGACAAATAAATTCTAGAATCAATATTGGTGTGTCAAAGGTCAAAGTTGTTGACCTAATTGGAAGAGAATCAATGTGTGAATTCATTGATATGCAGACTGGGAAATGTGATTGCGAAAAGGGCTCTTCAGAGGGTTCAAAGTTTGCTAGACGCGATGAGATGAGTGATTACATCCTTGAACATCCTCGCCACGTTGAAGAAACTATTGAAAAATGTAAGATTTGGGGGCTATGTGCTTGGTCTACATGCAGGTTTGCTGCCAAGGATTGTGACATATTAGTTTGTGATTATAATCATATTTTTTCTGATAATGTTCGAGAAAATTCCTTACCATCAATGGGAATTAATCTAGAAAATACCATTATTGTTGTCGATGAAGCACATAATCTCCCAGATAGAATAAGAATGAATATGGAAAGAATAGTGACTCCGACAATTGTAAGAAATACTGCGATGGAACTGGAAGAGTATCTTGGCCACTTAGAACATGATTACCAGAGAAATATGTCTACTGCGGTAGCCAAAGAAATGGAACTTGTCGATTGGACATTTGAAATCATGAAACTGGTCAGAAGTAAAGTAGCCGACTTATTCTCTCGACTCCACTCTGAATTAGGCTATGATAAGGACGAATCAATGGTAGAAATATCGCAACTGACAAATGTATTTCACTCTGCGTGTGACGAATATGAAGGGCTTTCAGGACAAAAAAAACTGGGCCAAGATGAAAAACTGATAATTACTAAAGTAAAGAAAGACGACAGGATTTCTAAGATTAGCGAAGTATTGAATCGAGTCAAAATCGAAATTGATTCCGAAGAAGAAGAGGCAATGGAACCTGATGCCTACAGACTGGGGCACATTCTTGATTGCCTGGTGAAATTCTCACAAAGTAGTGCTCTAAGTTTGGTTTTCAGTAACAAAGGAAAAGAAGGGAAAATAACTTCACATCTTCTTGACCCTGGAATTGTATCTGGGAAGTTATTCTCTTCAGCCAAAGGCGCCATATTGATGTCAGGAACTCTCTACCCTCCTCAAATGTATAGTGACATACTCAATTTGCCAAAGGATAAGACTACCAAATCCGAGTATAAATCTCCTTTCGCTAGTGAGAGAAGACCTGTTTTAGTAGCCACAGATGTCTCAACAAAATATAATGAACGTTCTGAATTGATGTGGAATAAAATTCGAAGTCATATTCAAGCACTAATCGACGGTAGCACTGGCCACCTTGCTGTATTTTGTCCATCATACAAGTTGCTGGATGAAATTTTAGAGGAAGTGTACTTCAAAGGTGTAAAGAAGGTCGTTGAAAGTAGAGACTGGTCGAAAAATGATATCGATAAGATAGTCGGTATGCTACGTGATGAACGCTCCAAAGAAAATCGTATTCTTCTGTGCGGCGTTTTTGGAGCAAGACTTTCAGAAGGAATCGACTATAGCGATGGTGTGCTAGATGGAGTCGTATGTATCGGCATTCCTAATCCACCACCTTCTGTATTATCCTCTGCATTGAAAGAGTATGCATCAGATAAGTTTGGAAAAAATAATGCTTGGCGGTACACTGTAACCCAACCAGCAATCAACTCAATTCTACAAGCCATGGGTAGACCGATCAGGTCGATAAATGACCGTGCACTGATAATGCTCCTCGATAAAAGAAATCGAGACCAAAATTATGCTCGATGTTATCCGGTCAATATGAAGATGAATGCTACAAGTAACCCTGAAACTACGACTAGTTTCGCTAAAAGATTCTTCAGAAAGGTCAAACCAAATTAAAAAGAACAAGGTTAAAATTAGTACGAAGGTTCATTGAGGGTAGGCTGGAGGCAAGAATATGGCGTCATGGGAGAATATGGACATCAACCTCGATTCAGATCTTATTGGAGAAATTGAAGATGAATTCATTGACACAACTGGATTAACCATTTCTCCTGAATCACTTCATAGTGAATTTCATTCTACTGCTTTGCATCTGACGGAAGTTGAAATGCGCCATAAGCAAGTTCTAGTAACTGCGGGAATGATTCCTGAAGAACATGTATCCACTATCGAGCCGGGAATGTCTCTCAAGTGGATGGTTGAAGAATTGAATGGAAGAATGAATCCTGATGGGCTTTCAATACCACTAATGGGCGTAGACTTAGGAGATTTCCAAGTTTTATTCAATAATGATGAGCGACATATCAATGTCAAACTCAGCATCAAGGACGGCCAAACCGAAACATTCGAGAGAACCTTCAACATACCAAAGGAATCTATGAAGAATGAAATCAGCGCTCACTTCATCAACAATCGATTATACCTTAGATGGTAGTAATAATCACCTTGTAGGAATATTCGCTAGTGTTCCAATTTCTTGACTCATTCTTTCAAGTGCTTGCTGCGCCGCTGCTTGATGTTGTGGACCCAATTCTTCTCTGCTATATCGAGCCATTTCAAACATGTTGTCAATAGCTGAAAGTGCGTCGTCGGAAATTTCTGGCATTGCCTGCCTAATTGCAACTTCAAACTCTCTAACTGTTTCGAAGTCTCTTCTCAAGAAGCCATTTTGTTGAAGTACTGTACATAGATTTTGATAACAATTGAAGATAGTTTCCCTAATCGAATCACCAGCGGCCAACAATTCAGCAGTATAAGCAAATACTTCTGCTGCCTCTTGTAATAATTCACCTGCAATTCTTCTACGGTAAACTACCACTCCACCAGCAATCAATGCTGATATTAGTAATACAACGAGATAAATCCATAAGTTCTGACCTGATACTTCATCAATCGATTTATAGCTGGGATCGAAACTACTTTCAGTACGCAGTAGTTCGAATTTATCTTTACTTGAAGACGATATTATCGGGTCATTAATTTGAATATCCAAACTTAGATCTCCCCAAGTATCTTGGTCTCCAAACGGTGGGTCTGAATTGAATTCAAAAGAAGCCACACCATTTGAGTCAGTTGTTACTGTTAGAGGGCTAGATACTTCTCCATTAGAAGAATTTGTCAGAATAAAGGTAACCGCAATTCCTGGAACTCCCGCTTTTGTATCATTGGCTGTAATTGTCAAACTTCCTGTGATTTCCTCTCTTTCATCAGGTATGACTTGCTGCATCTCCCATTCGAAATCGACGTTGAGTTGAACGAATATTGGATGGCTAACAGATGCTTCATTGATGTAAAGTGAGTCATTACTTTGTGTATCAAGATGAATGTATTGTGAACCAAATTGATACCAAGATGGAGCAATGGTAGAAATAGTGAAATTACCATTTGACCATTGGGTGTTAATCAAACTACTAGAGATACATCTTGAACCCTCTCTTTGATTTACACAATCAGAGCCATTACCAACAAATATGGTAATTGACTCAAACACTTCACCTGTACCACCGATTTCAGAAATTGAACCGGTTAGTTCTATTGGGCCAAATGTCCCATCTGAACGTATTGCGATGGCGGTTGATGATTGGTCTATGGAAATCTCGACATTTGCCCAGACAGTTCCAAAGATGATGTCATTTGTACCAAGGTGAGAGTTTGTCCCATCAAAGATAATATCAAAGGTATGAGTTCCTCTTGTCAAATCCATAGTCGCTGGAATAATTATCTCCCATTCCCCGTTATTGGTTGTTGTAGTTGTACCTATTTCGCTACCATCGAGAAGTACTCTAATTGTTTCACCTTCTAACCCATCCTTGGTCAAGGAATCGAAGTCAAACAGCCTGCCGGAAAGAACCCAGATTTCTCCTCTTGTAACATCTGGCCCCTCATCAAATAACACAGTCAAATCAGAGCGGTGTGCTAAGAAGAACGAGGCGTTACTGCTATTCGCCCTATAGTATCCTTGAGATTCAGAGTAAGCAAACAGTGTATGATTACCAAATTCAAAGATGTCTGGAACAGTCCATTCAAACAAGAATTCTCCATTAGAATCTGTGGTGACTGTACTGATTACTATTCCCTCGATAATCAGGTCAACATTGTGATTTGGAATTGCAATTAATTGATTATCGACAACAGAACCTGTTATGGAAACATTTTGCCCCACAGCAATGGTTTCAGCAATATCTACTGATACCAAAATATGGCTGAAAATATTCCATGTGGAGTTAGCTTCACTTGGCAAGTAGAATGTTGTTCCTGTAAACCTAACCTCAAGTGAAACAGGACCGAGTTCTGCATCCGCTGGAACTGGATAAACTGCAGTGAAAAAGCCCTCGGAATCTGTGTTGACATTAGTCATGAACTCTCCATCAAGCCAAACTTCTAATGTTAAATTGTCGAGAGGATTATTGACAATATCAACGATTAGTCCTTCAATGACCATCAATTCTTCACGGTTGACATCTCCACTTTGAGTAAGTAGTGATAGGACTGTCGGGACGCTGACGTTGAAATCTACTGTGTCGGAACTCGGCAAATAATACTCAGGATTAGAAGGTTCACCAAATCCAATTGGATCGACCCAGTCTCGACCTCCATAGAATTCAACTACTATTGTGTGAACACCTGCTGAGATGTCTTCAGGAACGGCCCATCCAAGGGTGAATGTTCCATTGATGGCATCAGTTTCTATACTCGCAACTGATTCACCATCGACGACCAAATGAACTACTGCGGATGATGAAACGCCCATAGTCTGCAAAGGTAATGACAAATCATCTAGTAAAGTTCCATTGACTAGCAT
>JABIUA010000104.1 GCA_018667575.1 Methanobacteriota archaeon | reverse complement strand
CTCCAAATTCCCAAAGAAGATTTTCTCTTCTTTCATCACGAACAAGATATGCTGCACCAATCATGGCAACCGACATCAAGACGCCAAGAATAAGCAAAGGTAATGCCCACTCATTCAGCATTATATCAGCAAGTGCGTTGGTTGTAGGTTCACTATCAACTGATTTATCCCAAACTTCATCTGCACTCAAAACAGAAACAAGAATCATACCGAGGCCAAGTAGACCAATTCTGGTTACTAAGGACAAGAATTTCATTCAAAATCCTCCTCCAATATTTGCCTTCTAGTTAGCATTATACCAAATAATACTACCAATCCGACACTTGCTAGATAAACAAGAATTTGAATCGCTGCTAGGAATTCAGCACCTAGTAGAATAAAGATTCCAGAAACTGCCATAAAACAGAATATCAAGGAAAGCATGGAATGAGCAACTCTTTGAGCAAGGATTAGGCCTAAAGCCCCACCAATTGTAATTGTTGCAAAAAGGAAGAAAACACCTGCCTCAACAATTGCTCCTACGTCCATATCAAGCACTCTCCTTAGCCGCTCTTGCCGCCTTCTTAGCTCTCTTATCGCGCTCTTTGTTAGCACGCTTTGCTAATTCGGAATCAACGGCTTCCTGGTGTACTGAAGGTAGAACTCTAGTTCGACTTGCGTCAAACCAAAGGTCTTGACGGGAAAATCCGGACATACCATCATACTCATTGGTCATGAAGAATGATGTAAATCCACATGCTTCCATACAAAGTCCACAGAACATACAACGTCCTAGGTCAATTCTACCTGATACTATTTGGTCGTCTGCTACGAATAATTCAGCCGCTTCAATCTCTTGTTCAGCACCTGAATCATTCCAACGGACTGTTGCAGTGCTTCCTGACAAGTCAAGAACTTCTGCAAATCTCCACTGGTCTGGAGTGTCGGAGTGAGCGGTAACATGGTTGAAGTCATCCAAAGTTTCTACGACTTCTTCGATTTGCTTTGCGGCAAATCCGCCGACCTCTAGTTCAGAGCCCATTCCGCCATGCTCCCCATCAGCGCCATCAAGAACGTCGACACGAAGTTCTGTTGTCATGTGGAGACAGTCATTTGGACAAGCGGTAACACATAGTTTACATGCAGTACAAGTTTCCCAAATAACTCCTATTCTTCCATTGTAGTTTCCAGGAACGAAAAGCCATGGTTCCATATCTTCCAATCTTTCATATGGGTATTGAACGGTTTGTGGCTTCCATAGAGTAGGGAATAAATCCGAGGTAACTCTATCAGGGGCGAATTCTTGCTGAGATATATCGTTGAATTGAGAACTCTTTGATGCTCTAGATGCTGAACCGTCATCCAAAAATTCTGGATGCGTTGTGTTGTGGTAGCCACCCGAAAGTCTCTTTCCAAATAGCCTACCAAAAATAGGGAAGGTTCGTAATGCTGTAATTAAGGTAATCTTGAATGGATACCAAAATAAGTTTCTAAAATTCGGTTTTGCGTGTGGATGCATTGGCATATTTTTCACCTCACTCCTGCCCCGGGACATAAGTTCCCGCTGGCTTGTCTGTGTATACATGGAACATACGTTCAGTGTTACCGCTCTTATCTTCATCATTTAGCATTAGGAAGAATATTCCTAACCATATGATAGTTGTAATCGCTGGAATCAAAAATGGTACTCCTAGGGCATCCCAAGATGTACCTCCATAAGTTCCATCATCCATTGCTGAAGGATCAAACAGATACAGTCGATAAACTGCTGAAAGTACTAATTGGAATACTGCTAATGGCAACAAGATTCTCCAACCAAATTCAAGAATTTGGTCAGTTCTGATTCTTGCCAAGGAGAATCTAGCCCAAACGAATACTAGTAGGAATACTAGCCAAGCCTTGAGTAAGACTACTACTGCACCAGGAATCAAAAGATAAAGACCGCCAACAAGTGGAATCGAGCCGATTAGACCTTGGAATGGCAAGTGCCATCCGCCAAGGAAGAAGTGGGTGAAAAGGAAACAAGCAGCATAAGTTCTGATGTATTCAGCCATGAATAACATTCCAAATCTCATTCCACCATATTCGGTCCACCAGCCTTCGACCAGTTCTGCTTCTGCCTCTGGCATATCGAAAGGTACACGCTCAACTTCAGCAATCATGGTCAAGAGGAACAATCCTGCGCCAAGAGGCATCAAGAAAAGATTCCAAGCGCCCGCTGAATGCTGGAAATGAACACTGTCAATTATATTGAAAGTTCCAGACAATACTGCTACAGAAAGTAATGTTAGTAGAAGAGGTATCTCATATGCAGTTAATTGAGCGGCAGAACGAATTCCACCGATTAGAGTATACTTGTTGTTAGATGACCATCCAGCGAAAAATACACCTATTGGGGCAATCCCAAAGATTGCTATAGCGTAAAGAATTGATAATTCTGGGTTAGTGGCATAAATTCCGCTAGAAAGCGGAATGATACCAAGAATCAGTAAAGTCGAAGAAACTATCAAAAATGGCGAGACTTCGAAAATTAATTTATCTGCTCTTTGGGGAACCATGTGTTCTTTGAGGAGGAATTTCATACCATCTGCCACATTTTGAAAGAAACCTGGGAATATTGAGTATCCCATCCATGACCTGTTGTTGACTCTATCAACTGTTGCAAACTTTTCATCTCTATTGCCGAATTTTTTGTTCAGCCATTTGTTTACTGCGCCAACTGGTTTACCAAGTCCGAATGGAAGCATATTCCACCACTCACCTGCAGTGACTCCATTTTCACCAACCCACAACGAACGTAGTGCGGTTGTTGCACCTCTTCTATCATTCATTCTAGCAACCGCTTTTCTCTCGATCCATAGAATGGCGAATTGTGAGAAGAACAACATCAGAAATACGATGTTTACAACAGCAAATGTCGCCAATCCAAACACGAGTTGCCCTGTGCTTTCCTCGAGAGGTGTACCCTCAAGAAGTGGTGGAATTGTCTTATCGACAAGATCGAAAATTAATCCTCGTAAGTCATATGCATCGTCCATGATATCACCTCAACGGTCAGTCTCCCCGATACATGGGTCAAAACTACCCATGATTGCCGGTATATCTGCCACCTTGTAACCAATCATTGTCTTGGCTACGAAAGGAATTGTAATGAACATAGGAGAGCGTATGGAAAGTCTGTAAGGATTCTTTCCACGGCCGTCACCTCCACCTTTGACATAGAATTGTGATGCACCTCTTGTACACTCATAATTGCTAAATCCGGTAGCACCTTCTGGCGCACGTGTTGGAGCCTTTTGGTAAATCATCTCGTCACCATTGGCGTAATTAGTATTCTTTCCACCAGGAATTTTCTCAATCGCATCGAGAACCATTCTGCATGATTGGCGCATTTCTTCCATTCTAACACGGTATCGGTCATAACAGTCAGCTCCTTTTACGGATGTTGGCTTTTCAACAGCAGGCTCCCAGTCAACTTCATCGTATACTGAATATGGGTGCGCCCAGCGAACGTCATAATTGACTCCAGCAGCACGTACGTTAGGTCCTGAAACACCTGCTTCGACCATTTCCTCGGCATTAGCGTAACCAACACCCTGTAATCTAACCAACCAAATTGTAGATTCGTCGAGCATCATTTCATACTCTTCGATTCTGCGTTCGAATAACTTCACCTTAGCAATCATTCTGTCTGCAAAACCTACGGGGATATCTCGCTTTACACCGCCAATTCTTGGATAGTTGTAGTGCATTCTAGAGCCACCTAATTCTTGTAATAAGTCAAGGAACATTTCGCGGTCACGCATACACCAAGTCATCAGGGTCAAGTTTCCAATATCTGGCCCAAATGCGCCAAGCCACATCAAGTGTGATGCCAATCTTTGCAATTCTGCCGAAATCAAACGAATATATTCCGCTCTTTCTGGAACGTCCGCTTCTAAAAGGTCTTCAGCGGCATAGATGTATGAATTAGCCCATGTCATTGCACTAACATAGCATAGTCTATCGCAGTAGGGTGTAACTTGAGTGAAATCTCTCGACTCACATATTTTTTCAACACCACGGTGTATGTAACCTAATTCTGCCTCTGTATCGACAACAGTTTCACCATCGACTTTTACTCTCAGAGTCCACAACCCGTGAGTCATCGGGTGCTGAGGCCCCATTGTAATCCACATTTGTGCCATGATATCTCCTCACTTAATACGGCCCTCATCCGCTGGTTTTCGGCCGAAGCCTTGAGCATCATCATACATTTCATTATGATCATGGTATCGAATTTTATGTTGTTTCTGAAGAGGGTGGAAACCTTCAGGACTATCGTGAGGATTTAGAACACGGAACATGTTCTTGTGACCTTCGAATTTAATTCCTACTAAATCCCATGTTTCTTTCTCATTCCAGTCTGCACCGCCCCAAATATGTTGAACAGTTGGAACTGTAGGAGTATCATTATTCTCAAGTGGAATCAATACTTCAAATTCCATTGGAATTAATCGGCCATCTAATTTTTCAGCCACATAAACTGTGTGAGTATTTGGTAGTTGGTCGGTAATAGGTTGTCTAAGGAAGTGGTACGCAACTTCCCAGCCTCTTTCTTGTGGGCCTTCGGGGAAATGAGTGCCTGTCACCATTGAACAGTAGTTGACTCCGAGGTCAAAGCGTAGCCACTTTGCTAAGGCTTGCCAGTGTTGAGGAGGGGTTGTAATTCTAACAAAGGCGTATTTCTTAGCGTTTGAATGCCTCTCTACAGAAGCAACAACACCAGAACCTGAGAAACGTGAATTTATTGCCGCAAGACAATCATTTGCTGCCGCTTCATTTTGCGGTAGTGTGACTGTAGTGCCCAAATTACTCATCTCCTACAATCAATGGCTTTTCGCTCTCTCTTTCAGAACTTGGCGCTCCACCGATTCTGATAATCTTCTCACGCAGTAGCCCAAAGCCATCGATTAGAGCCTCTGGTCTTGGCGGGCATCCGGGGATATACACATCGACTGGAATTACCGTATCGACTCCCTCAAGAATATTGTATGATTGGAAGTAAGGGCCACCGGAAATAGCACATTCACCCATTGCAATGCAATATTTTGGCTCAGGCATTTGTTCCCAAAGACGAACGATTTTATCGGCGAATTTCTTTGAGACTGGGCCATTGACTAGCAAGACGTCAGACTGTCTAGGAGAAGAACGGAAGAGTACTCCAAATCTATCTCCATCAAAACGAGGAGTTGCGGCTGCAGCCATCTCGATAGCACAGCATTTTATTCCCAAGTGCAATGTGAACAAAGATTTCCTTCCCGCCCAGTTGAAAAATCTACCAGCAAGAACGCTTAGAAATTGCTTGATTTTTGTTACTTTCAGTGCTTCATCGGTAACACCGCCGACCATCTCAACTAACGCTCTGCTATTGAAAGCAGCAAAATTCTCTCCTGTATCAGCCATCATATCACCTCAAATGTATATTCTTCCTCGCTTTCGGAAAACATACCACACGCCTAATGACATTGTGGCAAAGAATACACTGAGAACGACTAACGCGTTCTTGGCTTTGGCAACTGCGCTTTCTCTAGCGCTTTCTGCTAGGTCTTGTGCGGTAGCATCAGATGCCACCATTCCTCCAAGAACTAGGAACATGAATGCAACATCGAAAACTAGGAAAATGATAGCGTACCAATAATATTGGAAGTGGAATTGAATCATTGCATCACCCACAGGTTCGCTACCACATTCGAAGGTAGTCAGTCTCCTAGGATACAAACTGTGGTCTTTCTCATAACCTTCCAAAAGGTATGATCTTGTGATGTGTGGACGGGCCGGGTCAACACGTGGTCTAACCACCCAAGTAATGATGAAATTTGTCAGTGGCATGAGTATGCCAACAACCGTCAAAAAGCCAATAGAAAGGTACGAGCTAGGTACCGATTCGAGTCCGGACATTTTTTCACCCAATTGCAAAGCATACGCTCAGCAATCTTTCCAATAATTACCCCTCAATAAGGGTTCCCAAATGATACCGATTTTTTAAGGTATAATTTTATCCAATTTTCCGGATGTATTTAATGCCAATTTCAAGCAGATTTACCGAACCAAATAGTCCATGAAGTATTCAATGAATTCTGTGTCATAGACCATATCTTGTAAGTTGGCAATAAGAATAGCCAAGTGACAAAGGCATAGAATAAATACAATATCGGAGTTGAAATTATAGCAGGTAGTAAGATAATTATTGGGATCATAACTAATGCGCCAACTATGAAAGTAACCGCTGTCAACACAGGGAAAACTAGTATGGAAAGGATAAACCAAACCAAAGGAGCCTTACCAGATATTTTTGTTTGGTGCATAGTTTGAGTTTCTAATTGTCTGACCATACCGATAAATTTGAATGCCCAATAAATATTGAATAATGGGATTAAGAAGAACAGTAGATTCTTACCCCCTCCAGGGCCAAGGTTAGCATGAACTTTCAATTCGTGCCCCCATTGGTATAAAATAAATACTGGATAGAGACCTAATGTCAAAGGAATGAAGAGTAGCCACTGTTTTATTGAAGAGCGGTGAGGAACAGGGTTGAGACTAAATGCGCTTTTGGTTTTGAAACCATTTGTTTTCGCTTCAGAAATTTTATCTACGTAAATTAATTCTCTTTTAGCCCTAGCTCTCATGTCCATATCTCTCAATGCTGGCCTTGCTCCTTGGTAGATGACTCCAAGGAAGAGTACTGCAATTAACGCGAAAATTCCCGATTTGATATGCTCTTGTTGGATACCTAAGCCAAATGCACCAGCATAAGGCTCCCCTAGTACTGAAAACTCGATGTTTTCTCTGTCGATGACTCCTGTTTCAATAGGCTCTACTGAAAGAGTGAAGGTGAAATTATCTTCAACCTCTGCATCAAATGATGGCCTCACATTTACTTCAAGACCTATCGATTCACCAACATCTAGCCAACAAGTGAGCCCCTCAGAATTAGAAGAACATGAGCCGTTGGTATAATCCATGGATACTGTCCAGCCCCTCAAACCTTCTGGGTTTAGAATTATGAATTGAGTTCTAACATTACCCTCATTTATGACATCAACGTTAATTGTCTTTTTGTCAGGATATTCAAGATTATGATGAAGTTCTATATCAGATTGAAATTGAATATTGTAAATGGTTTGAACTTCTAGACTTACAGAAGTAAAACCCGAGCGGTCGGCTGAATTTGATTCACTTGTTACAACGATTTCTAGAACTCCTCCGTCTCCGGTTACTGCACCTGGATTAACCTCAAGTGTGAGTTGGAATAGTAGCCTGAAAGGCCTAATTTCTAACTCTACCATCTTTCTATTTTCTTTTTCCATCTCCATGCCTTGTATGGAATAGGAATGAATTAATTCCCCTTCGTCGTCAAGTTGGTATGAATCAGTAGTAGAATTCCAAAGCCCATATCCAGATAGAACCTTGAACTTGTCCTCCAAATCCACAACCTCACCATTCAAAGTTAACTGTCGTGTTGCTAAACCTTCCAATCCATTAATATCGAATACTGCATTATCATAATTTTCATCGCCTGTGTTCTCGACCCACAAGTCAAAGGTCACCTCACCTTCGGGAGGTAAAACGACTGAAGTTACACGATTATCAATTGAAACACCCGGTGTATTTTTGTCGAAATTAAGGTCCATTGAATAATTAACATCTGAACGAATTGCTCTAAACTTTTCCAACCGCTTGTTATCCGGCAGACCATCGAGATTGTCATCGGCTGTATTAGAGTCTCCTAGATTAGTAATTTCGACATCGATATCTGTAAATTCCCAGTTCTCTGTACCAACCTTAACTCTTACATTAAGCGTGATTATTTGAGATTCTCTAGCCCCTATATCGAACTGAGATTGTTGATTACCTGCTTCATCCATGAACCAAGTTTCCCAGTTCTCTGTGTTTCTCTTGGTGTAAAATCTGAAACTGTCTTCATTATTTCCCAGATTCTCTACTGTGATAGGGAATAACAAAATTGTATTTGAGCGGCCGGTTTGGTTTTCATCTCTTTCTACATCCATGCCGTGTGTTTCCTTGACTGTCACAGATAGAATCTTGGTTTGGTATGCTTGTCCGCCTCCATTTGGTAGAACTGAGAAAGTCAAATCTGTACTTTCAGTGGCCAATGCATCTTCAGGTACTGAAACTGTAAAAAATACGTCTGCAGATTTACTAGAACCATGCCTAGAACCTACACTCACAGTTGATTTATCCAAAGTAATACTCCAACCAGAAGGAGGCGAAGAAACTGTCACACGTAGAGTATCTTCCCCATTACCTAAATTGGTAATAGTGACCTTGGAAGACTGGTTTTCACCCGGTTCAATAGGCCCTATGTTTGGTGTCTGCAAATTCAGTGAAGCACCGTAACTTTGACCTAGAACTACAGTAAACTGTTTGATGCATTTTAGCGTACCTCCATCTTTGGCCTGAACGGTAATCTGTGTCTCGGAACCAGCACTTCGTGAATCATCTGGTTGTACCTCAATATCAAAAGATTTGGTTCCTGAGCCGCTGTTGTAAGGCAGCAGTCCACTTGAAGGTCCATCGAATGTAACCCACTTATTGTTACCCGAGCCCGGGTCTCCGGCAACTGACATGGAAACAGACCAATCACTATTTCCTTCGTTGCTTAGCGTGGCTGTCAAAGTGCCAACATCATCCGGTTGAAGGTTTAACGTAGTCTTAGAAAGGTCCATTGAACATTCTTTCAAGACGGGTACTTCCAGTTCCATTTCCACTGTATCAGTAGCATTTTGAGCAGGGTTAGAACCCGATACCGTACCGGTAACTTCCCAGCAGTAGTCATTTGCTTGCTGACCTTCAGGAACTTCAACTTCGACTGTGATCTGCTCTGTCTCCTCTGGTTCAAGAGTTACTTGTGAGTCACTAAGTGTCACAGTTAGGTCTTGAGGGTTATTACAGCCATTACCTGTTACTTCCTCAATGGCTAAGTCAATTGATGATTGCTGACTATTCTCTTGACCTGTGTTTTCAACGGTAATGAAGTAAGTGACCATATCGGTTCCCGCCCCAAGTACTTTTTTCTGGGTATTTCTTTCTTCTACATTATCGAAATAAAGGTCAACGCCGTATAGAGTACTACCTGAACCATCTCCCGCCGTAGTTGTCACGGTTTCAGTGGAAGGTTCAGGCACTTCCGCCCCAGGCGCCCCTATCACTGCAGTAATAGTCGCTGTAACAGTCGTGTCACAAGCCGAATCTGGCTCAACTGTTTGAGTAAGTGTTACATTCATCGTGGTTTCTTCAGAAGAACCCGATTCAATTTGACCAGGAATTTGGCTGATGGTAGTTGTAAAACCATTACAATCTTCACCTGGTTCATTTGAAGCCTGTAAGTTTACGGTTACTGGGTCAGAGCCAGTGTTGAAAATTACTACAGTATATTCTCCAGACTCTCCAGGGTTTACTTCCATTGAGTTTGGTGAAACGTTGAGACTGATACTTCCGTCGGCAGCTACAGATGGAGCCATCAACGGTAATACCGAGAACATCATCAAAATTACGAGAAAAATAGCGCCACGATGCGCTGAAAGTTGGGTGTTTTCTCGGGGGTTCATGAACCCCCGTGGAAGACTTAGTATCAAAAGCCTATCCTCTGTTGTTCACAGAAATATCATTAGGAAAGGGTCATCCTTGAATGAAATCAGAGGTTGAACCTGAACAACTAACACAATTTTCTAGATTAGAAACGCTACATGAATCATGTCCTTCACCGTGATATCTTGCACCACAGGACGGACAACCAAGTACCGCTCCTTCGACTGGATTTCGACAAGACCAACAAATTGGTGGCGGCGATTGACTTTCTTCCTTTACTGCTTCAGGAACTACTGCCAGGTCCGCAGACTGGCCAGAGGCTGTCGGCATTACAGTAGGGAGTGGCGCTACATTAGGAGATATATTTGGAAGAGTCTTTGGTAAATTGGCTGGCCTGTTGAGATTCATTTGACCATTGAGATTGGGAAGTGGGAGTGGCATCATATGTTGTTGCTTCTTAGGCTTCAGTAGTGCTACACTAAGCCCGACTATAACCAGTAAAACGACCACTAACAAAGACGAGGTTATGATTTTCGCAGTTCCCCCGGTAGAATCCTTGGATTCTCCAGTCGAGGATACATTAAACTGAAAACTACTTGATTCTGGAACTTCTACTGTTTTGAATTCTAATGAAATTGATGAGAATCCGGGCTGATTGGCCGTGACTAAGAAACGGACATTATCCGATTCACCTACTTGTAAATTCAATATACCATCGCCGATAAGTTCTATGTCCCAATCATCTTCAGAAATAACATCAAGTCGATGATTAAATGGTATATTTCCGGTATTGGTAACTAGAATCTGAATCGGCTTTTGCTCATCGGTTGTAAACGTATTAGAGGATAATCCTTGCCAGGATACTTCCTCTATACTAGAGATATAAAGCGATATGGTCTCTGAAAATTGAGCGCCATCACCTGTCAATTCTAGCGTGAAGGAGGGTTCAGAGTAAGGTTCTGTTTCCGAATCGATATCAACAAAGCATGAAAAATCGACCTGTTCATCTTTTGCTAATGTCGTAAGGCCGCTACATTGAACGGATAATTCATCATCTGATTGGATATTTAAAGTCGGATTCCACTGTATATCTTCTGAATTACCTAAGGTCCAATCGAATTGTAATGTCTGGCCAGAAGGGTGACTACCAGAACCCGAATATGTCGTATACCATGACTCATCTGGATAAGTTATTCTGTTGAATTCGAGTACTGGTTTAGGGAATATTTGAACTTCGATATCGTTAGTTATGTAGAATCTATCTGAGCCATTATCCATGTTTAAAGTCACCTGACCGCTCCTCGAATTCGGACCAGCATACAGAGATAAAATGTAAACTTTTGATTCACCAATGTCTAAATTGAGAGGGGCAATTCCTTGGGTATTTTGAATCCCTTGAGGAAAGATGAAGGATGGATTTAACCTAACGTCCACATTTCCCTTGTTTTCAATGGAGTATATCATGACAAAGTTTGAGTTGGGAACTATGGAATTTAGTTCCGAGTCCAATGTGAACTCTACTAATTTGAGAGATTCAACTTTGATTGGTATTTCGAACAACCAACTTTTAATCGGAGTTGTTCTTGATAAGATATTTACTGTAACTATCTTCTCTATTCCGGAATCTTGGACAATATTTGGGGGTTGAACTGTAATATTTAATGTTGAGACTTGGTTCACATCTATCGGCCCAGTGCTAGTAAACCTACCTTGAGATTCTCCTTGAGTGAAAAATGCATCCCATCCAATAGGAGATTGAACTTGAAGGTCGTATTCTAAATTAGAATTACCAAGATTTTGTATATAGATTGGGAATGTAGTAGCTTCTATTGGACTCACTGGAATCTTGTCATAATCATACTCTACCTGGAGATTGGCAATTTCAAAAACGTCCAACTCTAAAGTGAACTGACTGCTAACCCCGTTATCAGTATCTGTCGCTTGAAGTTGAATTAGATAGACGCCTTTGGCAGGCGTCTCTGGGTGAATCAATGTGACGGTAAGAACTGCAGATTCTTGACCTTGAAGTGAGAAACTTGTAGTTGAAATTCCCACATACCAAGGTACACTTGCACCAGTTTCAGACAGAGTGGTTCCTTGTTTCGAGATTGTTGCATTTGTGGGCAGTAAACCGGTATTAACCAAATTAATTTCCCATGAAGTAGAAGTTTGAAGAGGATCATCTAGAGATTTCACCCTCTGTGAAGAAGTTAGTGATACGCCAGGAGTTGTCACATCAACAATAACATCATGACGATTATTATTTTCTGAGGTTTCTTCAACTAAATTATCTGGGTCTATGATGAAGGATACCTGCTTAGAACCTGCGCTTTGAGGAGTCCAAGTCCAGTACAAATCTTTCACAGTACCTCCACCGACTTCCATATTCTTAGTTTCAACAACCACTCCATCTACTTGTAAAACAACATCAAAGAAGTCAGACTTTACATTTCCTGTGTTTTCGATTTTAGTTGTAAAGTGAACTTCTTCATCAACACTAGGAATTTGAATATCTGTGCTATAATCAGAAGGAATTACCGCCAGGTCTGGAAGTAAATCATTAATTCCATGACCCATAACTGCCAAGGCAAAAGGTTGAGAACGACTTCCCCCGTGGTATGTATCCTTAATTTTAACAGTCCATTGACCCACTATAGCCGAGTCTACTAGCACAACTTCGACATTGTTGGTATTATCAGCACTACCGCCAGTTGTAGAACGTCCATTAGCAAAATCATTTCCAAGATACACATTGCCATTTGGGTCAGTGACTTCAAGATCAAAATTATTCACCAGTTGTTTGTTAGAACTTGTTGAGGCATATTCATCTGACCAAGTGAGAACTGCCTTGAAAGCATCATTAGCGACATCAATATCAAAATAATATGACTTTGAATTTCCGGATGCTGATAACAAAGACCTGTCATCGACCCAAATCCCTTGACCATCCGCTGGAGCGAGGGTATTTCTGATGTTGATTCTACCCCATCCTTCGTCATTGTTTGGAATATCCCGAGTCCCAACATCTTCAGCACCAAGAATCAATAATGCCTTTACTAGCGCACCTTGAGGTGATTCCCTTAGAGCAATTTCCTCAAGATATTGTCTAATCATGGCAGACGCTCCTGCTGCATTTGGAGTCGCCATTGAAGTTCCAGTGTACTCAAGATACCAAGTGCTTTCCCAAGAAGAGCCACCAGTATCTCCTGCCCCTTGTGCCTTACATGAACGAACATATCCGCCCGGTGCCAAAACATCTGGTTTGATTCTTCCATCATCAACTGGACCTCTCGAGGAACCTGACATGATTGTATCTGGGGCTCCAGAATAACGATTCTGATGCATACCTACAGTTACGGAGTTTTTGGCTGTACTAGGCGGCCCAATAGTGTCAGGATTTGGGCCATCGTTTCCTGCAGCGAAGAGAATTGTTAATCCCTCTGCTCCGTTGTAATATCTGTCATAATAATTTGCTCTATCGTCAACATCTTGACTCTCGGAGGTATACCTTCCAAAGATATTATTTCCACCACTACCCCATGAATTAGTATGTATTCTTGCTCCTGCGTTATATGCAGAATTTAGCAAGCCATTCAATGAAGGAGATTGGAAATTACCTGTATTGTCATTTTCCATTGCTTGGAAATACAGGTCTGCCTCTGGAGCAACTCCAGTATAGCCTCCACGGCTTCCATCTCCAAGCACAGTACAAGATACGTGAGTTCCGTGTCCAGACCACTTATCAGCAGTTGAACCATCATTAATTACATCATAATTTCCAACTATTCGATTTCCAAAATCCCCATGGTCATCATCAAGTCCTGAATCGGCTACAGCAACTGTTTGATTGGTTCCATCAAGGTCGCTGGTGAAATATATTTTCATCGTACCAGTTTTCATATGGCTACCTGCGTTGTTATTTTCAATAGTAAACAACGGATTATATCTCAATGAATGAATTGATGGTTGGAGAACTAAAGCAATTAATTCATCAGTTATCAATGTACCTTCATATCGCCCTTCATCCCATTGAATAATATCGCCGAGAGATAGTTTAACAACATCAGCAACATCTTGGTTTAATGTATTTTGATTGGAATCGGTAAAAGATATCGCTTGTAGTGGGCCTAAATCACCACGCCATCCTTGAATCCTCATTCGCTGACCGACAAGGGATTGTTCTCCGTCTTCAAGAAGTAGGATGTCCAAAATTTCTTCTTGAACAAGCATTGCTATCGGAACAGAATGGAAACTGGATACAAGTTCTAAGCTTTCTGCCTCAGATAAAGCAGAAGGTGTGCCTTGGATTATTAGTCCAGAGGGATAAATAAATTCTCGAATCTCTAATCCTTGAATTTCCTTTATTTGATTACGTGCATCCAACATGTTGAGATTATTTGAAATCAAGAGCAATGAAAGGTCGTGGCGTGCTTGCATCCAATCAACAGGAACCGGCCTGCTCAGAGTGAGCCCTGTATTGTCATAAACCCCTAAAGTGGTCTCAGCGATGACGCTTCTCTGTTCTAATTCTATACTTTCATCAAGTATACCTTTAGCATCATTATAGGTCCCTTCTTCGATATCAAATTGAACCCATTCTATTTGCTCATAATCGTTTTCAGAATCAAGAAAACTATCCTCTGGCATCAAAATACTAGAGATGCTTTGCAAAACAAATAATGCGACTAGGAGAATTGCTCCCCTGCTAGCGCGTATGCTTTGCATGTTTTCTTCCCCAACCTGCCCCGTTTTATTGGTTCGGGTCATTTGGGTCTAATTTTATGTTCTAATCCCTATCTTTGAACTCTTCCCAAGCCCATTCGCCGACTTCATGAGTTACAATAATTCTATTATCTTCTCCACCATAATCAGTCCACTTTATTTCAATAGCAATAACATATGAATCCCAGACTGTATGGCCAAGAATTTGCATTTCTAAGTCATCACCTGCTACAGAAGAATGTGAAGATATCATTTCCACTTCGATGCTCATCATTTCTATGACTTCTCCGTCAAGTGATTGGAATTTGACATCTAAGGAGACATCCGTAATATCTCTGCTCCCAGTATTATGAATTTCAGACAT
Source organism: Methanobacteriota archaeon (assembly GCA_018667575.1). GTDB lineage: Archaea > Thermoplasmatota > Poseidoniia > Poseidoniales > Poseidoniaceae > MGIIa-L1. The sequence goes on along the minus strand of JABIUA010000104.1, from coordinate 1,914 downwards.
TATGACATGCCCCCCTCTCTGAATATACAAGGTTTCAACTGTCACAGAATCTCTTGGAATCACCCAGTACCAACCACTGAATAATGCGCCCACCAATAGAAGAAGAATTACTCCTGCCATGGCCACTCTATTTGGAGTAACTTCTCTTTTCAAATCTTGAACTAATCTTGCAGCATCTTTTGAAGCCTCTAAAATCGCTAGTTCCTCAGGGGAGATTAAACTAGACTGAATCGAATCTTCATGGACAAGCATATCCCCTTCTTCAGAGAAAATAACATCATCTTGTCCTATCATTTATTCACCCCAACATGGCCAAAGTACTGGCTATCATAGACGTCATTGGTTCGACAAGTAAGATGTGTCTCGTATCCACTGCACCGCCGGTTAACGTCCCTACCACCGATAGATCAGATACAACACCGTTAATTCCCAACGACGAAGCGGTTGGCAGAGGACCTGTCATCTGTGTATCAAGCATAACAGCCCTACCATCAAACTCTCTGTCCCCGAAAATATCGACATAGTAACCTGGTTGAGTTGTTACTTGGGCACTGGCAACAATTCTTCCATCGGTGATGTCATCAAGAATTATCACTGGATATTCATAAGGACCTCTGTGAACATGAATTGTTGCTGATTTCAAATCTTGCCCAATCAATTCGACTCGGTCCACCATCATTCCTGGCATTGCTGGCATGTTGGTTTGTTTCATGTACAGACTTCTTACGCCGTCACCTGATGACGCAACACGTACTCCCCAATCGTCGGTTGTTTCTACCTTGAAAGTTGAAGGTAGGCCTTGGGCAATCATTAGAATATCGCCTCGGTAATCGACAGCTCGCCCTGCGGCTTCAAGGTACAAATCCATATTCTCTGCATTGGAAGTATAATCCAAAGTCATCATGCCTTGGAAAGAAGTATCTTCTCTTATGTTGAAGTTATTGTCAGGTACGGCACTTAAACTCATTATTCCAGGTAAGTTTCGCATGAAAGCAGTAGCAGGCCACCAATATCCATCGACAAACCTCAATTGTTGAATCATCAATTTATTGATTGAAGTTTTAGACTCGGTCATGAACCTATCTGGAACTTCCAAATCAATAATGAAAATATCACCAATGGTTGCTGAGAAATCCATTGATTGTGGGACTTCGTCAATCAATGTTTCAACTCTAGTATTCTCAATTCTATCAATAAATATAGCATGAACTGAATCTAATTTAGATCCTAAATCATAATCCATATTCACGGTGAAACGAGGCACTGTAAGGTTATCCTGAGTGAAAAATACTGCATTTGCACTAACATCATTAGGCTTGGTGGTATCTAAACCATTGATTACTAAATCCATGTCTCTACCTTCAATTCCATTAACTTCGATAGTTAATTGTTCACGGAGAGGTTTCCATTGTGACATGTACATATCTATCTCATAGGTTGGAATTTCTCCAACCATGCGGAAATCATAATCGATGGAAATTTGACCTGCAGGCAGTTGTGGCAGCCATATTCTATTGTGCCATGAGCGCTTAAAGTTCAACGTGATTCCTAGATTTTCAAGTTGAGTTATGTTCAACCCTTTCATCTCAAAATCATATACTACCCCATCCTCTAGAGCATCTAATAAATCTCCAAATTGTGTAATATTGGCCTCAATAAAAGCATTGTTGATAGATTGACGCTCGTTTTTATCAATTTTATAATCGACTAATGCTGCATCAACAATAGACTTAGTTGATTGAGTGTAAGTTGGCATTCTAGAAAGGTTGAATTCGACAACTGTAGCCTCAAATACATTCATTGAGATACCATGTGCCCAATCAGGACCATCATCAAAATTATTTCCTTTCTTGACATCTACACTCAAGTTGAATGATTCACCTGTCAATAAATTCAATCCAATTGCAAAGTCTT
>JABIUA010000182.1 GCA_018667575.1 Methanobacteriota archaeon | reverse complement strand
TATTTACGATGAAAAAGAAATCAGAAATTAAGCAACCGATTCCTTGGCATCAATATAGCGATGAAGTAATGTTAGAAGCCGCAGAAGGAGATAATTCTGTACCTGAAAAACCAACAGGTCCACCACCGCCGAGTTCTTTTCAATAGATTACTCAGAGCAGTGAACATCTAGAACAACATGCCTGGTGTGTGGTGAATACCATTTCACTTTCTCCAAGTGTTTTGCTTCAATCTTCCATTGACGACCAATGTTTCGAGTTATAATTTCGAGTTTAGTAATGGTATCTTCGACCCATGATGCTATTTTATCTTCGGCTACATTCATGTGGATATGTAACCATCCACCTTCACTTTTTAAGCACTCTAATGCCAAACTCCAAACTCTCTCAGAAGACGGTAGAATCCCAAGATGACACCGGTCAGAAGTATTTTTTAGATTTGCTAGAGTGATATTATTATCGCCCTCATGAATAGTTAGTCTCTGAGATACCTCATTCCTTTTTGCACCCCAAATCAATCCTTCTATAGAATTAGTATTAATCTCACAAGCATGTAAATGCTTGACATTACTTCTAACTAACATGGGTAAACTATAGTATCCAATTCCAGCAAATGCATCGATTACTACCTCGCCTTCCATATTGATATTACCTATTCGGTGACGTTCGGTTACATTACCTGAAGAATACATTACTTTTGTTGCATCGAATCCAAAATGAACACCATGGTCGAGTAGTTCTACCCAACCTTCTTGGCCAAGTAATAATTCAACTTGTGAAGTTCTCATTATGTCATCAGATATGGGCTGTTGACGACCTAGCCGATTTACATTCAGTGAATCGCAGATTACTCCCCACAGTTCGTATATTTCAGTCTCTGAGCAGTGTGAGAAGAGTTCTAACCACTCTTTTTGCTTAAATGATATAGTTGGTAAAAGCACCATGTCTCCGAGTAATTCCCACTTTTGAGGTAGATAACTTAGTAGAATCTGTTTATTGTTTTGATGTTTCAAACCATCTAACCAAATCGATATGTTTGCAGACATTAACTGTGCGGGTGTTAATTTAGGAGAATTTTTTTCTAACACTAACTCTTCAATCGAAATATCACCTAATATGTCGGGTATTTCTCTACACAAATCTTCGGTTAGAGTATCGAAATCTCCATCGATAGGTAATGCTAATTTTTGGGAGATTCTTTTAGGTCGTAATTCATCATTATAGATGTTTTTTCTGATAAGAATCTGCTTAACCTTAGGTGAAAACTCAAGCGGTATCAAAATAGCCACATTACTAGATATGGTTTGCTTTGAATCGCTCATAGTATGCTCACGAGGGTAATTGCTTTGAATGTCACTCACATAGCGTAGCACATGACGGTTAAGAGAATCACTAGCAGAAGAAGTTCGAAAGTCATGATTTTTTTAATCCAATCCATTCTCCTATTACAGATATTTGTGCCACTTGCAAGTGCAGATGGAATGACTACATGTTCTAATTTAGGTGGAACTTGTGATGATTATAACTCATCACATGACGCAAGTCCAAACCAACCCGACTGGATAAATGGAACATATGATTTTAAATTGATTAACACCTCAAATATTCAACTTGATTTGACATGGGCAATTCATGAGTTTGACCGTTCTGCTTTAGGTTTAGATAATTTTGATTCTGATTTAGCCGTTGATGGTTTGGGCCCTGAAGATGGAGTGCCTGCTGACTTGATTAGGAATTTCTTTGATACCTCTCCAGCAGGTGCTGGGACTAATACAGTTGGAATACAGTTGAGGCAAGAAGTGGATTCAGCATTAGAATCATCACTTGAATCTGGTTTTGGTGATGTTATTGATATGAACACTGATTATGTTTCATCAATAACACAGGGTGGAGTAACAACAACATGCACAACAGACTCTTCGATAGATTCAGTCTATTCATCTGAAGGAGCTTCACAAAACAATGCCTTCATGCCTCCTCTATGTCTATCTTCAACTGTAGTAATCGAATTGACAGAGAGTGCCTTTAGTCTTAATTCATCATCATCTTTTGACTTGGAACGTACCTATCAAGGATTATTGGTAATGGGCGCAAAGATTACCACTGATTTTTCGCTACTAACCCTTCCTGGTCACCAAGGTAACTATTCATTCTCTCCTCCAGACTATGCAAATATAATGGGCGTTGATGATAATGGATCAATCGCATTAAAGGCAGGTAGTCCAGCATATTTTGCGGGTCAGTGGGACATCGACCATAGAAATGCTCCTCTGGGTGCAAGTGACCTAGTAACGCCGATCTCTGTAGATATAGCCAATCGCGACAGGCCATCAACTAGCACAGTAAGCATTGATAATACTAGTAAAGCAATCGACTTGAATATTAAATTAGATTTAACAGATGAGTCAGCAGCAACGTTAGACTTCATAGTTGAGATGGCTTACTTGGATGAATCCATTTTGAATGAATGGGATATTTCTCTTGTAAGCGTTACAGATAAGGCTACTTTACCTGTTATCACTTCAGATGGAATCCGTCTTGCGTACCACAACGGCCTGGCTGATTTAACAGAATTCACTTCACAATTCCCTGTGGAATCTATTGCAGATGGTATTTCATCCACAGTTGCCGGTATTGAGCAAATTCAGATGAATGATATGTATTGGGTATCAGATGCTCTGGAAGATGGCTTGTCTACTGCCGGGGGATTGAATTATTCTCACTCTACTGGTTGTTCAGAAACAGCATCCCCTGGTGTTGATTTACATTATTGCGTCGAGGGTCCCTCAGCTATGACCGAAGAATATCCAGTATTCTTGAGAACCACTAGCCAACCATTTTCAATGCGCTTAATCGATATTTTGAAAGAGAACAATGGTGATGACAATATTGAGAAATTCCTTGACGTGATTACAGAAGATGATTTCAGAAGAGTTCTAAACAGCGGACTCTCAATCGAAACCGCTTTGTCATCAGACTATCTTGAAGAAATTATACCTTCTAATTTACCACCTTCAGAGTTGACTTTAGAGATTATTTTACCAACATGGGTCAGAACTATTGATGGGCAAAACAGTATTGTGTTGACTCACTCATTGGAAGATAATTCTGATTCTGAGATATCATTTGCAGGAACCAACCCATATGACTGGAGAAACGAAATAAAAAATAGTGATGGTGAAGTTGTTTGTACCACTTTGCAGAGAACTTGCGTTTCGACTTCTATTGATTTTGATGTTTCAGCATTTAGAATAAATGAATGGACTCAGTCTGTATCAGTAGACTTCGCCTTAGAAGCCGAACTTTCAATTCACAGAATAACAGTACCTCTAGACCGATTAGACCAAGCAGGTTCAACACAAGTTCACATGGAAGCACTACCTTCTGATTTGATTAGATTGGGGCTTGACATAGCGAGTCGGTTGAATGAACCACACGTTATTGATGGACCCGATAACATCTGTAGTGCGGACCAAGACATGGAAGTTTGCGATGAAGATTTATCGTTCAGTTTCACAGAACAAGGCCTGACAGATTTCTCTGAAAATGTTGGAGATGTTTTGACCGCATATATCCAGCAAGTAGGTGAAGACCTTCCTAATCAAGAGGATTCACCACTGACTAATGTAGACTTAAGCGGTTTTCAAATAAAGACTGCAGTAAGTGGAATTGGAGCCCCAGACCTAAACATCGGTGATGATGAACCAATTACTCTCAGTGTCGAAATTCCTATGGTTGAATTCGAGTTAGATATTGATGGAAATTTGGGTGAGATTATTGGCGGTGACATGGAAAGTTTGGAAGTGTCCTTCTTGGCAAATACAATGTCCAGTTATTTCCTAAGTCCAATGGCTGATGTTGCAGACGCTATGGGTGCATCTCTATCCAACAGTCTTGTTTCTGGAGAAGGATTGACTTTCCCAGACCCTGAACAATCCGAATTAAGTTATACTTTCTCAGGTAATGCTTCAGTCAATGAAGAATTCGAAGCAGAACTTAGTGGGCCTATTTCTATCACACTTCCAAAAGGAATCACCATAGAGGATGCAAAGTCTACATCTGGAAACTTAGAGATCAAAGAAATTGATGGTAGACAAAAAATAACTTACACCATTCCAAATGGAGAGTTCGAAGATACTGTGACGTTTAGAGTGAAGGTTTCTTGGATTTATCTTTTGGCTCAATTT
>JABIUA010000119.1 GCA_018667575.1 Methanobacteriota archaeon | reverse complement strand
TACTATTGGGCTGACAAGGTCCTGCATTATCGGTACTATCTGCATCACCTGAATAATATATGTTGAAATTACCACGAACTTCGCCACCAGTAGTCATGCTGAGTCTCTTGTCTAATGTAGGGTCCATGGTGTGTCTCTGTTTTATGGAAATAGTACAATCATCACAATCTTCTCGAATTTCTCCATCTGGAGTTGAATCTGAATCATTTGAACTGAAGTGACTCCAATATTGATTCATTCCATCGGCCCAAATATACAGAGTTGTATTATTGGCACTTGGTTGCTTTGGGTCTTCTTGTTGGCCCTGCTGTTGAGCAGAAACATCTCCAGCCTGAACTGGAGTCATCAAGAATAAAGTTACTAGAACTGCAAAAACGGCTTTGCCTCGCATGGTTAATGGTTAACACATCTCACATTTGACGATTGCTAAGCAACGAGCAATACAAATTAGCGCTTATTTTACGATTAATCAAAGCGCTGGAATCCCATGCGACCACTTTCGTCGTTCTTACCACGAGTAATTCTTAGAGCGTCTCCAAGTATGTCAGGAGTTAGTCTGCCAGTGCGCAAATCAGTTCCACCAACACCAGTAATAATCGCCATCACTTTGATTGTATCACCAAAGCCAGCGTCTTGTCTTGCACCCCAAATTACATTTGCATCTTCACTAACTCTTGCAGTTAGTAAGTCAACAACTTGAGAAGCGGCTTCTAGAGTCATATATTGGCCACCAGTGACGTGAATTAAAACTCCAGTAGCGCCAGAGATATCGACATCGAGTAGCGGATGATTTAGTGCTTCATGGACAACTTCTTCGGGCCCTCGGTCAGATTCTCCGTATAGCATCATAGTGACTCCACCATTTGCCATAATCGCTCTTACATCGGCAAAGTCTAGATTGATTAGTGAAGGTAAAGTAATGGTTTCTACAATTCCCTTGACAATTTCAGCAACCAATTGGTCCATGATTGAGAAAGCCTCATCCAGAGGTAAGTTTGGTACATAGTGCAGAAGTCTATTGTTATCTAAAACAAGTACGGCGTCAGCAACTCTACGAAGAGACTCAAGTCCTTCAAGGGCTCTTGCCATTCTTTGGCGTCTTTCAACATGGAAAGGAGTCGTAACAATTCCAACTACAAGGGCACCAGCCGCTTTTGCTTCTTCAGCCACAATAGGACAAATTCCAGTTCCTGAGCCACCGCCCAGGCCACTAGCGATGAATACCAAATCAGCGCCAGTAACTATGCGCTTGATCATCTCTCTTCCAGCCTCAGCGCATCGTCGTCCAGTTGAAGGGTCGCCTCCAGCACCAAGTCCTCGAGTAATATGTCTGCCAACAAGTAACTTCTGTAAAGCACGTGTATGGTCAAGATGTTGCTTATCGGTATTGATAGCGACAGTGACTGCCCCTTCAACTCCAAGGTGAGTGATTCTGTTTAGAGTATTATTTCCTGAACCACCGCAACCAACGATTAGAATACGCGGGTTTGGTACGCCGAATGAGCCTAAGTCTTCATCGAGAAGTGCGGTAGCACCTTTGTTGATACTTTCTTCACGAAGACCACTAATCATGTCAGCAAGAGCGCCGTCGTTTGAATTAGAAGCACCACTATTCCCCATCATTCCACATCCCGTTTGCAAAGGCTACTCTTACCCTACTTAACCGCACCCATTGTTGAAGCATCAAATCTGTCGATTTCTTGAGTAAAATTACCATTTCGAAGACCTCTGTATAGACCATTAACCTCTACCCTTGTTAAGGTAAGGTTTCAACCAAGTAAAAACTGTTAATTTTAGGCTTTTTTTGAGATTGCCAAATAGTGAATCATTGATGAGGGTTAAGTAGTGGAGGCTTTTGCGACAGATTACCTCGCTTAGCTCAGTTGGTAGAGCACCTGACTGTAGTTGGAAAAAAACGTCTCTCAGCAGACATCAGGGTGTCCCCGGTTCAAGTCCGGGAGCGGGGACCATTTACTCGTCATCAACTAATGTACATTCCAGATGAAATCGATACTAGCGGACTTCTCTCCAAGTCCGGAAGTGAGGTCTGAAATTAGGTCATATTTAGAAAATCATTTTTGACTGTTCTTTTATAAAGGTTGGAGGAAGTTATTCTACTGCCGAAATTAAAGCAATTATTTCATTGACTTATGTTTAGGTTTGTTAATCCAGGCCAACTCTAGTAATCTGCAAGCACAGGGAGCCCACATTCTTCTGAACACAGGATGATGTTGCAAATTATTGTCTTTAGATAATATTTCTTCAACCAATTCCTTGATGGCAATCGAGAGATTTGGCATTACAAGAGTAGTATCTTTCTTTTTTCCACTCTTATACTCTGGATTCGAATTTAATATTTCAACAATTTTCTCGACATCCATATGAAAAATTAACATTAATTCACGACGGATTAAATGTCTAATTCCAAATGCTGGCCGTCCAACGGATTTGCCTTTTCTCCCTCTGGGGCCTCTTTTTTTTAGAATTTGTTCAAAGATATTCTGGTCTATTCTCAATGTATGCCTATCATTCGTCTTATTGCATTCCCATAATTTAGTATGTAATGGGCCACCATTATCTCGACTTAGGGTAGAATAAACCTCTTCTTTATATTCTAAATTAAACCGATTACCATTAATGTGTCTTATCATTTCCAAAGTTGGAATTGTAGCCACATTCTCTCCAGTAAACGATTATAATTAAACCTTTCAAAACCGATGCTTTATTCGACTAGGTATTTACAATATTAGAGCAGTATTACACTTAATTTTTTAATAGTTTAAGTACTCTGAAATTGGATGCATTTATGAGGAGAGATAACACTGACAAAGGGAGAAAAAACGACTGATGAGCGAGAGAGTAACCGTCTTATTGAGGGTCTTTTTTGATTTGAAGTTGATATATAAAGCAGCATTATACTACACTGTGAAGGAGAGAGAAATTATGATACACACACCAACACGCGAAGAAGCCTGCCCTGAGCACTTAACCATAGACCATTCTGACCTGCCTATTATCAGCTCAGATGATGTCATTAGCAGCATCAGCGAAAGCAACAAAGAGTTTCTACTCGATTTCCTGCACTCTGAGAACCTTGGCCGCTACCAGTACATCGAACAACTCGGAGTAACTATTCAGAACGTGGGCGGTCTAGTTGTCCGTTGCATTACAGTCAGCAGTCATGAACAAGCCTTGGTGAGTTTAGCTATGCTTAAGTGCACTGTTAAGGCAGTTGGCGGGCGCCTAGAACTTGCTCCTTTCGCAGTAGTAGTTCCTTATGTTTCTGAAGTTCAAGAAGAACCACTACAAGAAGATGGGCTCCCAGATATATCAGTTGTTGAGAGCATGGAGGTGGCTTGAGTGAGTTCATTTAACTCTTCTGAGGCTAGGTACTACTTCGGTAAGGCCTGCGGCTTTCATCGTGGCGTCTTACCAGATCACATTTGCAGTAACCCTGCAGCATGCAAGCGTACGCTGGATGCTGCTTGTATCGCAGAGATGGAAGGTAGAGGGATTTAATAATCAGCCTCTTTAATTTGTCAGTTTTTTGACAAACAATACGGGTGTCGGCTGATTTTAGATTAACAATCAGTTGCATCTTTACAGAGTAAAAAATGGAGGAATAAAAATGAGTATGAAACAAAAACAAATAGACAAAAAAACAAAACGAATGTATGTGACACATGTAAGCAAATATCTGCGTTATAATTATACCAAACCATGCGTATCGATTAAGAAATCTTTAACCGCTGCAGAAAATATGGTTTGTAGTGCAATAATGAAGGAGGAAAATATAGATTGGGCAGGAATCACCCACTTCACTAGTAAGTTACGCCGTGATTATCCCGAATTT
>JABIUA010000089.1 GCA_018667575.1 Methanobacteriota archaeon | reverse complement strand
GCGGACCCGAAGGTGGACCGGACGGAGGACCAGAAGGTGGACCGGACGGAGGACCAGAAGGTGGACCGGACGGAGGACCAGAAGGTGGACCGGATGGAGGGCCAGAAGGTGGACCAGAAGGTGGACCAGAAGGCGGACCTGACGGAGGGCCAGAAGGTGGGCTAGATTTGAGTGCAGAATCTTCAGCTTCAACAGGAGGAGCAGGAGGAACTGTAATTGGTTCAATCTCTGGAAGGGGTTGTTTCAATAGAGGGTCTTCTTCCTTCTTGGAGGAAGTAGGAGGCAATGGCGGAGGGGAAGCAGCAGTCAAAACAGAAGACGTATCTTCTTGAGTAGGCTCGCTAGGTTCTTCATCAAGTGATTTGGAGAATGCCAGCAAGTCGCTCGAATTAGATTGACTTTGTTCAGATTCTATCTTTGCTTGGACTTCTGGGGCTGCCGTTGAGGCAGGCTCTAGGCTAGTAGTAGGGATGGGGGTAGAAAGTAACGGATCTTTTGATTGCCAGGGGGGGACTCTAGCTGAATCCTCCTCGTCTTCAGTATCTTCAGGTGCTTTTCCTACAGAGATAGCAGTTGCTCCACCAGCCGAATTTTCCCCGAAGTAGTCTGTCATTTTGATTTCGGTGGCGTCGATGATTCCACGCTCTTCGACATTACCAAAGTCATCTAGGTCAGATACGAAAGCGTTGGAGAACATACCTGCACCAATTGAGTTTTTAGTCACTCTATCTTTGTCTGCTTCAAACGTAAAGTCAAAGTCATAAGGACCCAAGTCTAAGGTAATATTATTTGAACGGACCATAAAAGTCCAATCACCATTTTCTAGGGGGAATTCAAAAGTGAATTTTCTTGTTAAACCTGGCCCGATTGACGAAATGCCTTCATCTGATTCTACCTTCCTCTTGTCGCTGGTTTGAATAAAAATATCTAATCCACCAACAGGAATTGATGCTTCATTTGATATTTCTACCGACGCAAATACAACATCTTGGTCATCATCATCTATTTCCATCTTTGATAGTAACAGACGACATTCTAGAGGCGCAACTCGTTGAATATACTCATCTGACATGTATCCCGCCTAACCACCACTGGAGGCAGTTGTACTTGAAATACATGTTTTCTTGAATTAAAACTCAGCGCAATTTTTGCCTTGCTTCGAGTGGTAAAGACCAGTCTACTGCGGCGACGGTGTGATTTTTCTTATCCAGCGAAGTTCTATGTTCTTGATTTTGAGAGCGTGCTGCTAATATATCACGAAGTCCAAACATAAGCGGCCCGATTATGGGTAATAAGTACAGTAACTTTCCAAATGCCCTAGGTCCCCAGTGATGTAATTCTAGTACAGTTCCATTATCGTGGACGATTGCGATTCTAAAGGCTCTCTGGCCAAAAGAACGCCCAAGGCTTCTTCCAGAATATTTCCAATAAAGATAGAATGACATGAAAAAGATGAACCACGTAACCAAGAAGGGAAACATATAGTCGACCGTTTCTGTAAGATAATTCCAACTGATTAGAACACTTAGGAATTTGAACCTTGTAATAACCTCTAGTACCAAGGTGACCATCACAACATCGAGCATAAAAGCACAGATTCTTTTCCAAACCGGGGCGATTAGCATGCCTTCAGGCGCACTTCCAAGAACTGCTTGAGCCAAGGTTCCTCCTCCTTGGTAAACCTCTACTATGTCATCGGCCATGATTAGGGGTGGGGTGGATAGTTTGTCAATATACGCATTTAATCATTTGAGAGATGCCATGCTAAGCAACCGCTTTCTTCAACCCAATCAAGCCAAGATTTCCATGTGGGTTCTTGCCTTAATGTTGCTAGGTGGCCTATGACGATCAATCCGCGCTTGGCTCGAGTTAGTGCTACATTTAGACGGCGCTTATCCTTAAGGAATCCAACCTGCCCATTTTCGTTGGCTCTGACTGTAGAGAATACGATTACCTCTTTTTCTCTTCCTTGGTAACCATCAACACTTTTTATCTCTAATCCGCTATATTTTTCACCAACTTCTCGTCCACCGGCTTGTTCAAAAAGGTCACTTAATACCCTCACTTGTCCGTTATATGGCGTGATTATTCCGATATCATTGGTTTGAATATCTCCCATTTGAAGTAATCCATCTACGATAGAAAGAACCTTGGCTGCCTCAGAAAAGTTAGACCTACTACTTCCTTCTTCATCTAATTCTTCTGCCCCCTCTACAGGGATAAAAGCCACAGGATGGTCCCAATCTGGCCATAACAACCCAGCAGGAGCAGGCCTTTGCTCCTTAGTACAACCATCCTCGAGTTGATTTTCATAGAATCTAGCGCTGGGAAATTCTCGAATAGAGGGATGCATCCTATATTGAGTTGTCAGCATTTGAGCAGGTATCTCACACTTGTGAAGCCTCTCGAATAGCGATTGACCAAGACCTCCATTTTCAGCGGTATCGCTGATTACAGTCGGGGGGAGTTGTTTGTGGTCTCCGACAAGTATCAACTGCCTACATCCTCTGTTAATCGGTACCAAGGCACTTGGTTCACTTGCTTGCGTCGCCTCATCAATCAATACTATCGGGAATTTTCGATTGCCTAAGATTTGATGGCCTGAACCAATTGTTGTTGCGCAAACAACTTCAGCTTCATCTAAAACCGAAGCGGTCATTTCACTCTCAAGGCGCCTCATCTCTTGGAAATTCTGTTTGATATCTTTGTGTGCTAGGCCTTTTTCCCTACCTTTTAGTTTCGATAAACCTCTTCTTAATTCATCATTTTCATCCCTGATAAAATTCAGTTCATCTTGAAGCGGATGGTTTTCCAGCAGAGCGTCTAGAGTAGCATCGCGTAGATTCTCTCTTACCTTTACAGGACGTCCAATTCTTACTGCTTTCACACCTAAATCAAGTAAACCTTCTAGCAGATTATCTACAGCTACATTTGATTCAGCACTAGCCAAAATAGAGCCCTGTCCTTTGTCCGCCAATTGTTTCAATAAATGAACTGCAGTATGAGTTTTACCGGTGCCGGGTGGGCCTTGTATCAGAGTAAGTCTCCTCTGCATTGCGACTTCCACTGCATGCTGTTGTGAATCATTGAGAGAATCAATTTTCTTGAGATTATATATTTTCTTTTTACCCTTTATTTCCGGGGGGCGTTCAGCCGAGGAAGCACAATCATGTAGAGAGCCGAGAAGTAAATCTCTGAGCGGTGTTCCTCCTTCACCTTCACTTGAATGAAATGAAATAAGAGCATCATGCATTCTATCATGTGCGACCCGATTGGCACCACGGTCTATTCTCCATCTTCCTTTTTTGAGGTCCTTTGGTTTCTCATTTACTACAACTCTTATTCTTGTAGGGCCGCGGTCTAATACAATGCCCTCGTATATTTTTTCACCCCAAGGCTTGGTTCTTGAGATCAAAACGATATCGCCATGGCCAAACCTATGGGAAGGCATCCTAGACCTATCTGGTTGCTCAAATACGACGATTGGGTCGCCAAAGAATCGTCCCTGAGTCCTTGCATCAAGTTCAAATAAAGTTAATCCAGCAGCAAGTAGCCTTTGTTTATTCCATTTTTTCCATCTTTCTTCGACCATTGCTGTTTCATCATCTAGCTCAATTTTAATCAATTTGGTAAATCTAGAAAAATGGTCTTGGCCTCTTTTCCAAATATGAGGCATTTCATCATCCAGAGAAACTTTTTGCTCGGGGATCAAATCTTGAGCGCTATTCATTCGCCTGATAGAGCCCCTTTTCCCCATTTCTAATCTCCACCGCGACGCTTCATGATATAACTCACCAATTGAAGTATATATTGTCCGCGAGACCCTATCACTTAAACCCTCTTTGCAAGGCCCGTTATTTGGTGGGTTAGGTGTTCGGGTGGCGTAAGAAGGACGCTTCTAGTGAAGAAAACCTATGTCCATATTGTAATTCACCAAATCCCCCAGGGGCGGAACAATGCTCTTTGTGCTATTATGAATTGAAACGTTCAGCCAGAGACCAACCAATGGCTCCTCCTTCCTCAACAGACTCAGAAATAATGTCAACATTGCTCAGTGAAGGCTTCGATGAATTTGAAGAAGAAGATGCTGTAGAAGCAGTTTTGACTTTAGATGACGTCACTGTTGAAGTAGACCAATTTGAACTTTCAAGTGACGAGGAGGAAGATTTTCAATTTATTGATAGTTCGGGTCCGACTTTATCAGAAACTAAAGATTACCAAGCACCCAAAGATGTCCAACTGGAAAAGTCTGATGCGCCGACTAAAGATATCGATTTCGTTGTTCCCGATTCGAATCCTCTGGAAGAGGTTGCTGAGCCAGTTCATACTGGACAGGGTTCACTATTTTCGGTTTCATCCGAATCTGACTTCAGTATGGAAGAAGTTCAGAACTCGGCTATCGGTGAGCCGGGGAAGACAAATATGGAGCCACAAGTAATCAATGAGATGAACGAAGAGTCCGATGCCGATTTAACTTCTAATGCTGCTGTTACAAAAATGGATACGCCTGACATACCCGAAATACCAGATTCTCCTTCTATTGTTTCAACACCGATTGTACCAGAGATTTCAGAGCATGCACAAACAGTCTCTACTACTCCGCCTCAAGTCACAACGCCTAGCGTCCCAGATGTGCCAGATATGCCAGAAGTACCTGAAGTCACTTCAACTCCAGAAATCCCAGATGTTCCAGAAGTACCTGAAGCCACTTCGACTCCAGAAATCCCAGATGTGCCAGAAGTACCTGAAGTCACTTCAACTCCAGAAATCCCAGATGTTCCTGAAAAAGAGGTTGTTAAAACAGTTACAGATGAGCAACCAAAGCAAGCTATAGCCCCAACGCCACAACATAATGGTAGAATTTGGCCATGGCCTGCAAAGCAGCCTTGGGACGAAAGACAAGTTTACAGGGAAGTCGTGTCGATGCTTGAGTCGGTCAAATCGGGAAAACTAGTTCAAACTGCTCAGACTTTAGATAATCTAGGTCCCCATCTAAGCATAAATTTGGAGATGTTGATCCACATAGGAACAGTAATGCGTTATTTAGGAAGAGAAGAGCATCTACAATGGATGTTAAAAATGGCGCAAACTGTATATCCTAACGACGAGAGGGTCACTTCAGCAATTGCTCACTTGTCTAACTAGAGGGATATAATGTCACTAACTCCTACGCTGAATATTGACGAGGAATTATCATTGATTCCAGTTAGTAAATCAGTTCTTTCATCACTTCTTGAGGCGTATAATGAAGACCCAGAATCTGCATTAGTGGCTCTTCCGTGGCTCAATAGCCATCTAGATATCCGCACACAATTACGAGATATGCTATTTGATGTCGAATCTCAAGCCGATGGAGACCAGCTACATTTTTGGAGTATTATTGTGGGACCAAAACAAGAATTTGCGGGTTTGATTGGACTTGGAGATGAATTGCAATTATTACATTCAAATTATAATCTAGGGTATTGGGTTCGATTAGGTTTTCGCCGTCAAAATATAGCCATCAAGTGTGTTGATGAGATTTTATCATGGCTGAAATCACGAAATGAATTTTTCCGAATTGAAATCACAGTACATCCTCATAATCAAGCAGGCCTAGCCACAGCACAGTCTATTTGCAAAAAGTGGCAAGGTGAATTAGTTGACGAATTCATTGGAATAGAAATCGGCAATAGAACAGTCCCGCACCGCATCCATATCATTGATATCAAGCAGGAGTGAATCAATTGCACCGTACGTGGTTAACAATAGACTGCGACGATATTAGGCATGTACCAATAAACCAAGGTCACCCAACTAGAAGTAATTCGAAAACAGAGGGTCGTAAAGAACAGTTATCTCAACAATTTAGAAGCGGAATGCTCGGTTTTGACAAATGGATGGACGCTCATCAATCTCCCATTACATTATTTATCATTGCAGACATGTTTGAATCAAAGGTTTTTTCAGAATGGATTGACTCGATTATTACTAAGTTTGGGAATAGAATTACAGTTGGCTGTCACGGATTAACTCATCGCTCATGGTCTGCATGGCCAGAAGATATCTCTGGTTTTTCGACAGCATTGACTCAGGCATCGGAGATTATCCAACAAAATGTTGGGGATAATTGGCGTCCCTGGTTTAGAGCGCCAGGCGGCTATATTGCTCCATGGATGGCTAAAGTGATAGCAGAAACGGGCTTTACAGTAGACACTTCCATCAATCCATCATGGCTGGTGAAGAAAAAATCGGGTAAGGGGAATAACTGGAATAAAGTTAGGCAGTCAATTGAGGAAAGTGGAGTTATTGAACGAGAATGGTTGAACAAGTGGAGCCTACCGGTAAATGGGCCTGCACTATCGATGTTTCCTCTCTCTGTTTTATCGAAATTGGCTTGGAGAAAAATACCGCAGATTTTATCGGTAAAAGAAGCCCTGGAATCGCCTGAAAACCCGTCTTTCAACATTACTACAGTATATTGGCATATTCTTGACCATAGTAGGAAAAATGGTAACTGGAGACCCCCGATTTCAAAGCATATACTTTCTCTTGATAATTAGTAAACTAATACTGAATCACTAAAAACCGCCAATTAAAGCACTACTCATGTTCAATGAAGTAGCATGGGATAAACCAACTCTATGGCATCAAGGGTTAAGTTCTGATAAACTGAATTATCTAGAGCGAGCAATATCGATTACATTTTTTGCTGGTTTAACAGCATTGTGTGCGCAAATTGCATTTGCAGTCCCTTGGACTCCAGTGCCCTATACTTTCCAAACATTTGCAGTCTTAGCAACTGGGGTATACTTGAGGAGAAATGATGCTTTCTTGTCGGGTTGCCTGTATCTATTGGTCGGTGCGATAGGCGCTCCAGTATTTGCTGAAAGTGGAGATATGCTATTTGATAGTGGTAAATTGATTGCTAGTGGCGGATATTTGATTTCTTTCCCAATTGCTTCTGCACTAGTTGCTGAAGGATTAGATCGTTCAAGAAGCGCAGGTATTGCCGACTTCAAAGCGCAAATAACCTGCTGGATATTAGCAATGATCCCAGTTTACATAATCGGCACAATATGGTTAGCGGAATCCTATGGTGTTGACATGGCTCAAGCATTTGAGTGGGGTGTTGAACCATTCTTGATTTGGGACTTTGCCAAGATTGTAGTTATGGCTTTAATCACAACCAAACTATGGTCATATTCACCGCCTCAGAATTAGGTTTGATCTATGAGGAGTGGATATTTGAGTGATTTTTAATTTAGATTCAGGTGTGTTTTGATCGCTTTTTGGTAATTTAATTGGGATGGCATTTTGTGGAGGTTATGCTGTATACACGTTTCTTAAACAAGGAACTCATATTAGGGGAATTGGTTGGAAGAGTAAGAAAGATTACCCTAAATCATACTATTTCACTCTTGGAATAATGATTTTCATTTCTTTACTTTCATTGGCTAGCATTATATTTAGATTGTATACTTATTATAACCGATGATTGTCATAATTCGGGGAGAGTAAAAATGACAAAAAAGAAGTTACTTCTTAGAATCGACCCCAAACTCCATGATGAGTTAAGAAAATAGGCAGATGATGACTTCCGTTCTATCAATGCACAGATAGAGTTTTTATTAAAAAAGGCTGTAGCAATCAATAGGCGATATTAAGATGACTGATGAAAATGATACCTTTTGGAGTCAGACCGAGGGCAAAGGTCAAAATATTATTCAAAATATAACTTATAATATTCAAGATAGTGCAATATCTGGAGATTTGAATGGCGCAGCTAAGCCAGATGTTGAAACTCAACAAAGTCCTCCTCCAGCACAAATGAATATCAATCAAGAACTTTCACAACCGCAATATGACAATAATCAGCAAGGTATGCCAACTCAATCTTCCCCGACACAACAGTATTACTCCAACCAACAACAAGGAATGCCCAATCAAATACACGGACAACCATCAACGATTCCTATTTCTCAAGGCTTTGCAGTAGGCTATTACCCGCAGACTTCAGCAGTTACAGCGATTGTCCTCGCTGCACTTTCGTATGTTATGTGCGGAATTATAACTGCAATTCCAGCAGTAATTGTGGCGAAAGGTGCACTAGAAATAACCGATCAAAATCCAAACCATCCAGATGCAGGCACTGCTAAGGCAGCACTCATTCTCGGTTGGATAAATATCGGGTTGTTTGCAGTAGGCATCTTCTTTTGGATAGCATTCTTAATGCTAGCCGTTTCTTTTGGCGGTTGATGCCGTAATTGTTTAAATAATCTCGAAACGTTTATTCAACGTTGATTTTATGACTTCTGAAAAAACACTTTACTTTGCCTACGGCTCAAATCTTGATTTACAAGATTGGACAGAGTGGTGTCATGAAAGGAAAGAAAACCCTTCTGGTTTAATCGAAGTTGAATCCGCTTTTCTCCCTGGATACAGTTTGAAATTTCACTATTACTCTGGTGGCAGAGAAGGAGGGGCTGCTGATATCGTTGAGGCTGGTTCAGGAAATGTTGTACCCGGAGTTCTATTTGAAATGGATGATTACACACTCGGTCTCATGGACCGTAAAGAAGGCGTGAAGAGTGAATCATACCAACGCAAACATGTCCATGTTCTCACTTTAGAAGGCCGAGTAGTCGAGGTATTAACATACGTAGTTTGTCAAGAACGTATTGAAAATAGATTCGTAGAGCCAACGCTGCATTACTCCGAATTAATCCGAAACGGACTTGAAAAGCGCGGGCTACCAACCTTGTTTCTTGAAGCAGCAATAGATTCTAATATTGCTCCTAGGGAGCTGAATGAAATTTTTGTCTATGGAACTTTGATGAAAGGAGAATCCCGCCATCATTTTATCGAAAACCCGAATATAAAATACCTTGAAGAGGCATCATCTAAAGGTAAATTATTACACATTTCGGATTTCCCGGGTCTGATATGTGATTACAATTCCAAGGTACTCGGCGAATTATATCGATGCAAAGCAATATCTCAAACTCTTTTGGAACTTGACCGGATAGAGGGCTTTTATGGATATGGTTTTAATGATTCATTATTTTTTAGAATAATTTCCAAAATCGAGGTGAAAGGGAAATTTGTTTGGGCTTGGACCTATTTATTCAACGGCGAAAGTGGAGAAGAAATACCATCTGGAAGTTGGCGTCAAAGGAATTAAATTTCTGAATCATAATCCTCGATGTATGGTAGTAGAGCGTAACCGAGTCCCTTCAAACTTTCAACAACTCTAGTTTCTGGTTTCAGCGCTTTCATTAGAACAGTGCGTGTTTCTTGACTTACTTTCATATCAAAACTCTCAAACAAATCAACAATCCTCCTTTGTAGTCGCCCACCGGTTCGGTCCCAATCCATCAAAACAGATATCACTGCCCCTCCATCAATTTTATTTCTAGTTCCATAGACTTCGAAAAGGAGTGTCACTACTCTTTCAATATTCCATCCTCTGTTTAATACCTCTATAGTTCCTGTAAAACCTAAACTTTCAAGAGCGATTTTATCTCTTTTTCCTTCCACTAGTATCGGGCAATTAAGTTCACGATTACGCCTCCTTTCATCTCCGATTGACTGACCGGCGAGCATGAACCTTTTATTCGGGTCATTAGAACCATTTGCACGACCTTTGGAATGCATTTCATTCACCTATCTCTGTGATGATAGAATCAATGATTTGTTTCACATCTTTGCCTACTATTTTGACCTTTTTCATACGAGAAGTATGCCCGCCAACTATCGTAATTGAGGATTTTTCGAGTGCAAATACTTTCGATAAAATATGCATTACAGCCTGATTTGCCTTCCCATCTTTGGCTTGCGCAGTTACAGCTACGCTTAATCGACTTCTCCATTCATTAAATCCAGTGATTCCAGAGCGTTTCGATTCGGGTTGAACTTCAATATCAATCAAAAAATCTCCATCAAGAGTATTTTGTATGCAAGAAGAAATATCCATAATTTCACCATTTAGGGGGTTCGATATTACTTCCATAAAGTAGCCTTATTTTACACGCTCGGCGCGTGTTGTAAAGGAAAAACTAAGGTTCATATACTTTCACGTAAAGTGATGTACTGCTAAGTACTCACAGGTGTAGTAATACATTTAGCCTTGTCTATTTTTCAACAAATCCTTAAGGGGTACAACTCGGGCGGCACAATAGGTCAACACCATGCCAGCAGACGACACCGTTTTTTCTGTGCTTTACGAGAAGTTCCTGTTTTGGGGAATTTTAGTTGGAATTCTAACCTTTGCGTGGATGTTTTATGCTATGGCAAGGTACCGGCAAAACATTGTCCCGGACACCACTGATTTAGACCATATCGTTGTCGGTTCTTTCCCTGTGGAGCGACATAATACCAGATTAGAAGTTTTATTCTATGTTGTCCCTACAATCTTAGTTGTTTGGCTAGTGGTCTTGTCCTTATCGTCCAATACGCAAGTGTGGGTAATACCAGATGAAGATGAATCTTTCAATATGGAAGTCATTGGAAAGCAGTGGTTTTGGGAGTTTAATTACAACGAAGAGCTGACCTGGCAAGATGACCCACGTGTCACAGGTATAGATGTTAACTGGGGGCAAGACTTAGTAGTTCAGTTCTCGAGTAATCCTGATGCCACCAATATGACAATCACCATTGGAACAGTTGTTTTGGATTATTCGCTAGACTCACAGTTAGGCGTAAAGACAATCTCATCTAGTTTCGATAATTTCAGTCATTCCACAGTTGAGGTGACCGATTTGGAAGGAAATGTATTGCATACTTGGAATCATATTCCAATCAATCATCAATTATCTACTGCACTGGGCGAACATATGATCGTGCCATGCGATGATGAAGTAGTACTTTCACTGTTCTCTTTAACAAGTGATTACAGCGAATTAAACAGCACCTACTGGGGCGTTCAACACTCATTCTGGTTACCAGAATGGGGCGTTAAAGAAGACCTAGTCCCTGGTCTAGAAGGCGGGACAATGATGTGGTTCCTCCCTGATGACCCAGGAACATATGACATACGTTGCGCTGAATACTGCGGAATGGACCATTCGAAGATGATTGGAAAGGTAGATGTTGTATCGCCATTCATTGACGGAGTTTACACAAATTGCGATGAAGATTCCGGCATTCCAAAAGAAGGAGGCGGTAATTGATGCGTAAACTTGCAATTGGAATTTTGGGATTGATATTATTATCAATGTTTGCAATCCCTCAATTTACTGCAGCCCCGGGAGGAATTGGCAACATTGGAGATAACGGATGTTCTTGTCACGGAAGTCCTTCAGCAGATACCACAGTTACTGTTACTGGATTACCTGAACAATTCAATGCGAGCGAAACCTACCCATTCACTGTCACTGTCACCAATGACGCTATGACTCTGTGGGCCGATGGTATTGAAGAAGATGGCTGGAATACTCGTGCTGGTGGATTTAGAATACTTGCTTCAAAAGGTACTGTGACTTCAGTTGACCCGACCTTAAGTCAAGAGAAAGAGGGTGGCTTAACTCATACTGATGAAGGTAATAAATTCCGAACATGGGACTTCGAATGGGTTGCTCCAGCAGATGATACAGTGTTTACAGAATTCACTATCAATGCTAATGCAGTAAATGGAGGTTCTGGCTCTCAAGGAGACATGTGGAACTCGTACCAAACAACTGTATCAGGAATTAACGCTGGAGATTTAGCGCCAAGTGTTAGAGCACTTGTATTACTTTTAACTGCTATAGGGCTTGCTTTGGGACTGGTTTTACTTGGAATTTTGTGGGTTTACTATTCCCGTTCTCCTGATACATTCACACTGGGTAATTTCTGGGCTTACCTCAAACCGTGGTTAACTACAACTGACCACAAAGAAGTCGGTGTCATGTATTTCTTATATGGATTCATTTTCTTCCTCGTTGGTGGTTTCCTTGCGTTATTGTTTAGAATACAACTGGCGATTCCAGAGAATACTTTCTTGACCGAGACAGAATACAACTCTTTCTTTACCCTTCACGGTACTACAATGATTTTCCTAGCAGCAATGCCAATGATTGCTGGATTCATGAACTATGTATTACCACTACAGATTGGTGCTAAAGACTTAGCATTCCCTAGAATCAATGCAATGGGTCTTTGGCTACTTGTGTTCTCCAGTCCTTTGATTTACACTGGAATTTGGTCAGGAGAGGCAGCAGATATTACATGGGTTATGTACCCGCCTTATTCTTCATTAACCGAAGCTAACCTTGGCGAAGGAATGGCTCAATATGGTTCTAACCTTGGAACAACAGCCTTTCTTTCGGGAATGTTGATGCTTGGTGCATCATCTACACTCAGTGGTGTAAATTTCATCACTACAGTGTTTACAATGCGCGCTCCTGGTGTTACTTGGATGAAGATGCCATTGTTCTCTTGGTCAGTATTCGTTAGCGTATTCATGCTATATATGTCGCTTCCAGCATTGGTCATAGGATTGGTATTCCTGCTCTTTGACCACACGATTGGAACGGTTTTCT
The DNA here is from genome assembly GCA_018667575.1 of Methanobacteriota archaeon. Classification (GTDB taxonomy): domain Archaea; phylum Thermoplasmatota; class Poseidoniia; order Poseidoniales; family Poseidoniaceae; genus MGIIa-L1. The sequence goes on along the minus strand of JABIUA010000089.1, from coordinate 27,754 downwards.
TCACTAGTGGTGGTGATGGATTACTATTCCAGCACCTGTTCTGGTTCTTCGGACATCCAGAGGTATACGTGGTGATTGTTCCTGCATTCGGAATAGTTTCTGAAGTACTTGCTACAAGTGCGCGCAGATCTATCTTTGGATACAAGTCAATGGTTCTAGCAATGGCTGGAATCGGTGTTGTAGGATTCATTGTTTGGGGCCACCACATGTTAACATCGGGTATGGACGCTTTCTGGCGTGCAGCTTTCATGGTAACCACAATGGCAGTAGCAATTCCTACCGGTGCTAAAATATTCAATTGGTTGGCAACTCTATGGGGTGGAAGTCTAGTAATGAAGACTCACACTCTCTGGTCTCTTGGATTCTTAGTTACGTTCACACTTGGTGGAATTTCTGGAATGTTCTTCCCTGTTGCAGGACTTGATATTCACTTCCACGATTCATACTTCGTTGTGGCTCACTTCCACTACGTATTCATTGGCGGTACTGTCTTCGCATTATTCTCTGGGGTTTACTACTGGTATCCCAAGGTGACAGGCCGTAAGTTGAACGAAAAACTAGGGCTGTGGCATTTCTTGATTGGATTTTCTTCTTACAATGCCGCTTTCTGGCCAATGCACAAACTAGGGATTATGGGTATGCCAAGAAGAACTCATTCTTATCTAGAGGAAACTGGATTTGCCGAGTATAACCTTGCAGTCAGCATATTTGCATTCATTTTCGGTCTAAGTCAACTTCTGCTAGCTTGGAATATATTCCATTCCAGAAGGTCTGGAGAGCCTGTTGGCAAAGACCCATGGGGCGGATGGTCGCTTGAATGGTCTACTACCTCGCCACCACCAACTCCATCATTCCATGATATTCCTACACAGGGAGATATGAATGAGTTGTACGGGCATCATTCTGACAAGGATTCGCTTTCAGATAAATTATGGAAAGGTAAAGCAAAGGGGGCTGAAGAATGAGTTCACACAACAACCATGTTGAAAACTCGACATGGATGCATGCCGTAATGATGGCTGGAATTTTTGCAGTCATTGGAATAATTGCTTTCGCCGCTCTTGGAATAGGAGTTGCAAATCAGAAGCATGACGTCTATGATGATGCAAAGCATGCCTATCATGATGCCAAAGAAGATCCTTTGACCACAAGTGAAGAACTGGACCACCTTTATCATGCTGAAGAAGAAGCACATCTATCTTTCTTGACTTATCGTGTAGCAGGAGTAACTATCTTGGTGATGTTCAGCATCTATGCCATATTCCTTGGAATTGGTGGGTTTGTAAATGCTTTACAATCAGATGATGACCATGGACATGATGACCACGGGCATGAAGAGCATCATGGGTCAGCATCTCCTATTGTTTTCAGTTTAGGAATAATGTTATTCTTGATGGGCTTCCCAAGTTTCGTAGTTGCCTGTAAAGCACTTATGTCTCAAGGCGGTACATTTGCATTCGGAGATATTCTTCTAAGCCTCATTGGTTTGAATTTCGTTATGCTTGGTATAGCAAATTGGTGGAAAGAAGATTTACCATTCATTGGGCATGGTGAGCAAATCGCTACTTCTGCACCTTTCGAAGGTGAACACATCAGAAAAGCAGGTATTTGGGTATTCATTATGTCTGAGATTATGGTTTTCGCAACTTTCTTCTCCTCATATCTTCGTGTCAGAACGGAATGGTGTACTGATTGGGCAATCCGTGCATCAGAGAGCGGCGATAAGTGTTATGGAGTTGCAGAAGGAAATGTCACAACCGCTTCAGATCTGTTAAGATATGATGTTGCTACTTTAATGCCAGGAGCAATAAACACCTTTGCGCTAATTGTTTCATCATACACCATTGTATTAGCATTGAAGACAGCCAAGAATAAGAATTGGGAAGCACCTACAAATTTTATGCGCTTTGTTCTACCTGATAAGAAGAGAGCAATTAGAAATTATTTGATAGCAACTCTTCTACTCGGCTCTCTGTTCATTGTTCTGAAACTTGTAGAATGGAGCCACCTTGTCGCAGAAGGCTTCGATATAGGTAGCCCTCAAGGTTCTATCTTCTATGTTGCTACTGGTGCTCACGGACTTCACGTTTTCGTTGGTCTTCTAGTAATGCTTTACTTAATCTTCAAATCCGATACAGTTGGATTTGATGAAGACAATGGCCAAGGAATCGAATATTTCGGTCTTTATTGGCACTTTGTAGATTTGGCGTGGGTGGTAATTTTCCCAGCATTTTATTTGTATTGAGGTGATTAAATGGGTGAACATGCAACAACAGGAATCGAAAAATGGCTTTTGGATAAAACTGGTAAAGACATCTACTTCTGGAACTTTTTAGTCTTGATGTTCTTCACTCTTTTTGAAGTAGGCGCGGTATTCTTCGAGAAAATACCAGGTACTGAAATAGAGATTACAAGACTGATGGTATGGGGCGTCCTTATTGGCGTTGGAATCATAAAGGGTTACGGAATTGCTGCTTACTTTATGCACTTACGCGGCGATCCACGAATTTATACTAGAACTGCATTATTTCCAGTATTATTTGTATTATTGATGCTTTGGGGAATTGGACTTTCCAATCCAGAAGCAGTGACTGAATTACCATCATGGTGTACTCCGGATTGGGATTATGCTACCCGCTGATACACAATGTGTAATATATGGCCCACTGGAGGCTAATACATGAAAGTACGAGTAGTAGCATTTTTCTTGATTAGTATACTATTGGTCTCCCTTGTGCCAACTACTTCGGCATACAAAGGATATCAGTTATCTCGAGGTTCAGTTACCGATTTTACTTTGATCGACCAAGATGAGAATAACGTAACTTTGAGTCTCACAAATGGTGAAATTCTTGTTGTTGCTTTCATATTTACTCGATGTACTGATGTATGCCCAGTAATCACTCAATCATTGAGGTCAGTTCAAGATGGACTTTCCTCCGAATATAGCGATGATGTGGGTTTTATTTCAATATCAGTTGACCCTGAATATGATACTCCTGAGAGACTGAAAGATTTCAGTGAATTACACGATGCAAATTGGTCTCACTTGACAGGCGAATTAGAAGTGATGGAAGAAGTCTGGAACAGTTTTGGACTTGTAGTACAAAAGAATGTAATCGAAGCACATATTGCTGATGGAAATGGACATCAGTCTAATGATTCAACGGTTACATTTGTCGATGGCGAGGGTAATTCATCAGAATTGATGTTTTTGCCAACAGCATGGTCTTTGACTAATGCGGTGGTCGACCAAAACAATATTTCACTGAACTATTCCAAGCATCCAGAATATGGACATATGATTTCTGGTATTAATGGTACAGAGTCTCCTGCGGATTGGTCTTGGTACTGGCGATTTATGACCTATAATGAAACTTCTAGCGCTTGGCAAGAATCGAATGTTGGAGTTGATTTCGTAGATGTTGAAGAATATCCAAACATCGCTTATATCGCATCAAATGCCGATGAAAACTTACTTCAAACTCCTACCGATGATACGTATGGTATGTCGATTGTTTATCCAGAAAATATTTCTGAGAGTTATACCTTTGATGAAAGTGATTTGACCGCTTGGCACTTGACAGTTGGGGCATTTGATGGAGCAGATTTGAACTATTCCTCTTCAAAACATTCTCAATTCGGTCATTTTTTCTCTTCTTTCAATGATGAGGATCCTGCTTTGGATAATTGGTCTTGGTACTGGGAACTACACACATGGAATGAATCCGATATGTCTTGGGAATACTCCCAACTCGGTGTTGATTCGATAAAAGAACCTCAGTATATAGCATGGGCACGAAATACGACTGCAGATTCTGATATCCCAATTCCGGGGGCAGTTCAAAGTATGATTGACCAACAATCTAGCCAAGTTTGTGATGGCCACGGTTGGGAAATGGGTTCAGGTTCTGGAAAGCATTGCATGTGTGATGGAGGTTATGAGTGGCCTGAAGGAACAATGTTGTCATGTGTGGCAGTAGAGGCGGAAGAAGAATATTCGGTTGGACACTCAACGACAACTTTCATCCTAGATAGAGAGCGTAAACCAAGAGTAGCTTGGACCGGAGATAATTGGGATCCTTCGGAATTTATAGAGGACATAGAAACCTTAGCCGAAATTGAAGGTTTAATCGACGATTCAAGCGAAGGAATTCCTGGTCTTACCTTTGCCATGGCGTTCATTGCTTTAGGTACTGCTGCAATTGCAATAAATGTCCGCAGCACGTCGAATGAAGAAGAAAATTAGAATCCTGTCGAGGGGAAAACAAATCATATAGGAACTTCTCGGATGGTTTAGTGCAGAGATCGCATAGCTCGGTAGTGCGGTGGACTTGAAATCCACTGTCTTTCAGACTCGGGGGTTCGAATCCCTCTCTCTGCGCCAAAATCTTTCATTTGTTGATTGATGAGTATATTTGATAGAAGGGTTATCAAACTAAAGCCTCTCTTGCTTTACTATGCGAAGAGTAGTGTTGGCGGTTTATCTCCTTGCACTGATGACCTTGGCTGGCTGTCTTGGCCCTGAAACTGCTTCTTGGGGTTCTGACGGAGTAGAGGTTGACTTCTCCCAAGAAGGAACAAAAATCGATTCAGATCTTGGCGCTTCTTCCATTGAATATGAAAATGTTTTACCCGTGGGTTGTGAAGAAGGAACTACCAATTATCTTACAACAGATTCATCTTCAACTATCTCCTTTACCGGTTTACTTTCATCGAGTTATTTCTATGAGTCTCACGACGAAATTAACGGCGCTAATGACCTTGAATTAGCAGTGACTACCTCAGTAGCAATTCAATCAATGTCTTTTGATAAAGCCAGTAATGTTCTCGAGGGCCAGAGTCCTAGGGTTGACCTCAAAGAGTGGTATAGACCTTTAGACCCGCAAACAGGAGCAACACCTTTCGATTTAGATGAAGTAGATAGTGAAAGTGATGACTACTGGTATGTACTAGCTTTAATTCCAACCACTGAAAACATACATGATGGAATGCGCTCATTAGATGAGTGGCATCAACCTGTTACCATAGAAGGGTACTTAGTCAATCCAATCGAAAATGTGACGTCAAATGGATATTTTAAGTCAGGAAATTCATCTTCTAGCCACAAAGTTGACTCTAACTGTAATCTTGTAATTGGTGAACCACACAGACAGAGTGTATATGTTCTAGTCGATAGAATAATTCTTGATGGTGCAGTTGTTAGTGATGATGGAGAATCTAAAGATGAGTGGACTTACGGCGATGTTCCATTTTTTGGTAGAGCAGGGTACATCATATTCTTCTTAGTCGTTGGTTTAGGCGGAGGATTTGGCCTTTTCATTCTGTCACAATTATTTGTTTTACATGGCGCCAGGTCAACAATGAAGACTTTACTTGGGAAAGAAGGGATGGATAAAATAAAGAAAGTCGCCTCTGATTTGCGTAGGTCCAAAGCGTCGGGAATGATATCTCCTAAAGAGAGAACAAAACAACTCGATAGACAAGCCAAAGAAGAAAACAAAGCCGAGCAAAAATCTAGTAAACCTTCTAAAAAACAAGAAAGTACAATTGCAGGTTTTGATTTAGATAGCGTACTTTCTTCTTCTCCATCCCAAGGAAAAACATCCGAATTTGGAGGTAGTGGTTCTTCAGTCGTAGCAACATCAGAATCAATAAAAATAGATGACCAGCAGGAATCAGGAAATAGTGAATCTCGAGATTACTCTTACCAAGAAGAAGAGAAGCCTGCTTGGCAGCCTCCAAAGAGAGAACCTCGCATGGAGCAACGTTCTAGCAATGTGGTTAGTAGTGAGCCAGTCAAGCCTAAGAGAGAGCATTTCTCTAGTGTTGCCAAAAGTAAGACAATTGTACAGAATATAACATATAATATTCAAGACAGTGCAATATCTGGCGATATTAATCCAGTTATTAAGAAAAAGAAAACGGTGAGAAAGCGTAAGAGTGTCAAGAGTGCCACTCCTGAGCCAGTTCCCGAGCAAGAGCCAAAGAAAAGTAGTTTTGACGAAGAGGATAATTTCTCCGACTTCTCAATGTGAATCAGTGAAATATTTTTATTTCCGAAGGTAGAACTTCCATTGTTAGTGGCGTCGAACCAATATTTTCGCCATCAATATTTATTGCAGTAGGCTCAGGTGTTTCGATTCTCAATTGCTTGAATCTATGATATGCTACCCTTGGGTGAAAAACGTGTCTACCTTCTTTCTTAAGCAAACCAAAAGCCTTCAAAATACCTCGTCGTGTCATCTTTTTCAGAATTCCAATATCCATTAAACCATCATCTAAAGACGCACCCGGTGCCAAAGGTAGCAGCGACCCACCAGTCTGACTATTTTGAACTAAAAATAGTGTATAATCATCTTCCATCTTATGGCCGTCTAAGTATAGGCTTGCATGCCTTCGATTATTAGCCATAATCGCCATTAAAATCCCTATGTCATACCGAATACTTCCCATCCAACGCATTTTTTCTGCTTTGATAGTGGAATCTACACCAAGCCCCCATGTTACCAAGTTATGACTGAATCTAGTAATACTGCCCTTTGTTTCCCCAGGAAGTCCTTCTGTCAGTTCAACTCTAGCCAAATCAATACACTGACTATTGCCGTTAGTAATCCTCGACACAGCATCTTCTGTACTACTAATCCCTAGATCATTAGCCTGTGAATTACCTGTTCCAGCCGGAACTAGTCCAAATCGAATTTTAGAATTATCTTCGGATTTCATCATCCAACCACTAATTGTCTCTGAAAGACTTCCATCTCCCCCCACCACTACAATGGCTTCTTCAGGTTTGACTATCAGAGATTTGGTAATCTCAATCAAATGCCCAGAGTGCTCTGAGACATGGGTTTCTACTTCAATATCAGACTGTTCTAGTAAGTGCTTTGCATCTTTCGCAATATTCAGTCCCTTCTTTTTCCCAGAATAAGGATTGACGAGTAGAAATACTTTAGATGGTTTATCACCTTGAATAACCTGTTGTGTAAATATTTTTGCAGGTATTGGCTTATGGATACCTTTGCGTTTTTTACTATCTTTATCGGGTTGGAAATCAATCTCTAGAGGCGACTTTGAATCTTTAGAAGTGCCGTCATCAGCAGAGGCCATGTTTGGCGACCATTACTCACCCGCATGAACTCTTCCCCATTTTACGGATTAAACCAAGAACTCATCAATAGATGGCTTCTGGGCTATATTAGAGGGTCTTCATGGATTGGTCAAAATCGCAAGTTGAATTTATGACTAGGGCTCTAGAAGTAGCCGACCGCGGTCGAGGTAAGGTTTCACCAAATCCACTTGTTGGATGCGTACTTGTCAAGGATGGAAAAGTGATTGCTGAAGGTTGGCATGACCATTTAGGAGGATTGCATGCCGAACAAATGGCAATTCATGACGCAGAGACTAATGGGCACTCGCCAAATGGAGCAGTTGCATATGTTACATTAGAGCCATGCAACCATTTTGGTAGAACTCCGCCCTGTACAGAAGCCTTGATGTGGGCAGGTATTAAAGAAGTAATTATTGCTCATAAAGACCCAAATCCAACAGTTAGAGGCGCTGGAATCCAGGCTTTGAAAGATGCAGGAATCACCGTTAATCACGGGCTCTTAGAATCACAAGCGGCATCACAAATGCACCCGTTCTTACATTGGTGCAAAAATAGAAAACCCTTGGTTTGCGTCAAATTAGCAGTTGACTCTAATGGTTCTGTAGATGATAGAAGTGAAGATGCAGGCCGATTTACTTCTGAGGGTTGTTTAGACAAAGTGCACTATTTGAGGCGGGAATGTGATGCGATTTTAGTCGGAGTAGACACCGTAATTAGAGACAACCCTTCTCTCACTGTGAGAAGAGTGGAAAGTAATAGGCAACCTCTACGAATTGTAATTGACCCCAATCATAGAATTCCTAAATCATCTAAACTGCTTAATGACGGTTTAGAGACATTGGTTATGGATGAAGAGTTTCGTACTCTTCCTGCCTTGCTAAATTTACTTGGCGATAAAGAGGTTCAACGTTTGATGGTTGAAGGTGGACCTACAACAATCGGTCATTTTCTTGACCAAGGGCTAGTTGATGAATTTTATTTGGTTCAAAGTCCACAAACCCATGTCGAACCAGTACCATCGAATATCGATTCAAAGCGTCTCCTTGATTCTGGCCTAATTCATGTTTCCAACGAACAATGGGGCGAAGAAACTGTTTCAGTGTGGAATCGAAAAGAATAGTTTTGACTGGTTTAGGTGCTACCATGGTTGAGTTATTCCCTACTATTTGTGGTAAGAACCTCAATAAACAAAAGAAATCTATTCCAGATGATTACACTGATAAAAATCTAGTTGTAATTACTGCATTTCAAAGATGGCATCAAGAATTAGTAGACAATATGATTAGTAACCTTGAACAACTCAATGTCAATGATACTCATTACATAATTGAAGTTCCTGTTGTTTCACAACTTTCACTGCTCAGAAGAATGCGCTTAGACGCCATTATGCGGGTTGGGATAAGAGATTATACAATACGGGAGCGAACAGTTACAGTATATACTGACAAAGAAGAATTCAAGCAAAAACTAGGAATAAAAAATGAAGAAGAAATTCACTGGTTCATTGTTAACACGCCTACAAAAAGCATCTTAGCAAGGGGTTCTGGAGTTATGTCGATAGATGAAATCACTCAATTTATTTCTTGAATCTCAAATATAAATCTAACAACCTAGTATCTCATGTTATGGCGGGCGATGCAGGATTCGAACCCACGTCTCCGGCTCCGAAGGCCGGAAGGATATCCAGACTACCCTAATCGCCCGATGGTCTTCCCACATGCCTACCCTTCTTGAATAAGTTGGATGATTTAGAAATCGAATGATTCTTTTCTATTCTACCCTTTTATTGAATAAGTAATACCTTTTAGCGGGTTCATGGGTCGCTCTCTGCCATGTATTCCGCAGAGCTGTTCCGCGTGTTGTAGAGAAACTACGATGCCGATTACTAAATCAGAGGCTTCACGTCTTGCTAGAAGGACAGGTATGACATTAGAGCAGTTCACTTGGTCCAATAATGGGATTCTAACTTTACTAAATAATGAAAATACCAAGGCTTGTGTTTTTCTATTGACAGACTCTTCAAATAAAGATGCAGAGGGCCTTTGCTCAGTTTATGACATCAGACCCAAGGGTTGTACAACCTATCCATATGTTTTGGATAAAAACGACCAAGTGATACTAGATTTGGGTTGTCCTTTCAAGGAAAGTTTTCCTCAACCAACAGAAGACGATGCTATGACTCTTCTCAATTTAGAGGAACGTTTGATGCGTGGAGAATGAGTCGCCCAAGACTTGAATGAACATGTTCGACCCACAAACCCTCTATTCTCCAATTACATTCAGACAATAATTGTTTGAAGCCATCCCATTCACCATGCAGTAAGATAATTTCATCACCATCTGATTGTAATTCAAGTTTCTTCACCTGTGGTGGTTTAATAGGTAGAATTAGTACAATTGTGGCATCCTCACTTGCAACATCACGGTAACTAATGAGAGTGTTTCTAATTAAATCAAAATGAGAGAGAGAGCCGTGAGAATTCCTACCATAAGGCGGATCTAGAACTAAACCAGATATTTTCTGATGCCATTTTCGGGGTATCGAATTGGCTAGGTCAGTAGCATCACCTCGAATAATTTGAATATGTTCTGCAGTTGTAATTTCTTCGCTGCCCAACGCCCAAAGTACATTTTTCATAGCCCCATTGACCATTTCTTGTTCTAAATCGAGTGCGATAGCATTTCTTCCAATCAATGCCGCTTCAATAACAAAACCACCAGTTCCAGTCATCGGGTCTAGTACTGCATACTCATCTAGTGGACCACCGGCTAGATTGACAGCCAATCTTGCAAGTTTTGGGTCTAGGCTTATCGGTTTGAAAAAGGGCCTTTCAGTCGCCCGCCTAGTATTCGAGTTGCCTTCTATTGACTCATAATCAATTAACCATCCACAAACCACCTGATTGGACGAACCATCCAATACTAAACCGAGTTTATTGTCAGGCTTATCTAAATCAATCGTGAAGCCCTTTTTTCCAGCAATTCCACCAATCATACCTGCAAGTTTACTACCGCTCAAATCTTTGATCTTTCCTTCCTGACGCCAGTGGACAACACCAAAAGTACCGGCCTTATCCGAATTTTCGATTTTATTGGAGACTTGAGAGATGAATTCATCTAACGAACTCTCTTCATTCCAACTCATCACTACACAGTCAAGTAATACCGCTTGAGTTCCGCTACTATACTGAATTATATCAGTGACCTTTTCAATATCTAACTTACCAGAAATTTCTACTAATCTTTGGGAATCTAGAGATATCATTTCATTATTTGGAAAGAGCGCAGATAATTCTGCTTTGGCTAGAGCAGGATGCCAACCGCGCAAACACGCAATATTACCCGCCATATTACCGGCTCAACCTCCCCCTTCTTGACAAATTCGGCTTTCTTGTTAATGCGAATATACACATACTGTCACCTTTAGTGTAAGACATGGGCTGTAATCTTCGCGACCTAGCGTCGCCACAGAATATCGAACTCGATTCACTCGCTGGAAAAAGAGTAGGAGTCGATGCTTTTCTAACAGCCTTCCAATTTTTGACGACTATTAGAGACAGGTCTCCTCAGGGTGATGGCGGTCCACTGAAGGCTGAAAACGGTAAAGTAGTCTCGCACTTAATGGGATTTCTAAACAGGACTACTATGCTATTATCAAAAGGAATCAAGCCAGTTTTCATCTTTGACGGAAAATCTCCGGATCTGAAAGCAGATGAATTAGCAACCCGTAGAGCTCGTAGAGAGGAGTCGAGAAAAATTCATGAAGAAGCATTAGCAGCTGGAGATTTTGCATTAGCTCAAAAGATGGCTCAAAGAATAATGCATTATTCTCCAGAGATGGTGCAAGAAACCAAGCAATTACTCGACTTGCTCGGGGTGCCATGGGTTGATGCTAAAGCCGAAGGAGAGGGTCAAGCAGCGGTAATGGCTGCTCTAGGTCAGTTGGATGCAGTTGCAACACAAGATTGGGACGCCCTGCTTTACGGAACACCAATTTTAATTCGAAACATGATGACAGATGGCACCAAACAACACGGTAGACTAGTTCACGCTCAGAAAATAAATCTTGAAGAACTATTACAAGAGCATGAATTAAGTAAATCACAATTGATAGACTTAGCAATAATGATAGGAACTGATTTTCATCCGGGGATACGCGGAATTGGACCTAAAACTGGTTTGAAATTAATCAAACTTCATGGCACAATTGAGGAAATATGTTCTGTAAAGGATAAAGAAGTTCCAGAAAGACTTGACGAAATTCGAGAAATATTCCATAATCACCCTTCTAATGAGGTAGATACCAAGAGCCTAGAGTTAGGAACTATTGACCTTGCAGGACTGAAACAGTTCCTACAAGTTGAAAGACAATTCAGTCAACGTAGAATGGATAATGCACTAGATAAATTGAGAGATGCAGGTCTTATCAGAGAAGGCGGACAGACCTCATTATTTTCTTTCTAAGGTTACTTAAATCTCAAGGGACTAGCCAGCACCTGAACGTTGTTGTAACTGGAAACTAAACCTCTAGCGATAGATTGTGGGTCATTTAGCGCCTCGCTTATTGTATTGACAGGAGAACAAGGAATTCCTTGCAATAAATCTTCTAAATCTTTTCTTGACCTATGTTTGATTTTATTAGCAATACACGCCTCGACATCGCTTCTTGCTGCGATTCGCCCAGTATTTTCCGCCCATTCCTCTTTTGACTCTATACCAAGAAGTTGAACTAAATTTTCCCATTGCGGGTCTGAGCCGACTCCGATAACAAACCATCCATCTTCAACTTCAAAAGCTCTATAGGGGACTAAATTAGGGTGCGCTGAGCCCATTCGAGTTGGGTTTTTTCCACTTGCTAGAACATTATGGGCTTGGTTGACAAGAGCAGCAATTGCGCAATCCCAAAGTGAGATATCGATTCTTTTTGCTTCTCCAGTTTTCATCTTATGAAATAATGCTGCTAATATGGCATTAGATGCATTTAATCCTGTGATGACATCTATCCATGCAACTCCTACTTTGGCAGGTTGTCCTTCAGCCTCACCAGTGATACTCATAATTCCAGAGCGTGCTTGCAGGGCGATATCATATCCCGGTTCATCTCTTCGTGGGCCCGTTGAACCATAAGCAGAAATTGAACAAACGATCAGTTCCTTTGGTAATTTGCCGAGTAATCTTTCCAGTGTACCCGGTCGGAAATTTTCAACCAGAACATCAGCATCTTGAATCATTTTTTTCACTTCATCTGCTTGGTTTTTGAGATTTAGATTAATAATTTCCTTACCTCTATTACAAGATAGAAAGTATGCTGCCACTTGTTTCCCATCAAAACCTGTGGTAAAAGGAGGCCCCCATTTTCTTGTATCATCGCCCCATGGAGCCTCTATTTTGATTACTTCAGCACCCATATCAGATAACATCTGAGTAGCATAAGGCCCTGCTAACACTCTTGAAAGGTCAACAATTTTCACACCATCAAGTATTCCGCTCATGTGTGTGGCACAGAGTCCCATGTGTTGAACTAATCCATCATTCTGTTAAGTGATATACTTCATGAGAGGTCTGTGTTTCGAAAATAGTCCATTTATCGTCGAGATAATTAGCTGTATCATCAGTCATGATGACCCATGAGATTTGATTTTCTACCAATATTGAACTCCAGTCTATATCTTCATCAGCCCAGTAAGCGGTGATGTTTCTATCATGCCCTGGGTCAGTAGTTATCTGAAGAGTATACAAACGGTGCATTGCTAATGGGGGGTCTGCAATGTACAGGATGTTCTCGCCATCTTCAATTTCTTCATATAATTCCTCACCTAATTCTTCAATCCCACGGTCCAAAGTCAAGATGTATGAATTTATGATTATCATTAATGCTATCATTATCGACATAACACTTCTATTTTTATTTCCCTCTAACTTGAGAGCAGGCTTCTTTTGTTTAGCCATCTGGGACCACCAAAGTGGTACGGCAAGTACAGTGACGTATCGATATATGTAACGAAAACGGTCTTGAACTACTTCTCTTGTAGCCTCTAATGTATTCATTTCTACCAAGAATAGCATTGTGATATAGCCACATAATCCTGCAAAAACTAGTTGAGATAGTAGCGAGAGATAATCAGATTCTAAGTTTCTTTCCTTAGAGTTTGTACTAAACAAAAGAACTCCGATGTAAAGGTATATTATTCCAGATACAAATACTGTAATCGGTAGAATTACAAGCAAGTCTGATGGAATTTTATCCAACCTTATCCAGACAAGAACACTAGTTATTATGGCAATAATCGCTAGCAAAGTAGGTTTACTAACCGGCCTGTACTTCGGGCGGTATATTTCCAAAGATAGGATTGGAAGATATAGGTAAAGTGCATATTTGGCAGGTAGCCCTTTGATTGAGAGAATAGATGCGAGGAAAATCAAACAAGTAAAATGCCAAAATTTATGATTCTCTTTACGCAATATTTTGACAATAGAATACAAGATGATGGTTGCACATAAGATTACTATGCTTTCTTGATACAATCTTCCAGTCGACCTAACCAACGGGGAATATATCGATAATATTGCGGTAAGAGCGATAGCGTTTTGCTCACCCCATAGTTTCCTAGTACAGTAATAGACAACGCCTAAAGCTGAAAATGACAAAACTAGACTAAGAATATGCAAACTCATCAAAGAGATACCAAATATCTGGAACCATACTTCAATGATCTCATGCCAAACGAACCACTTATCATCAGCAGGAATCTCTTCAGCAATAGATTGATTTGAACCATCGATTCTTAGGTGCCCCCAGTCAAGGGTGGAATCTCCATCGGCGATTTTATCGCTAACATAGGTTGAATGAACATGAGCATCAAGGCCCAGTGGCATGAAAACAGCTGCAAGAATTTGAAGTAAAACCCCTAAAGCGAGAATTGAAAACCAAATCCGCCTCTCTTGCATAGCAAGTTGTCACCGCACTTACCTTTGAGCGTTATTCATAATCAAACGGTAATAGCCGAGTTTCTCTAAGCCTTGCTTTCGCTGATGGCTTAAGGAAATCAGGAACTAAGTCCGGATTCAGTTGTTCTTGTCGTTTTGAACTTGAACGCGTATTGCTTGAGCAGTAGCTTTGCAGTCTTGCATAGCCTTGCGTACACGTGTACCAGCAGCGGAGTTACCCTTGTCGTGCTTTACAGCATCAACTAGAGCGGAGTTCAATTCTTCAATCATATTTTGTACCATGGCCTCGACAGACATAAAGCCCCCCCAGTGAAAACGGTCTTTATGTGTTTTGCCGACATGGTTATTCACGGATATCCTTTGAATAGCCTTCAGTATGGCTTTTTTGATTCAAAAACCAAGATTTCATTGTGAAATTTTAGTTTTTCCGCCAGTACCATTTCTAGAAGGGTTTGAAAGCCGAGCGCATTAGGGGTAACATGAGGGAGTATTGTGGGCTTTGAGTCTGACAGCGTTTTACCTGACCCTGATCCTATTTCGACAAGGGAGTGGATTGATTCAATTTTGGCAGTTCAAGGCCAACAAGGTAATGAGGAAGCAAGACGCTTACTCTTAGCAACTATAGCTGCTGCCAAATCAGCAGGAGTCGATATCGATGCGATCAACACTCCTTATCTCAACACTATTTCGCCGACTAACCAAGGGTCATATCCTGGAAATCTCGAAATGGAAAAGCGATTACACGAAGTAATCCGCTGGAATGCAATGATGATAGTCACTCGAGCGAACAAGTATTTCGAAGGAATTGGCGGGCACATCTCAACCTATGCATCCACATCGCACGCATGGGAAACAGGATTTAATCACTTCTTTAGAGGTAAAGATGGAGATGGCTCAGGCGACCATGTTTACTGGCAAGGACACGCTTCACCTGGAGTTTATGCAAGAGCTTGGCTCGAAGGAAGACTATCCAAAGACGAGATAGAGATGTTCCGCCAAGAAACCGGTGGCAAAGGCCTCTCATCATATCCTCACCCAAGACTCATGCCAAATTTTTGGGAGTTCCCCAGTGTCAGTATGGGCCTTGGCGGAATGACGGCGATTCATCAAGCCAGATTTAATCGATACTTAGAATCTAGAGGATTATGCAACACTACAGGTTCTAGAGTCTGGTATACAATGGGTGATGGTGAATCAGATGAACCCGAATCTCTCTCACAATTATCGCTTGCAGCAAGAGAGGGCTTGGACAATATCATTATGACAATGAACTGTAATTTACAGAGACTCGATGGCCCAGTTAGAGGAAACTCAAAGATTGTTCAAGAATTAGAAGGTAGGTTTAGAGGTGCTGGATGGAACGTAATCAAAGTTCTATGGGGAAGTAGTTGGGATGATTTATTTTCAAGAGATAGCCAAGGAATTCTTGCAGCAAGGCTAAACTCACTTGTCGATGGTGATGAGCAACGAATTATGACTGCAGGGGGATCAATTATCCGTAAAGACTTATTCAATACCCCAGAGTTATCTGAAATGGTATCACAATATACCGATGAAGATTTAGAAAAACTATGCGAAGATGTTGGCGGTCATGATTTTGTAAAACTTCACGCCGCATATGCGCAGGCAACCGCGCACAAAGGGCAACCAACTGCAGTCATCATTAGGACAATCAAAGGCTATGGGCTTGGTCCTGCTTTTGCTGGTAAGAATACCACGCATCAGAAGAAAAAAGCAGATATTGAGAGTATGAAATTCATGCGGGATGATATGAACTTATCATTCAGCGATGAAGATTTAGAGACTTATCCTTTCATCAACCCAGAAGATGTTCCGGAATTAGTAGAGTATGCTAAGTCAAGGCGAGAAGTACTACATGGATATGTTCCAGAGCGCCGTTCACCTAAATCCAACCTCACAATGCCTAGTAGCGATGTTTACTCGGATTTTGATGATGGAACCAAAGGGAAGATGCAAGTATCGACCACAATGGCATTTGTACGGTTGCTTAGAGGTTTGATGAAATCTAAAGAATTAGGTCCTACTATAGTGCCTATAATTCCAGATGAGGCTAGAACATTTGGTATGGACCCGTTATTTTCTGAGTTTGGTATTTACCATCCAGAGGGGCAACTTTACACTCCAGTTGACCACAAGGTTATCATGAAATACAAAGAATCCGAAGCTGGTCAACTATTCGAAGAAGGGATAAACGAAGCTGGGGCAACATCAACATTTATTGCATCTGCAACATCTTATTCGACACACAGTTGCCCTACTATTCCTTTCTATATCTTCTATTCTATGTTTGGTTTTCAGAGAGTTGCCGATTTGATTTGGTCTGCAGCAGACCAACGTGCTAGAGGATTCTTGATGGGCGCAACATCGGGCCGAACTACATTGAATGGTGAAGGGCTTCAACATCAGGATGGCCATTCACTTTTGATGGCTCATACCAATCCATCAGTTAGGGCATGGGACCCTGCATTTGCATACGAACTTGCAACTATCATCCAACATGGTATCAAGGAAATGTTTGAGCAAGACATAGATGTCATGTATTACATCGCCGTGTACAATGAAAATTATCCAATGCCTGCTAAACCAAAAAACGTTGATGAGGGGATTATCAGAGGATTGTATAAGTTGAGAGGTGCACCAAAGGGCGACGGGCCAATCGTTCGTTTACTTGGCTCAGGTCCAATTATGTTACAGGTTCTTGATGCTGTAGAGAAGTTGGAAGAATTCGGTATTCGAAGCGAAATATGGTCGGCTACATCATATGGCGAATTAAGAAGAGACGGGCTCGAATGTGAGCGTTGGAATCGTCTAAATCCAAGTGAACCAGAGAAACAATCTTGGGTTCAACAAATGCTTGGCTCAACTAAAGATCCGATTATTGCAGTATCAGATAATATGGCAGCAGTCCCAGATATGGTAAGACAATGGATGCCTAATGATTTCACAGTTCTAGGGACCGATGGTTTTGGGCGTTCAGATACCAGAGAAGCATTGAGAAGATTTTTCGAAATTGACGGTGAATCAATCACCCTAGCAGCTATCTCTAGACTTGTACGCAATAATATCATTGACAGTAAGGTTTACGATAAAGCAGTAAAGAAATTCAAAGTTAGTTCACAACGTAACGATATCACAGAGATTTAATCCAGCAACGATTCAATAATCAGAATCCTCTACGGAGTCTATGACCCTAGTACTTGTTATGGTGACTTTCCCTAACGATGATTCTGCTAAATCAATTATTGCAAAAGTGTTGCAACAAAAACTTGCAGCATGTATACTACGTAGTAAAGTCAATTCTTCATATATTTGGGATGGTCAAGAAAATGAAGATGATGAAATGTTAGTACTATTCAAAACCAGTCAACATAAGATTGAGCGTTTAGAACAATATATTTCGAAAAATCATCCTTATGAGATACCAGCAATTTTGAAGATAAATGCATCAGCAAACCAAGATTATCAAAATTGGATTGATAGTATAATATCTTGATTTGGGATTTTCTTTAGGGTGCTTAAACGCGCGTCTAGTACTACTTGTTATCCGATTGAATTATGAAGCCGCGCGACGCAGATGTTTCTATGACAAGAAAAAAGGGGACAAAAAAGGCGTCCTCTAGTCAGACTTCGAGTTTTGGTGTTTCCAAACGTGAAGGGCATGATTCTTCAAAGTATTATGATACTAAAATGTATCAAGGAATACCGAGAGAAAGCGATGTAGGAGACCCTCAAGAATTCCCTGAATTTCTCAGAGATAGCCTAATTTGTGGTGATTCAAGAGATATGAGTATGATTCCACCAAATAGTGTACAACTGATGGTCACTTCACCTCCATACAATGTGACCAAGGAGTATGATGAAGATCTCAGTCTTCAAGAATATCTAAACATGTTAAGAGGCGTTTTTAGCGAAACTTACCGAGTATTAGCGCCTGGTGGAAGAGCAGTAATCAACATTGCAAATGTCGGAAGAAAACCATACATTCCTCTAACGAGTTACGTCAATATGATAATGCTTGAACTCGGTTTTTTGATGCGCGGCGAAGTAATTTGGGATAAATCCGCATCTGCAGGTTCGAGTACCGCTTGGGGTTCATTCAAATCAGCTTCAAATCCATGCCTTAGAGACGTACATGAATATATTTTGATATATTCAAAAGGTTCTTTCAAACTCGATAGAACAAAACAAGAGAGAGCAGAAGGTAGAGATGACACTATTGAGAAACAAGAGTTCATCGATTTAACAAAATCTATCTGGCGTTTTCCAACAGCATCTGCTAAAAGAATCGGACACCCTGCCCCTTTCCCGAATGAATTGCCACGCAGATGTATCGAATTTTATACTTTCAAAGGGGATGTAGTTTTAGATCCATTCATTGGTTCAGGTTCCACCGCATGTGCAGCCAAGAGTACTGGTCGAAGTTATATCGGCTATGATATCAGTCAAGAATACATTGAACTCGCTGGACAGAGAATTGACCAGTTGGAAGAATAATTTTCTTTATACAGTGTGGAATATGCATACTGTCATGAAATATACTGTGATTTCAGATGAAACTTTGGAACCAAAAGAGTTCGGTACTTTGAATATGAAATTCTTGGATAAGAAGTCAGGACTTATTGCGCAAGTATCGAAATTAATTTGTGAGGGATGGGTACTACAAGGCGGAGTATCCTATGGAAGTGGTAAATATCTCCAAGCACTTACTTTACAAGAAGAGGAGTAATCAATCTTCATCGATTAATTCCGCTTCTAACAAATACGATTTTTCATCTTCAGGATTTTCCCAAGAGCGAATCATGTATCCTAATCCGATTGCAGGTAGTAAGATGAATAGACTAAACAGGACCATCAATAAGCCATGCTCAGCAAACATATCACCCAGAGATGAAAAGAATCCTTCTGTACTAGATTCATCAGTGGAACCCTTTGGAGTTATTAGTTTGACCACGGCTTGTTGGTTGTAGACATTGCGAGTAAAAACCAGCATTCCATCCATTGAACTATCGTAGTCATCTGAAGGTGTAGCAGGGTCTAAATCTGAATAGAAGTCCAATCTTTGTTCAAATGCGATATCTATTACTGAATCAAGTTCTAGAGTCAATATAACGTCGACAGTATAGGGGATTCTGGATTCAAAGAATTCTTGGTCATCTACGATTCCTAAGAATGTCATCGCTTGCCCAGACACATCAAAACTCGCCCACTTGCCCCATTGAGAAGGTTCAACGTCTAAGTCATAATACCATGTGTCAGCAATTCGATTTCCTTGTCCTTGGTCATTACTGCCATCATCGCCCAAATCAATTTCCAGCTGGATTGAACCTACTTGTAATGAGTCAAGTTCAAATTCAGTAGCAGTAAACATTGCTTCTAGTCTATCTGTACCATTAGGAATCCAAACATAATGAGAATCATCGGTGTAATACAATGAGCCTGAGTCTCCATTGTTGAAATGATTCCAATCTCCTTTCCAGGAATGTTTTACTCTATCAGTATCTAATTCGATAGTTTGTTCATCAAGCATAGCCTCATAGATTTCCCAAGCATCCCATACAGTATATTCAGGGTGGTCTACGATTCCATTTCCATCTTGATCTCTCATTAATTGTAATGTTCTAGCAAGTGCAACTGCAGCATCAACATTTGTTAATCCATGACCGATACGCCAATCGTGACATTGTCCAGTTTCACTGATATAACACTGTTCAGGAATGTCAGAGCATGCATCATCATCATTTCCATCTTCACAGGAGTTAGCCATTCCTTCATAGTTCGCTGTCAATTCCAATATGAGTTCCAGTTCGTGTACTCTGGTGAAGTTTTCTTCGTTCCAATTCTCATATTGACCATATGCAGCAGTCCCTTCACCGCCGACTAAACTATTTCCAAAATCATGGTCGTCTCTGTGGTAATCTGCAACACCTAAAGACGGTGCAATATCGATAATAAGTCCAGCCATTCCTCCTACATGCGGTGTCGCCATTGAAGTTCCAGAGATTGCCATATAGTACAAATCTCCTTGCAGTTTGGTACTTGCATCGATTGCTGTACCTCTTGGTGCTGTTGCCCAAATATCTCTGCCAGGTGCGCCAACATCCGGCCATGTGTGCTGTTGATTCATACATCCACGTGATGAGAATGAGGTCACAGCCGTACCATCATGAGTTAGTGCTGCTACAGATATTGCAGAAGGAGTATTAGCGTACACATTGGTTTTGAGTCCTCCTGAACACTCCCCTCCATTACCACCTGAGTTCGATGCAGCAAATATTACTGCTACGCCGTTATCATAAGTTAGCATATCAGTCATTTGAGCAATAACTCCATTCGGGTCATAATCGCCATCCGTTCCCCAAGAGTTGGATACAACTCTAATGTGATATTGATTTTGACTTGGCATAGAATGAGAATATGTCCACTCTAGTCCTTGTTCTGCTGCAAAGATAGATGCGCCATCACCAGTGCCAAGGGCGACCATTTGTGCTCCTTTGGCAACCCCTGCCCTTCTACCAGCCGAAGCGTCTCCGTTTCCAGCAATTGTACCACCAACGTGAGTGCCGTGTCCTGATGAAGTATCTGAATTACGAGTTTCTGTCCAGATACCATCCCATTTTGCTGAGTAGATGACTTTCTCACCGGTCCAAGGTTCTAGATAATCGAAATCAGGATGTCCAGCATCAACTCCGGTATCGAGGTCGACTATTGCAGTTCCATCGCCATCCCACTCGCTGAACGCTAGGTCTGAATCATACTCAATATCTCCAGAAGGCGATATAATTACTCTATCCCAAGTATCGGTTGCTTTGACTACGTGTGTGGTTTCATGCATCAATATTCCAGGTTCAGTGATTGGGTCTCCGCCCCACTCAGAAGGCAAATAGAAGAAATCTAGGATTCTATCCAGTTCTAGATATTCGACTCGTTCCCAATTAGAAATGATTCTAATATCTCTAATTGAAGCTTCTAACAGTCCGCCATCGACTAAGGGTGCTTCTCCAAGTATTGAGGCACCAAAACTCTCCAGTGTTTCCAAATCTTCTGCGGTCACTTCGGAATTGAGTTGGAAAATGACAGGAATTATTTCTTCTTCTGACGAGGAACTCAAAGAATTTCTAAGAGATTTATCCATTTTTTCATAATCACCCATCGGATTTAGGCCGTCAGCGAGTGGAGCAGCGGTAGCCCCGATCATCAACATTTGAATAGCTAAGGCCGCGAAAAATGTCAGGTTAAGTCTAGAAGACATGATTGGGGCTAGAACCCATCATTCAAAGGGCTTATTCATTCATGCTCTTATCTGGAGCAGGCTTAGCAAAGCCATCTTCCTTCACAGTGTTTAGAACGACGTGAGTGAACGAGCGAGTCACTCCTTCTAATGTGAAAACAGTCTTTGTTAAGTCGTCAAGGTCGGCTCTATCTCTTACTCTAGCCAGTACCATCGAGTCCCAGTCACCTGTTACGTCATATACCGAGAATACTCTTGAGTCGGCCGCAATTTTTTGTTGAACATCAATCATTTTTCCTTTAGCAATACATAAGCCCGCCATAATAGTCATAGTCCATCCAACACTTTCAGGATCAAGTACAACACTATATCCACTGATAACTCCATTATTTTCCAATCTTTTGAGACGATTAGTAATGGTGCCTTGTGCCACCCCAACGATTCGGGATAATTCCCTCTGACTCGCTCTTGAGTCTTTCAAGAGGGCTTGAAGAATTGCTCGGTCGGTATTATCCAGTTCCATATCAGCACCATCATTCGGTAACTCTTCTAATTCTTCAACACTTCGACTACTACTCATCTAATTTTGAACTGTCCATCATTAGATATTGTGTCCATGCTCCGAGTTCTTCGACTTCTAATTGAATTCCAATCTGGCATCCAGTTGGCTCATGATTTTTGAAACGTAATTCCATATTGACAATTTGCTCAGGCTCAATAAATCTGCTCTTTGGATTATTTTTCATCTTCCAAGGTGAATCCACTTTCACCGATTTGACTTCAATACGTTGAGAGAATGATTGAATCTCGACATTAAGAGTAGTAGGATTTTTCCAAGTCGATGAAATCTTAGGCATGCCTCTTTCAGCTTTGTAGGATAGGGATACTAATGCATAACAGACTATAACCAGCACTACACCGATTAATGTGGGGATATAGAATGAGGTAGAATCTACTGTTTGTGACTTAATTGGTAGATCTAGTTGATGCAAAGAGAGTAATTGTTCTGAACTATTATCACTTTCAATCGCACCAAAGAATGCCATAGTTAACTGCCATCCATATGGGTTTTGCTCTAGGTCTACACCTGCTGCCTCAAGGTGCTCCGAACTTATTATCCACTCAACAGTTGTTGTATTTCCGGCTTTAATTCCAAAGCCGACTTCAGGTTTCATATCATAGATCAGGTTATTTATTTCTCTGCCGTGCTGGTCGACAGCATTCTTTTGACTCAAGAAAATATACAATAACGTGTCATCGGTTAAATTGAACAAAGGAGTCATTTCAATAGGCATTCTAATGTACCATATTTCATTATCACCTTCTGCAATAATGACTTCTCCAGTCAAGTCAATAATGGGCATTAAGTCGACGATTTTAGATGAGTTATTGGTAGCATCAATTTCCATAGAGTGTTGATTAGAGTAGGAAATTGAGTCAAATGATTCATTCAAATCAAGGTCGTAAATACTAGCACGAGATTTAGCATCATCATCAGGCCAATCTGAATTTGTTTGGTCACTCCAAGTCCACCATGACAGTGAAATTTCATCCTGGTCTTGATTACAGTTGGTGTCTGAAGTATCTATTTCTACGAAGCACTCATAGAGTATAGTCGATACTGGTTCAGCACTTGGTATAGTGATTCTTGCATGAGCAGTATAATTTTCATCTTCGGCACTAATAGATGGAATTACCATTATTGCGATTACTAGCAATATGGCTATTTTTTTCATATTAGTCACCATTCTTACTTTCAAACTCAATTCCAAGTTTTGCTCTGAGTATATCTCTTTCAAGAGTATTTATCATCAAACTAACTCTAACTCCCGCCCAGGCAGAAATTAGGGAGTCCGACCCACTAAGTTGGCAAGTCAGTAGCAGCGGGCCTTCACTCAATTCATCTAACTCCAGTTTTTCTTGAAATTCTTCAACAGTTGGTACCCAGCCTTCTAACATTTGAATAGCAATTTCTTTTTCAACCTCAATACAAGTTTTTCCTAAATCATACTCTAGGGCAGGAATTGCTTCTTGCCTAGTTCTCCAAGTTCCTTTATTTTGAACAAAAGTTGGCATTCCTACATGAATTAACTTTAGTGGATGGAATGTACCCGCAGGCCATAAATCTCCTCTTTTGTTTGGACATACGCGATTGTACAATCTATCGACAACAGATTTTGGTGCTATGTTTAATCTCTTTCCTCTGCTCCACCAAGACCATTTATTGGCATCGATTTGGTATCCTTCAGATATTTGGTTTACCGTTTCTTCATCAGCAAGGAATACTGAATGCCGATTTGCCTTGGGGCGTTCCATGAGTTTCGGTTCCCAAGTAGAACCTTCGATAGGCTTCCGCTTTGGAATGTAGGCCTTTGCAATTCCTTCAGGAGTAGATTCGGGCTTATGTCTAAATATTGCTACAAAAAAGCCCCCAGTATCATTATCGGTGTGATGTAGTCTACGACATTTCACTAGGTCCTGAGAAATTTTAGTTTCCAGTTCGTTATTAAACTCGAGGTCGAATTTGACTCTATCTTCTGAACACAAATGTTTGAGTTTCAAATTAGGTAGTCTTGGCAACTCTTCGCCTAGTTCTACTCTATCTCCACTTTCATCAAGAATATTCCATTTACTTAGGCCAGGTTTCATGACTAATCCATCAACGAGTGATTCATCGATATCAGTCAATTCAAGCCATGGGCATTGACGAAGAATTTCAGCGACAACTGCTTCATTTTCACATGGATCTATGCTACATGTCGAGTAAACTAGTTTACCATCAGGTCTCAACAGTTTAGCGCCTCTTGAAACTATTGAAACTTGAAGTTCGAATAATCCACGGCTTGATTTAGGTGTCCACTTCTTCCAAATCTTACGATTCTTACGGGTAGTTGCAGTTCCCGTACACGGCACATCGGTAAGAACTGCGTCAAACCCTGGAGGGGGGATTCTACCAATATGTCTGCCATCTTGCTGATTTATCAGAATATTTGGCAATGCGAGCCTAGCTCTATTTGAGATTAGCATATTTGCTCTTCCCGACACCGGTTCATTTGCTACTACAAAACCTTCAGGAAATATTTTTTCCGCTAACTGAGTGGTTTTTGAACCAGGGGCTGCACATAGATCTAAGATCATCTCTCCGTCTTTTGGATTGAGTAATTCTACAGGTAACATACTTGCAGCCTCTTGACGAGTGATTCTTCCTGAATCATGTAGTATTGTCAAAATTCTCTTACTGTAGCCTTCTGGAACCTTGCCTCGAGAAAATGGCATTTGCCAAGCGCTATTATCTGGCATCCAAGAGATTGGTTTCGCTCCCATTTTTTCTAATTCCAAAATAGTCCATTCTCTATCTTTACGAGATTTTGTGACTCTAAGTGTTTCAGGAAGAGGCGACGTAGTAGTATTTATCCAAGATTCAAGGTCCATTCCAAGTTCTAAAGCCAGTTTGGTTAAACAAGACGCCCTCGAGATTTCATCGAGGTCTTCCTCCACCCAACCAGCATTGGCCATGACTGTCGGTTTGCTATCTTCTCTATCTTGCTTCCGCCATGCTCAAGGGCTTTCGCCCCCTAGATTCGAATATGCTGGGGGATGCTGCACCGTTACTCTTCCCAATTTTACTACTTCTTTTAGTCGGATGGTTTCTTCCTTCAAAAATTGAATCTTATAGTCAAAAATTCTCACAACCAGTGGGTAAGTCAATCCTAAATATTCATCGATTTGGACCTTTGATAGTAGTTGGAATTATGATTTTAAACCGTATAAGAACCATTGTACAGCGTGACATGTCATATTTAGAAATCGCCCAAAGACTTGGGCCAGGCGACTTTGAATTTTTAGATTTGAAATTACTGATTACAGGTGATGGCGCTTCAGAAATGATTCTTTTTGGCCTGCTTTGTTTTGCCCTCTTGAGTCATAAATTGCCGAGTATTTCAATATCAAGTGCAGAAATTAGAAAACTGGTTCAATATAGAATAATGACATACATTTCTTTTTGTGCATTAGTTTCGTATTGGGTCTTATTTCCGGAGTCTTCTTATTATTCTCCAGATTCTCTGCCCTTACAAACTATTAATTCATCCACTGGCATCTATTCACCAATTCTAGTAATCGCTACAGGGGCCATGATTCTAGTCAGTAGTGAATTATTCGCAGTCACCACGATTCCTCAAACAGATCAAGGACTAAACACCCTTTCAAAGAGAACGAAATGGAAGATGTATGTAATCTTACCAATAATGATATTTTTGTTATCAAATTCGCTCCAATCAACTAATTCCTGGTGGACTAATATTTCCCAAGACGGTTCTTTTGCCATGTTACTATTTTTCTTATCCAATTCCATCGGTTTGACATTTATCACAGTACCAAGTAAATCGATTGAAGCAAATTTACAACATGGAGAGGGTCGAAGTAATTCGTTGACTTTCCAGTTGGTAATTAATTGCCTTCTTCTATTTTTAATAACAGCAAATTACCTCAGAAATAGTGAGCCATTTGACCAAGGGAATGGATATATTTTACAGTCTATTTGGTTGGTGATTGGCATGGTTATTTTCATGGCGATTTCTCTAATATTGCCGAATTTTGGCTTTGATGGTGCATCTCGGCCGGAGATATGGTGGTTGAGGATGTCGCTGATATTTACTCCAAGTATTCTATTCATGATTACTCCATACGCATTATTCTTACTTCCAGCAAGTTGGATATTGCTTGCTATTAGTGTGATTCAACCGTGGTTCATTGAAACAGATGTTCAATCACCATCTTTACTTTACACAATTATTCCATTATTGTGTTTGACTTTAGCAATCCTAATTGTCTCTTACTCTACCGATTGGCCCTTGATGAGCTTCTTGGCTACAGGTTGGATGTTAGGTTTATTCGCCAGCAAGAGTATTGAGTTTCACATCAAGCGATTGAAATCTGCCGAAATGGTTTGAAATCGGTATTTTAAACCTTGATTCTGTCGCGCTTCTTATTAGTGAATAGGCAAACCTGTGTTTGAAGTCAATGACTTCAAGGGATGGGACCCTAATGACTAGAGCGTTTAGAGACGGAGTAGAAAATAAAAGAAAAGTAAGAGCCCCAGTTCGCATGAGAACTTGGAATCCAATCAGAGATTTGAGAGGATTGAAAGCACGAACAACAGTTACTGGTAACCAGATGGGCCCATTAGTCGATGTCCCAGCAATGATAAGAATTGAAAATGAACATTGGGTATTTGAGAGAATAGAAGATGGCGTTTTACAAAATCTAACTCATAGATTGATAGTCCATGACTCTGAAGGTGAAAAGACACTTGGTGCTACTATTGACCTGAAGACAGCAATGCAAGTTGCTAAGCGCATGGCTACAAAAGAAAATAAAATTATTATGATCAAGCCACTTTGATTTATTCAATCAAAATAGATTCCAAATTGCACTTACAACACCTTGATTCACAAGGTAAAAGAAGGTTCCAATGAAGATACATGCAGCGTATACTTGGAAAGGTGTAATCTTCCAAGCATCTTCTGATTCTTCATCGAAATATCTAATCAAACCAGCAGCCTGCTGGATTCCACTTCCGTCGGATTTCTTCTTAGATGCCATTTGGACCATTCCTTCCGAGTAGCCCCCCCTTTATCAACGCGACGCGGCTTAGTAGAATATTGAAATCACTCATTCTTGTTCTGAATCGATGGTTAAATCGACGAATGGAATGTCTTCTTCGAAGGATACAGAATTAATTTGGTTAATTGAATCGACATTAACTTCAGAATGATTTCCATCATCCATGGTTATTTCAGAAATGATAATTCGTTGTTTTTCTAAATCTTCCTTTTGTTCATTGTCATGAACTCCAGTCTCCGGGTCTGCTTCAATTAACGATGCTTCAATTCTTGCAATTGCTCTTTCAACAGCCGGCGCATTATTATCTGCCAATGCTCCTTTTGCTAACTCCAAATCGAAATCTGCTGCAGCGAGTGAAACATCAGCCTTTTGTTTATTCCAGTATTCGGTTGATTCAGTAATTTTCACCTTTTGAGATACTTTTTCTCTTGCTTCTTTCATTACTTGAATTATTTCTTGGAATCTTTGATTAGAATATTCTATCAGTTCTAACCAGTTATTTTGATTCTTCTTTTCATCCAGTCCTGGAAATTTTCTCTTAACCCATTTGCGAGCAGAACTCAAGTGTTTGAATTCCCATGGCTTATACGCCAGCGCAGATGTCAAATCATAGATGATTCGACTTCTCAGATTTATCGGTCCTTCAAGTGTAATTGTGTTCAAATAACCGGAATTGAAAAGTCCAAAACCCCAGTATGAATCAGAAGTTATTGTGAGTTTTAATTGGCCACTAGTGGTCTCTAAGGTCCATTTCTGCTCATTATATGATGGCGGGGCGGTAAATGTAGGTGTTTCGGGATTTTCAAGTAGTGAAATCAGAG
>JABIUA010000078.1 GCA_018667575.1 Methanobacteriota archaeon | reverse complement strand
ACTAGACATAAATTCAGTGTGAATGTGTTCATCATGCCATCCGCAAATAACTGATGCGATTTTTTTATCGTTCTTTGAATTTTCATAAAGGACATTTAGATGTTCCAATTTTTCAGTTAACTCTGTAGCCCTAACATCTTTTTCTGGCGCCCAATGTACCGAATCCTCAATTATTGGAACATCTGCTAATGATACTGGTTTATCTTTTGAATTTCTCCTTTGAGCAACAGCTTTGGCCAATCTGACAGTTGATTCAACTTGGCTAGGAATTGATTCAATATCTGTGGTAGAATGAACTCCCCATGCCCCATCCGCTAATACTCGCATGGTTGCACCAACTTCTTGACCTGGGATTGCCCTTTCGAGTTGTCCATCCCTAGTTGCAACACTAGAATCTGTAACAGATACCAATCTCACTTCAGCATAACTAGCCCCAAAATCTGAAGCATTCTGTAATGCTAAACGTATTTTGTCTTCATCAAGGAATCTTCGAGCATTATCATAAGTATCGTCTCCGGGAGACTTAGCAAGCACCATACAACAACGTAATTACCGAGAGTGCTTGAACTCTTCGAATTCAAGTGTTGAACTCTGATGATAGAATAAACCCAATTAGAGCGTCTTCAAAATTCTCCATTACTAGACCGTCTGTATTCATACCCAATTTAGTTGCATTATCTAAATCGTGTTTCAATGTAGAGTCGGACACTATTAGATTAAGAGATTCGAGAATCTCAAAAGAAGTTTTTTCAAAGAACTGTAAATACTCTTGGTTAGGTAAAATTACCTCCTCTATAGAGTCTTTAGGACTAATTTCAGGGAGATAAATTAACCACCCACCGAGATCACTACTGGAAACTCCTGCTCGTTGAAAGGCCTCGGAAATGTGATGAGTACCTGCAAGGAATCTGATGAATTCGGCATCAATTGTTCTCGCAAGTTGGGTGTTTCGTAAAAATCTTCTAACACTGCAATGCCACGCTGTCCAAAGTTGCGCATCGCAGTGTGCTGCATGATGACCGACCATTAACCATCTTTGTGATGGTCTAGTCTCAAGGAAATCTTTGAGAACTTCTTTTGGCGACGAGTCTGTCTTAGACCATGCTACACAAGGAAAATAACCCATCTCCATGGGATAGGCCAAACTGTTATTTTTCTTCAAGCATCCGATTCTTTTTCATCAGAAAGAGGGATATCGTCATCTCTTTGGATAAACGAGTTCTTAGAACCTGAATTATTATCACTTCTTGATAATATTTTTTCTACTTCTGCTATGATTTTACTGAGTAGCAAAGGACCCCAGCCGCGTAATGTTAGCAAATCGTTTCGCTTAGAATTACTCATAGACAAGACTTGCTGCGGAGTCCTAATTCCCAAGTTGGCAAGTTCTCTAGCACGTGAACGGCCAATGTTTCTTATGTTAACAAGTGTGAGCAAATCCTCCTTGCAACCGTGTCTCGTTCTCTGTCTAAGAATATCCACTTTCTTGATTATTTCAGAAATTTCAGTCATATGTTCTTGAGAGAATACATCATCTGCAATCAATATCTCTTTTGAGCCGAGGAGTAACCAGGATACTAAATCAACCCTATGGTGTAAATCACCGGGACTGACATCAAGACTTTTCTCTATAGAACGCATAGTTTCTTCGTTAGTCCATTTTTCAATTAACCATGCTGACTTTACATTTCCAAGTAACATTTCGTCATAAGAAGAATCTGCTAAAAGTTCACTTTCTACTGAATTCGTCTTTAGCCATAGATTTGAATTTATTTCCATATCACTATTTTTTGCCCACAGTGATGAAAAATCTGGTGTTGTGGCAATCAGATGTAGTAATCCAAAGTTTGTTACCTCACCACTTTTTCGAACTTCTCTTCTAACAGCCCTACGTAAACCAACCCTTAGCAAGGATGCAGAAAGTGGATCTAAATAGAGTTGAGTTATCCTTTCACCCATAAGAGTTGCTTCATACTTCATGGCTGAGAATTCATTCTTATCATCTAAATGCCATGCGCCAACATTAGATAATTCAGTTGCTTTTTGGAAACCAAAACTAGGCTCAATAAATGCAGAAGGAGAACGATTAGGAACTGTTGAACTGTTAGTAGATTGGAATTCAACGCCTACTGTTGAATGGGCAATGTTTGCCCAAACTGGCATCTCGTCATCCCAATCTTCATCATCATTTATCCCCTGATCTGCTCGTTTACCTGCATATGATTCATCAACACCTAATCTTCGAATGAATCTTTCTTCAACAAGCCAATTAAGCATCTCATCTATCCTCTCATTAAGTATGTTCTTAGAAATACTAAAACCAAGAAATGTAGATTCCAAAAAGTCCCCAATATCTCCTCGGTGTTGAAGGCCACCTGTGGAAATGATAGATAATAAGTGGGTCCGTAATGCTGGCTCACTAGCCAGTTTAGAGGAAATAGATTCTATATCTCCAAAGAAATACCTCTCGCTTACATCGTCAGCAATTTCCCAACCATCTGTACCCTTACAAAGTATCCAAGCCTCTCCGTAATCATCATATTTTGGTCTTCCAGCACGCCCTAACATTTGCCGAACTTCCATAACTGGTAAAGGGCGACTCATACCATCATCCCATCTTTTCACATCCCTAACAAGGACCCTTCTTGCAGGAAGATTTACTCCCGCGGCGAGTGTTGGAGTTGCTGTCAATGCTTGGAGAAGACCTTTCTTGAAAGCTGATTCTATCGACTTTCTCTGACTATGTGTCAGTCCAGCATGATGAAATGCCACTCCTCCCTTGATACATTCATGCAACTTTTCGCCCATTGAGGTTTGTGACCTACCTTCTAGAGATTCAGCAAATTTACTTAGTTCATTCAATTTCTCAATATCTTCTTTAGCAAGTAATTTGGCGACCCTTTTTGATAATTTGAGTGCTTCTGATTCTGCACTTCTTCTGGTTCCTACAAAAATTAGCAACTGTCCCTTTTGCATAATTGTGTCTTGCAAAACAACCCATGTTGGTTGAGTCTTGGGGCCTTCTAAATCTCGAGGCGGATTAAGAGCATCGGGGGAGGTGGAAACCTCTGATGATTGGACTAAGCGTGGCTCAAGGTGCAAATCATGAAATGTGCTGTATTCCAACGCAACAGGCCTCCAATCTGACTGAATTAAATCTGCATCGAGCCAATTAGCTAAATCTTGACAATTCCCGACTGTTGCAGATAATGCAATCAACTGTGCATCTTTACGTAGAAAACGTAGTTTTGTCAAATTAATCTCTAATGTTGGACCTCTAGTTGAATCATTCATCAAATGAAATTCATCAGCCACCACAATTGAAACTCTAGACATCGTTTGAGAATTATTTCTAATTATTGAGTCTAGTTTTTCTGAAGTACAGACCAATATGTCACATTCTTCAATCTTCTTTGCCTCGGAAGAAGAATCACCTATTCCAAGTCCAACTGTCAAATTTAATGATTCAGCCATCACCTTTAAGTCATCAAATTTTTCACTCGCTAGAGCTTTCAGAGGGACGATATAAATCGCCTTAGTACCAATATCTTCGACCATTAATTTCCTTAGAATGGCGATGTAAGCAACTAATGACTTACCACTCGCCGTTGGAATCGCTAAAAGTACGTTTCTACCGTTAAAGATTGAAGGTATGGCTTCGTATTGGGGAGGATGTAACTTTGTTATACCCCATTTTTCAGTAATGAAATCAATCACCGATTCTGGCAAATCCAGTCTGGAAATATCCTCTTTACTGGCCGCCATGGTTGGACTGTCGCGCCAACAGTCCAAAAGGACAACGCTCGAACGAGTAATTCCGACACGCATAAGACCCCTCTACTACTCACCTATCAACATGAGCGACGAGATTGACTCTATTATCGAAGACAGACTTTCAGTTTTTGACGATGAACCCGACCTAAATGATTGGGTGGAAGTGATGTGTGGGGCTGCAATGGCAGTTATCGGTATTTTTCATTTGGTTCAGCCAGGAGAACTAGTCGATCCTGATATTATGCGATGGTTCGCTGCGGCGGTTGTTGCTGCTGGTGCCGTATGGGCTGGACACGGACTAAAGGACATGGCTGTCAAGGAAGTTAGACGCTCTATTGCAATCCTAGAATTATCTGGTGAAATGCCAGCAGAGGGGCCTAATCATGGACTTATCAGAGACGTTTTACTAAATCCTGAAGATTACAAAAGTTTTCTGTTGGAAGCATATAACTCTGCTTGGGATGATGGAATAATTACCGAAGAGGAATTGAATGAATTGAAATCCTTCCAAAGTGCGCTTGGAATATCTGATGAGGAAGCTGCTAAGATGAATATGGAAGCAGCGATAGAATCGGCTGCAAAAGATGGAGATATCAGCGAAAAGGAAGAATCAATGATTAAGAAAATCGCTGAAGATTCAGACATGGACGGTGAAAGCAAAGTCAAAGAGGCTAAGACAAAAGCCAAGAGTAAGTCTAAGAGTAAGCAAAAGAAAAAATAATCAAAGTTTCTTATCTCTTAGAGTTGTATTACAATCCCTACATTTGTACATTCCTCTAGAAGGTTTTTTGCGAGGGAATTGCTTATCACAATTCTTGCATTCCCAAATCCATTTAGCGCTTTTAAATCTTAGAAATTCAGTAAACTCTGACCCATGCTTAATCGCTTTACTTCCCGGCCACGATTTTTCCAAGTATCGAAATCTTTTATCATGCTCTCTAAATCCAAGTGCATGGATATACTCATGATGTAAAACAAATGCAGCATATGCATTCCATTTTTCGTCAAGTAGATGTGGATGGATATTTATTTCCTCCACATCAGAAGGTATTAGATTAGATACATCTACTCCCTTCTTCCACCTTGTCACTCCATGCCTTTGAGTAGCATTTCTTCTAAGTACCCCTAAACTGATTTGCTCTAACCCCTCAGTGTCGATTTGATTCCAAATTTCCATATCTTGCATTAAATCTAGAACAATTGACCTCAAGTGTTCTAATTTTATTTTCTGGTCAGGATTTGGTTTGACCATCAAAATTCCTCAATTCCAACGATGGTAAGCGGGATGACCTTCTTTTACTGCAACAAATAATCCATCACCAGTTGCACAAACTTTGCCATTTGCTTCCATGAGAAGTTCGATTTCTACTTTATTGCCACTGATAGATTTAATCTGGCTCGTGATGCACAATGTAGTGTCTACAGGAGTTGGCCTTCTTAGTTGGACAGAATATGATGCAGTAACAGTACAAGGAGGTTCATCTAATTCTCCTGCATCCATCAATGCAACTGCTGCTGTCCAATTTCCATGACAATCTAACAAAGTCCCTATGATACCACCATTTATCATACCGGGAAAGGCCTGATGGTATTTTTCTGGCATGAATTCTAGATATAATCCATTTTCAATTCTATGACTCTGAATCTTTAATCCATTTTCATTTGCCGGACCACAGCCAAAACAAATGGAATTTGGTGCAAACTCTTGTTGAACTCCCAACGCATCCATGATTTGGCTAACAGAAGTCCGTCTTTCTTTGTTTGTATCACAAATAGATAGCATTGTTCATGATGAATGAACAACTCGGCCGTACATGGGTGGCAAGAAGAAAGTCAAGAAGACGAAGATTCGCGTCGCTCACGAACTACCAAAAAGAAGACGTATTGCTATCCAAGAAGCCTTAGATGCGCATCAAACTGAAGACCGCCCAGAATGGGATAGAAGTGCTGAATGGGGTAATATAAGACTATATCGAAAAATCATCAAACCAGGGACAATTAGAACTATTTCAATGCCTCTACTCGAGGTTGACCTTGGAGACCCTTGGCCGATTCCTGTAACTATTATCCATGGAGAAAGACCAGGCCCTACTATCACCGTTCTTGGTGGAATTCATGGTGATGAATTGACAGGTCCATCTGCTTGTACTCACCTTTTGTCAAATGCTTTCACTGACATCGGCAAAGCCCTTGATCCAAAACAAATGGCTGGTACTGTCAGAATTGTCCCTGTAGTTAATCTCCCAGGGTATCGTTCAAAATCTCGTTATTTTCCTGATGGCAGAGATCTAAACCGTAATTTCCCAGGTAATTTCAAAAGTACTACCACAAGACGTGTAGCCGCTCAAGTATGGAAATACTTACTAAGTGACACTGACGCTATTATTGACATTCATAGTGCAGCAAAAGGTCGCTCAAATATGCCCCAGTTAAGGGCTGATTTAGCACATGCTGGCTCTAATATTTTAGCCAAAGCATTTGGAATTGAAATTATTCTTGACTCTAAGCCACCATCAGGCTCGCTCAGAAAAGCGGCTGTTGAAAATGATATTCCTTCGATAACCTATGAAGGTGGAGGAGCAAACCTTCTAGATAACGAGTCGGTAAAGGTAGCAATCCATGGAGTAATGAATGTACTAAGGTCGCTTAGAATGATACCAGGTAAACCTCACCGACCAAGGTTCCGTATGCTTGCCAGTGGCTCTTTATGGCTCAGAGCAAGTGAAGGTGGATTACTGGATATGTTTGTTACATCCGGTTCTGTAATGCGAGAGGGAGAAGTCATTGCAACTATTTCTGACCCCGCCACGCCAGGACTCACTGTCGATATTGTAGCGCCAGAAGATGGTTTACTTGTTGGAGCGGCAACCAATCCTTTTACAGCAAGTGGAATGCCGGTGGCTCACTTTTTACCAGTTTCTAAGCATATGAGATTACTCGAAGAACAAATTGATGGCAAAGGTAACTTCATTGTTTGTGGTTCAGAAGATGACGAAGTTTGGAGAGAAGAGAAAGATGTCGATGAAGTAAATGTTGAGGGTGAATGGAGTAACGGTGGAGTCGATAGTGAATGGATGCTCGGGCGCTCTAACCAACAAAAACCTAATGCGTTCTCTGACGATGAAGAAGCTGGTGCTTAAGATTCAGTAAGGAATTGCTTTACTGCGGCTTCAACTTCGAAGTCTTCCATATTTCTTCTTTGACTCTTAGCAACTTCGAAAATATGAGCTACTAAGTCATCATCTGCTTCGTAACCGTTTTGTTCTAGCCACCAGATAATATTGGAACGGCCAGCCATATGTCCTATTCGAATTACTTGCTTCAATCCAAAATCACCAGCAGGAACTCCGGAATAGACTCTGTCAGCCAACCAATTATCGCCCTTTCTAATCGCTTTAATCACAGCAGATGCGTGAACACCGGTACCAGTTTCAAAAGCATCTTCACCAAATACTGGGTAATTTCTAGGCAGTGGTACTTCGATATACTTGTTAGCTAGTCTAGTATACTCATCGAGATGAGTCAAGTCGTTATCGATAACGCCCATTAATTTTAGATTTACTAAAGTTTGATCCAGTGGGGCATTTCCTGCTCTCTCTCCAACTCCTAGTGCAGTACCATGAATTACATCGGCACCGGCTTCAACTGCTGCAATATTATTTGCAACTCCAAGTCCTCGGTCTTGGTGACCATGCCAATTAACTTCGATATCACTTCTTTTGTAACCACCATCTTTGATTACTTCTTCATCTATGAAATTTAATAATTTCTTGACTCCATTAGGTGTCACATGCCCGCATGTGTCGCAAATACAAAGTCTACGAACTCCTAATTCCATAGCTCTTTGATAAATCGCTTTCACGTCCTCAGGCTTTGACCTAGTCGTATCTTCTGTAACAAACATGACTTGTACATCATTTTCAATAGCATAACTAACTGCTTTTTCCATAGTCGATATCAATTTCTCCATTGTCCAACCTTCTGTATATTGGCGTATTGGGCTTGTTCCTAGGAAAGCAGATGCTTGAATAGGAATTCCATGCTTATTTTGCATTTCGACTAAAGGTTCAATATCATTCATCAAAGTTCTAACTGCAGCACCTGGTCGAATCTGGTAATCATTGGAAATGATATGATTAATCAACGAATCAATATGTTCTATGTGAAATGGTCCTGCCCCAGGAAGTCCAACATCGACTTTTTGAATGCCTAACTTTTCCATATAACTTAGTAATTCTATTTTTTGCTCTATGGTTGGATTTCGAGCACTAGGGCTTTGCAGACCATCTCTTAGAGTCTCATCATCGAACCAAACTCCGTGAGGGTGATTTGATGGATTTCTATTAAATTCATATTCGATAGTATTCCAATCATATATCAACGAACGCTCATCCACAGTAATCACCTCGAGCAAAAATAGATTCGCCCTATGACATGACAAACCGTAATCATGTTTGAAGTCGTCGATACTTCAAATCACTCTTCTTCTTCACTCAAACTCTTAAGTTTAAGAGCGGCTTCGAATTCTTCACGGTCTACTACACCGTCTTGATTGGTGTCCATCTCATCAAAACTATCATCTTCATCATCGATCAATTCTGCAGGCAATCTTGCTACGAAAATTATTTCATCACTAAATCCAGATTTACCCTTATTTCTCAATTCCATAATACGAGTGCCCTTAGATTTCTTAGACTTTGTCTCCTTGGTTTGATTGGCTCTAAGCCTAATCATCATACCTTTCTTAGTTAAGACAAACAAGTTATCGTCGAGGTCAGGAATATGTCTTGCAGCGATTATTTCATCGTTATCTTCCTTGTTGATATTCATGGTGAAAGCACCTTTAGCACCAGGATTTGTTTTTCTATATCCGTCGGTTCTCTCCATCAAGTCTCCAGTTTCTTTGTCGACTTTTTGGACACCTTCAGCGTCTAAGTACGGTATTTTATCTGCCGTACCAAGTCTGCTTCTCTTGGCCATACCATTCTTAGAAATTGTCAAAATTTGTGTCTCGGTGTTATTTGTAGCAATCATGCCAACAACATGACCACCATCTGCACCCTTTCTGTTACCTGTTTTTATCCCATAGACACCAGCAGAAACTCTACCTGATGACCTGATTTTTTGACAAGCAAAGCGACTTGCAAATCCAGTACTAGAAATCATAACGATATCCGAGTCATCTGTTCCACATCTAACATTTACTAGACTGTCACCATCAAGTTTGAATCTTAAGGCATATTTTCCATTTCTGTTTATTCTTACATATTCTTCTAATCGAGTTTTCTTGATTAGCCCGAGTTTAGTTGCAAATAGTAGGTAATTACCTTCAGGTGTTTCAATAAGTTCTCTAGATATCGGCAGAATTGTAACAATGTTTTCATCTTCTCTAAGGCTTTCAAGTAGATTTCTGATATGTCCGCCTCGGGAATGTCTGCTCCCTAGTGGAGTTTCCCAAGCTTTCAAACCATATACTCTCCCTTGGTCCGTAAAGATAAGTAATCTATCCTTACTGAAACAGGTGATAATCAGTTGTGGTGTGTCTTCAGCCTTGGTTGCTACACCTTTGAGACCCTTGCCACCTCTGTTTTGAACTCTAAAAGATTCAACAGGTAGATGGCGAATGTAATTGTCTTCGCTCAGGGTTATTGCAATTGCTCGTTCCTCAATTAAGTCTTCTCTATCCATTGAAAGTGGCATTGGGTCGATGTAAGACCTTCTTTCATCACCGTGCTTTTCAACCATTTCATCTAGTTCAGTTAGTAAAATATCTAATCTCCTTAGTCTAGAAGAAATAATATCTTGCAGGTCTGCAATCTTCAATTGAAGATCAGAATATTCATTTTGAACTTTGTCAACATCGAGTCTACTCAATTGATACAGCCTTCTCTCAGCAATTGCCTTTGCCTGTGGTTCGGTGAAGTCAAAAACAGGGATTGAACCAATCGTTTCATCGCCCCGTAGAACCGATTCAAATTGTTCACGACTAGCACTTGCCTTACCTGCTGCAATAACATCATCAATTCTGTCTTGTGCCTTTACTAGGCCTTCTAGAATATGAGCACGTGATTGTGCTTTGAATAATTCGAACTCAGCACGTCTCTCGATTACTGATTCTCTATGCTCCACGTAGGTATGAAGAATTACTGGTAATGTTAGAAGAACTGGCCTTCCATCAAGAATTCCCATCATATTTGCCGAGTATGATTCTTGTAAACGACTTGATTTGTACAATTGATTCAGAACTGCGTGCGGATCGGCATTATTCTTCACCTCGATTACAACTCTAATTCCTTCCTTGGAAGATTCATCTCTGATATCTCTTATTCCAACAACGGTTCCTTTACTGACTAAATCGGCGATATGAACTAGCATATCTGCCTTCTTAACTTGATATGGAATTTCATGAACAATTATCTTCTTGCCATTTTGGTCATCGAGGACATCGCACTTAGAACGGACATGGAATCTCCCCTTACCCGTTGAATACATATCGTAGATTCCATCAACACCATGAATCCCTGCACCTGTAGGGAAATCAGGACCTTGTACATGTTGCATGTAGTTTTCTATAGAAATCGATGGCATCCTATTTTCATCAACACCTTCTCCAATAATTGTCTTGACGTGCAGATTGATTGCACCTGCAACCTCTGTCAAATTATGTGGAGGAATACGAGTTGCCATTCCCACAGCAATTCCATCGCTTCCATTCAAAATCAAGTTTGGAAGTCTTGAAGGAAGAACTGTTGGTTCTTGCTCTGAGTCATCGAAGTTAGACTGGAAGTCCACAGTTTTCTTATCGATATCTTCAAGCATATGCTTAGCAATTTTATCCAGTCGACTTTCAGTATATCGCATAGCTGCTGGTGGGTCTCCGTCTATTGAACCGAAATTCCCTTGACCATCTACCAAAGGATATCTCAATGAGAAATCTTGTGCCATTCTAACCATTGTATCATAGATTGATTGGTCACCGTGAGGGTGGTACTTACCCATTACTTCTCAAACTGAACGTGCAGATTTACTGAACTTCTTTTCAGAGGTGTGTCCACCTTCATGCATTCCGTAAAGAACTCTTCTATGAACTGGTTTTAGTCCATCTCTTGCGTCTGGTAATGCTCTACCAATTATAACAGACATAGCATAATTGATGTAAGAATTCTTCATTTCCTCTTCGAGTGGTTGGTTCAAAATATTTCCTTGAGGAACTATATCCTCATCTGCCTCGTTGTTATCTATATTTTCTTCTTCAGATGTCAAGGTTGGTCACCTCCTTTGCGTACTTCTCAATAAACGCCCTTCTGTCAGGGACGTCTTCTCCCATAAGAATCTCAAATAATCTATCTGATTCTTCGGCATCTCTAATTGTTACTTTCAGCATTGTACGTGTCTCAGGATTCATTGTAGTATCCCATAATTGGTCAGGATTCATTTCACCAAGACCTTTGTATCTTTGAACACCGATTTTAGTAGAAGGGTTACCTGCTCGTAATTCTTCGATAATAACATCTCTTTCCTCATCACTAAATGCATACTTATTGACTCTACCTTTGGATAGTTGGTAAAGTGGAGGTTGTGCAATGTAAACGTGCCCCTCACTTATTGCTGGCCTCATAAAGCGCCAGATGAAAGTAAGCATTAGCGTCCTTATGTGAGCACCATCAACGTCAGCGTCAGTCATGATTATGATCTTTGAATACCGCAACTTTTCAGGTTTGAATGACCCTTCATCGTCTGGATTATTTCCTACGCCTGCACCCAATGCCCTAATCATTGTTTGAATCTCATTATTTTGGAATACTTTGACTATGTTTCTCTTTTGTCTTTCAACATTCAAAATTTTTCCTCT
This sequence comes from Methanobacteriota archaeon, assembly GCA_018667575.1. Taxonomy (GTDB): domain Archaea; phylum Thermoplasmatota; class Poseidoniia; order Poseidoniales; family Poseidoniaceae; genus MGIIa-L1. The sequence goes on along the minus strand of JABIUA010000078.1, from coordinate 11,483 downwards.
CAACGGTAAAATCGCTTGGATTCTACGGTCTCGTCCAGTCTTAGCAGAGCCTCCCGCAGAATCACCTTCCACTAGATATACTTCGCATTCGGAAGGGTCTCTAGATTGACAATCAGCCAGTTTACCTGGTAATCCTCCGCCCTCAAGAACCCCTTTTCTCCTAGTTAATTCACGTGCCTTTTGGGCTGCTTTTCTAGCCTTTGAAGCAAGTAAAGCTTTTTCAATAACGATTTTAGCAACGGAAGGATTTTCTTCAAAGAACTCCCCTAACTTCTCGTAAACAACTGTTTGAACAATGCCAGTAACTTCGCTACTGACTAGTTTATCCTTGGTTTGTGATGAAAATGAAGGGTCTGGGTGCTTTACGCTTACAATTGCAGTAAGCCCTTCTCTAACATCGTCGCCTGACAAACTTTCACCCTTCAGTAAATTCTTTTTCTTAGCGTAAGAATTCAGACTACTTGTCAAGGCAGTTCTAAGCCCTGACATGTGAGTTCCTCCGTCTTTATTACGGATAATGTTGGTATAACACCTGATTGATTCACTAAATGCACTAGACCATTGCAGAGCAAGGTCGACTGTTACAGTACCTATCTCTAATTCTTTTTCTCCAGAAATAACTATCACTTCTTGATGCATTGCCTCTCTAGTGACATTGAGTTGGGAAACGAATTCACTAATTCCGCCTTGGTAAAGGTGTTGACTAGAATGTTCCTCTTCTCCACGCTCATCCAGAATTACAATCTCCAAACCTGCGTTGAGGAATGCGGTTTCTTTTAATCTGGTATCTATCTGGTCAAATTCGAAATCAAGAACCTCGGTGAATATTGTCAAATCGGGCTTGAAAGAAATCGTAGTGCCGGTATCATCGCAGTCACCTATAACTTCCAAAGGTGACGAAGGAACTCCTGCATAATATCTCTGGTAATGGATTTTACCGCCCCTGTGAATAGTCACGTCCATCCACTCTGAAACAGCATTTACCGCAGATACGCCCACTCCGTGCAGGCCACCAGATACTTTGTATGAGCTATTATCGAATTTTCCACCGGCGTGTAACTTAGTCATTATTACCTCTGCCGCTGAAACACCGAATTCGTCGTGTAAGCCAACTGGGATTCCACGTCCATAATCTCTAACGGAAAGCGTACCATCGGGTTTTAGTGTGACTTCGATTTTGTCATTGTATCCTGCCAAATGCTCGTCAACGGAGTTGTCGACTACTTCCCAAATGCAATGGTGCAAAGCCGAACCATCGTGCGGATCTCCAATGTACATTCCGGGTCTTTTTCTTACGGCTTCTAAGCCTTCCAGCACTTGTATGCTAGATGCGCTATAATCATCACTCATTCCACTCACTCCTATTAGAGGTATTACAATTCCAAATTTATCGGAATAGTATAGTATAATTGGCAGAAAAATAGCGCCGATTTTGCTTGTGTCAAATCGCCCGCTGTGCATTGATTATCTGCCTGTCACTCCCCTACCATTAACAACCATCCGTGAAGGTGTTTAAAGGTAGTGGAAAAGAAGTAGCCAATAAGGCCAATTATCCATCAAAATCAATCAATCAAATGCGCATTTTACCATCGATTTTGGAAAATCAAAAATTAACTTTCATCCGTGAGCGTTAATAACACTCCCTATTTGGACGGAATATGGCAGAGCCGAGAATATGCGTATCTCTAGAAGGGATTTCGGTAGATGAGATGATTGATGAAGCGAATAGAGCAAATATTGCCGGTGCTGATTATGTTGAAGTTCGATTTGACAAGCTATACCTCATTAAACCTGAACCTACGGTCACAGAAAACGAAGATGGCGAGAAAATTAGTAAAATGGCACCTGAAAAGGAGTGGTCTGTTAAAGATTTCAAAGAAATTGATGTCGAAAGTTCGATCAGTTCTCTCAAAGAAGGAATTCCTGTACCAGTCATCTTTACAGTAAGGCCGGTTAGAGAAGGCGGATTCTTCGCTGGAACTGAGAAGCAAAGACTCGAGATCCTAGATAAAGCGATTGATTCAAAAGTTAGTTTTGTTGACCTGGAACTCTCAATAGCTGAAAAGGACAGAGATAAACTATCTGCAAAAGCTATCGAATCAAAGTGTAAGATTATCGCTTCATTCCATGACTCAAGTTCAACTCCAAACGCAGATGAAATTGTAGAGATAATGAGGACTAACTATGGTAAAGGAGATATCCTGAAGTTCTGCTCTTCTGTAGCAAATCAACAAGATTCATTACAAATTATTGAAGCTGCTCACTCATTGAAAGATGATGATGAACCTCACTGCTTGATGGGTCTTGGAAATGGTGGAGATTGGTGTAGACTGCATGCACCTATACTTGGACAGAGCCTGGTTTATGCAACAATGCTCAACCATTTCAGACTCTCCGATAGAGGACTCATAAATGTCAGAGACCTTCGTGACGCTTGGGCACTTTTGGAATATTAATCTGAATAGATTACTCTGGTAGTCGAGGTATATCCTTGCCATCAGCCTCTAATTGCTCTGTGGTAGATTGTTTTGCATCACTTGCATAAGATTGCTCAATTGGCATTTGATTAGGAGTAATTGGTATTTCTGGGGCCGTATTTAGTGAAGGGACTACTCCTGTCGAGGATTGTTCAGGCTCCAAGCCTGCCCTCATATACCTAGCATTGATGATGAATGGAGAAATAGCCAAGCCAATTATCAAAACCAAGAAAACCAAAGAAACTGTAAAATTAGGCAATATCAATGTTCTTTCCGTAGTGATTAATGTGACATCGGCAGCGATTATAGCATCAGGAGGTTGAGCATCATTGTCATGGACGTTGTCCCATGTATCTATGACGATGTAGAAGTCCTGCCAATCAGCATCTCCAAAAATTCCACTGAAGACTTCTGGCCCATCTAAACTTAAAGCGAAATTGACACTATCTACGCCTTCGTACTGATGAGCATCCCTATATGTTTTCCAGCCTAAGAAATTGAAACTCCTCCACTCAGGAGGAATATCACTAAGCGATTCTTCGGCATCTGAATACCATCCATTGGAATGAGATGAGTAATAACTTTCTTCATATTTACTAAACTCGTTAGAAGTTAATAAATAGATATCTGCATTAATATTAGAATCACTGGATTGTTCTAGGTCTTGCAAGGTAATACATACAGTAGTTCTATGATTCGCCGACAAATTAACCTTTATTGCACCTGCACTATCATTCCCCACTAAGAGAGTAGAATGATGATTAGAAACTAATGGCTCTAGAGTTTGGTCCCAATTCCATGGAGAATCATACATCCATTCAGGTTCAGGACTTAGAGACATATCGACTTCTACTTCTTGCCCCCCACCATTATTGGAATCTCTATTATTACCTTTATTGCGGCCTCCGTCATCTTCAAAATAACCCCACCAATCATTATACGGATCGTAATGAGGAACCATTGCTATTCTCTGGACAGTTTCATTCCATCTAACTGGTTGTAAATCACCTTTACAAGCATCTGCTGCCGAAGCATTTCCACTTACCGCGAAAGATGAATCTGAAGAAGAAAACAAAGGAGATAATAAGATTAGAAGAACAAAAAGTACGAATCTGGACTTCATAATTTATCTTCCCTTAATTATTCTAAGACATAGGCAGTTCAAGATTGTAGCGATTAAATTCTTCTTCGTAAAGGTCTGATATAACCGCTATCATCATTTCGACGTTCATCCTTTGAAAGAATAGACGGAGCCGGCGGAGGAGTGTGTTGGTCCATGCCAAGAAGACCACCTTGAACCTCCACGTGTTCGACATCTGTGTATGTCTCAGCTGCCTGTTTGGCTTCGTCTTCAATATCGCTTGAATCGCGCATTACCAACCAACCTAGAATCAATGCAACGGCAATTAGTGCCATAAATGTAGCCAAATCTGAGCCGGCCTCTTTAATCCAACTCATCCAATCTTCAAACTCAAAATCCGACAAAGAAGGAGCAGCATCCGGCTTTGGAACAACATTAATTTCTTCTGTCATGTATACACACATACCAAGTCCATCACATGCTTGAAGACCAATAGTGTACTTACCAGTTTCATTCCAAGTTGGAGATATTCGATAGATTGATGCACTTTCGGGAATTATGTAATCGTCAGTTGAATCACCATTACCGTCTGCATCAAATTCTAAATCGATATCCCACTTAACATCAAGAACTGACTCAACATTTTCATCCTTGTCAAATAATGAGCCATCATCAACGTTTAAATCTCGATAGATGGATTTTCCTTGCTCTGATTCTATGTCTGTAATATTAGCAGCAACATATACTGCTTCTTCAACAAATATCTCATCAGGAATCGAAATGTCAACAATTACTGGTGGGTTGTCCACTATGATAATGAATGATTCTCGGCTTACATCGCCAGTTCCAAAAGCGTCCCTTACAGTCAAAGTAACAGTGTACGCTCCGGGAACTGAATAAGAGTGCCAAGGTGATGCTTCATGGTTGAGAGGAGAAGCATCTCCAAAGTCCCAAGTATAATCTACAAGTCCGTTCCAATCATCTAGCATTGGGTCGATTGGAGCGAATTTACCTTCAAATCTCCTGTCTCCGTCTCTTGTACCGTCTGAATCAAAGTATAACATCAAATTAGGCGCTGTGAAGGTATTATCATTTTCGTCAAAGGTGTGGGACCAAGCATCAGGAATGAATCCTTCTGGCATTGGAGTGGTGTCTGTCACCTGCTGACCAGATACCCAAGCATCAAGAATCCTTACAGATATTATTGGTACTGGATTGGAGATTCTTACCGTCAAGGTGCGCGTTAAACTCTGCGCACCATCTTCATCGATAACAAAAAGACTGACTACATGTATCCCAGGTTCAGTGAAGGTGAATGTTGTTTGAGGCTTATCTCCAAAATTATCATCACCAAATGACCAATTGAAAGTTAAATCACTGGAATCGCCCATAGTACCGTCGATATCGAAAGAATTTCTACCATCAAATGTATAAGGAATATCTACCATTCCATCCTCTGATCTAAAGTCGATAAGAGAGTTGCCTGCATCATCGTTTACCCTGACCAAGAAATCAGCAACAGGAACTTGATTCAGTACATTGATGAAAATTTGAGTCGAAGACTCGCTACCATCATCATCCGTTACTGTCAAAACAGCAGTCTTCAATCCCGGCGAATCCCATGAAGGATTAGGATAGGCTTGAATTGATGAGGTTTCGACAAAGTCATCGCTTTTATCAGTAATACCGCCACCAAGGTTGACTCCATCTGGGAAATTCCAATCATATTGAACAATTGTACCATCATCATCTGCGAACACATCCGGCATTAGAACTGAAGTGTATGTATAGGTGGTCAAATTATCCGAGAATATTTGATAAGGAACTCTATTGTTAACGTATACTAGTATACTCTTCTGACCACTATTAATACCGTCAAAGATTGTCAATGTAAGATTGAATGTTACATTTTCTCCAATGATATCGCCCCATTCATGTTGAGCAAGATACATTCCAATTCCCGTATCTATTTCTCCATCGCCCCAGTCCCATTGATATTGTAGATTTTCTACAGGAACATTGTCTGAAGATTTAGAAGCAGAGAACTGAATAAGTTGGTTCGTAAATATGCTTATATCGTTATCAATGACAATATTGTTGACTGAAATTACCGGTACAGGCAAGGTTTCATCGGTGACATTCACTTGATGCAATTCTGTTTCTGACCAAGTATTCCCTTGGTCCATAATCCTAAGAGTAGCATTGTAAACTCCGATTGACTGATAAGATCTGGTTGGCGATTTCAAAGATGAAGTAACGCCATCTCCAAAGTCCCAAGCATAGGCAGTTGGAGAGTCTAAATAAGGTAGTGAATTATTGTCAAATGATAACCCCCACGCGTCGAATCCGCCTCCACTAAATTCTATATTTTCCCATGTTTGAGTTTGATTTGAGGATATAGTGCCGTTAGCTGTTGGGCGCATATTGGATAGCGCCAAAGGCGATGTAGTGGAACTATCGACTAATGTTCCAATCATATCATACATGTCAAACTGGAAAGTGTAAGTCCCGTCTAGAGGAGCAGTGAACCATATGTCGCTTCCTGTATCTTGCCCTCCTCCTGCTGAAACTCTATTGGAGGTGGAATCTATAATTTCACCAGAAGAATCAATTACACTAATATCTACATCCAAGTCTTCAAAGAAAGCATTCGAAAATACATTGAAATTTATGTGTGATGTATCATCGCTACCATCGCCATCTCTATCTGAAGTTTCTGTGGTATTGATAGTTAATGTTGCAGGGGAGGTAATCCTAGCAGCCTCTATGTCGACTGTTCCTTGAGGATAACTTGAACCACATGAAGTATAATCACAGTCTGCAACAGTACTTGCATACCAGGTTATAGCCCACACTTCCTCTGTTAAATTACCAAATCCAGGAACTAATGCCGTAGCGACATTGCTCTGGAAATCTAAGTCTGTCACGGTAAGTAGACCGTCAACTGTAGATTTAGAGACAACTACTCCATCGAATTGACTGACATCAGAAGTAAGCCTAATTGTAAGAGGAGCAGGAGATGATGAACCCGGAGTGAACTTGAATGCTCTAATCCCCCAACCTTCTACAGAGTTACCTGTTGAGGACCAAGGCGTACTCCAATCACTGTTAGTAGCTGCAGGTTGAACTCTACAGAATGACCCTGAAGAACAGGTCGGAGTCAAATCTAAATTAGAGAAGCCATAAATCCCTTGGCTCGAATCAAGTACTGCAGCAATAGAAAAGTTTGCAAATATCTGATTCATTGTTCTGCCTATAGAACCACTTTGACCCGAAGGAGGCGACAAGGCCAATTTTTCAACACCAACTCCACCAGTTGCAGAATCTTGAACCAATTGTCGAACTGCAGCGCCTCCACCAAGGTGGTCTGCCAAATACATAGTGAAGATGAATCCGGCGCCATAATCAGCAAATCTTTGATTCCACCAACGAACTGAAAGTTCTGAAGATTCTGTCCACTGATTTAGATGGCTAACAAGTGTTGAATCTGCACCGAAGCACAGATAGATTGCAACATCTGCATTACCTTCATCAATCCATAGGTTTTCATACGGGTCTTGTGCATTGTGAAGCAAATGCTGTAATTCGTGAGCAATGATTGATTTACCCCAATTCAAGGTGATATCTGCAAAGTCAACAAACACAGATTCTCTAGCGCTGGCAAAGGAAGGAGAAAAGTAACCTCCAGTATTGTAAGGTCCATCTATATCGTGAATAATAATTTGAACTTGACAATTATTATCAATATCTGGTGGAGCAAGTCCTCTCCCATCTTGGTAGTCTTTACCATAGTAGGTAGTCATAGTTGGATAAATGGTACTGTCCCAAGATGATGCTAAATTATTCAAAACTGTTGAAGAAAGTGTCCTCCCCGATTCTACTATGAAAGCAACTGTATTGGTTGTTTTAGCAACGTAAGCATTAATTGAACCGCCAGATGTCGGTACAGTCAATTGATCTCCAACCAAATGTGGACTGCAAACTCTTCCACTGGCTCTACCATGGGTTATTGGTTGATATTTCATATCATCAACGCCTGGCCTTCCTGCGTCAATCCATGCTTGCTTCATGAATCCATAGGCCGATACAACTGGTTGTTGTTCTTCAATAAGCAAGTATTGCGAACCATTAGCTGGGTCGAAATCTTTCAAATCTCCGATTATTACGCCACCTGCGTTGTAAGGAATTCTCTCTGTTTCTTCAACAGAATCTGCTCCTGCAGAACTAAGTAACGGAGAAACGATAGATATGAAAAATAGAGCAATTAAAAATAAGGCTTTATTGGAGCGATTTTCCGACATAATAAACAACACAAATATTTGCAAGACTGCTAACTAATTGACCGAGTCGAAAAGAGGTATTTAAGGGTCAGTCTATTAGGAGTCAATAATGCTCATGGATGTTAGTAACCAAAAAGCGTTGAAGAAAAGACTCATAGTACTTGCCTTAATCACGTGCTTAGTATCTCATAGCACCCTTGTTTTAGCATTGGAAGGCGGTGAAAAACCGATTTACCAGTCGTCCGAGCCGTGCGAATATTTCGAAGAGTTGACATTCAATTCAACAGCCGCCAATGCTTCCATAAAATGGCAAGTGGAACTCGGGCATAGACTGCCTGGCTCTGAACCGTCATACCAACTTAGAGAATCAATAAAAGAAAATTTGACTGAATGGCAGTTTAGTGAGGACACTCACTCGAGAGAAAATTTCAATCTAACTAATCTTGTCGCAACCTTTGAGCCTGAAAATTCATCTGGTCAAGAAATTTTCTTCGTAGCCCATTACGATTCAAGAGACCGCGCTGAGAGAGATGATAATGAGAGTATGAGAGACAAACCTATCGATGGGGCCAATGATGGTGCAAGCGGTGTAGCGGTACTAATAGAACTGGCCAAAGTTATTCCAAATATAAACCAAAATCATACTATTAAATTGCTATTCACCGATGGGGAAGACCAAGGAGAAAGACCCGGAATATATGGCTCAAAAGCATGGGTTGAAAATAAGACAGATTCAGAATTAAACAATATTTCAGCATTTATTGTAGTTGACATGATTGGTGATGCTGACTTACATTTCACCCATGTGTGGCCCGGCTCTTCAGAACTTTGGCTGACTATTTCGCCACTAGCCAAAGCAACTGGCCTGGTCGAAGGAGAACTAGACTGTAACGGTAATCTCGGCGAAGACGTGTTTGATATCGAAACCTCCACCGGAGTCATTGATGACCATGTCGCTGCACATGAAAGAGGAGTTCCTGCGATAGATCTCATCGACATTAGGTCTGGCGAAGGTGCCGGAGAATGGGGTGGATATTGGCACACGCACAATGATACAATAGACAAAGTAAGTGCTGAGTCGTTAGGCAAAATAGGCAGATTGCTTGAACTAGGTTTGAGAAGCTCATCTTGGACAATTGAAAATGATTTTACGCCAGAAGAACAATCTAACGAAACTGTAAGTGATATTTCTGAAGATAAGTGGGAATCTGTGGAAACCTATAAATCTGCAGGAATCGTGTCACTGGTGATTGTTTTATGCCTATTTAGTATTATTTTCATCCTTGATTACAGAATTAAAAAGGTCTAAAATAACGCGGACTATTAGGGGAAGGGGTATTATCCGCGCACCTTCACACATCAATTGAGCGGGGGACAGTTGTATGTCAGAGAAGAGTTTTGATGAACGCCGAGAGGCACTCAAGGCTCGAGTTAAAAAGCAACTGGAGGACTCTACTACTCAGACATCTGAACCAGAATTGGTTGTATCTGAAACAGAATTAGTTGTCGAGGATATCGGATTTGATGGTATTATGGAACTTGAATATGATGACAAAGCAAGAATAAGAAAAATTGCTTCTGTTTTGATACTTGTAGGTAGCCTACTAGGGATTTTTAGTGGCGGAATAATTCTGCAAGGAAATCCTTCTGAATTGTTAAATTCTTCACTCTTTGAGCAAACTAAAAGTGTTGACATCACTGGCCAAACACTAGACATAGAAGGAGAATCATTGTACAATGTTAGCATTGAATTAGTGGATTATGACAGTTCTGAAACCTTACAGGTCACATACACTAACGAGAATGGATATTTTCAATTAAAAGATGTCAAGGCTGAGACAATGTTGCTAAGAGTATCTCTAGAAGGATATAACACGATAGAACGGACATTCGATGCCGTTGATGGAATTATGCAGCCATTTACAATGAAAAATGGCTCTGAAGTAACTAAAGAATTACGCCAATCTGAAGACTCAGGATGGTCTTTAGAAGCGGCAGTGGGACTGTCAACTTTCATTGGTGTAATGACAATCATAACAGGGATTGTTGGAATACAAGCATCAGTTGAAACTCGTCGTGCCAAGAGATATAGAAGAACACAATATCTTGCTGGAATTAGTCTTTTCAGCAGAGGATTAATTTTGTTTGGACCTATTTTGATATTGGCAGGAATGGGATTGTTAGCACTATCAAAAGAACAATTTGAAGATACTAAAGAGGTGTGAGAATGTATCTTATATCCATCGAGGGAGGAGATGGTTCAGGTAAAGGAGAGGCTGCTAGAATCATCCTGGAATTGGTCAATGAATACCCATTTCCACAAGTCCATGCCACTCATGAACCGAGAAGGCATAGCGAACTTGGAAAATTAGCCCTTGAGTCTGTTAAGATTGGTGACAGAACTCCACTACAAGAGGCAGGATTGTTCGCTGCAGATAGACTAGACCATTCTCACACTTGGATTAAGCCACTACTGGAACAAGGCCATATCGTCATATCTGATAGGAACATACATTCATCACTCATTTACCAAGGAATTGTTGGCAACCTAGGAATTGACCAAGTGTGTAAAATGAATGCTGCGGCAATGACTCCGGATTTGGTGATTTGGATCGATTGCGACCCTGAAAAGGCGATAAAACGAATACAATCTGGAACTCTAAGGATGACTAGTCAAAAGCAAGAATATTTTGAAACTACAGATATTCAAAAGAAGATACGTGGAGGATTCAATGACCTATTATCAGGGAAAATTCAAGTTTCTAGTCCATTTGACAAATGTTGCGTTGTTGGACCTATTCTCAACGAAGGAGGATTAGATGAGTTAAGAAGAAAGCTTCGTGATGAACTTCGCTCATTCTTCAATAGAAAACCTACACCACTAAATGTAGACTCTGACCAAGTGGACAGATTTCTTCTAAGCACTCTTGTGAAGGACGTAAAAAAGCAGACAAGATTACCCGGCGCACCTGAAATGAAAACTGCCATACATATCGGTTGGTTGTCAGGTATGTCTCCGAGTCAGTGGATGAAACAGGGCGAAGATACTTGGCCGCATAAAAGTGCGAAAGAATATGATGTCCCTGCCACCTCTTATTCTCAATCTTGCTGGTCGATTTTAGGTACTCTGTCATTGATTGTTGGTTCTACAGAAGTCCCACGACTACACAAATCCCTAGGCCCTCACAGAATGGTCACACAAAGACATACTCAAAGATTGGTTAAATGGCTTGAACATGAGAGATGGATTCACAAGCAGCAGTCCCATGTGCCTTTTTCAGAAGCTAAAGTCTTCAAATTAAGAGATGAAAAACTTGGTTATGGAAGATTAGCCTTAGCCATGTGGCCTTTGAGGTCTGCACTCGCATCTTGGAGAAGAGTTAATCCTGAGTCAAACTGGGAGGACTCGCTACCAGAAATATTGATGGTTAAAGAAGATAAAAATCCACCTCCGTCTATTAGGAAGGCAGTATTAAATGTCCTTAGCAGATTAGAAATGCTAACCAGTGGCCATGAAAATTGCCCAACACCGAGTAATATTGAAGAGTTGATAATTTGGTGGAAAACTACTCCACCAGAATAGCCTCACTCTTCTTCTTTAGTAACTAATTCGAACTTTGTACCGCTTGGCAATTCAACTGAATT
>JABIUA010000152.1 GCA_018667575.1 Methanobacteriota archaeon | reverse complement strand
TCTGCCCTCGATTTTGGAGCAAGAACCCCCGCAGATGTAAAACGATCATCATTAATAAGGATCGGGTTTGTATCCCCTGCCCATTTGATAGAATACGGCGGATTAGAGACAATAGCCTCAAAAGGTTCGTCGTCCAAATGCTGTGGAGACGTTAGAGTATGGTGGATGCAAGTCGTTAACGCAAGTTAGAGGTGGCATTACTTTTAGTAATATCATAAGGTTATCTTCAACCAAATAGAGTTTGGAGAAGCGAGAATGAAGAAACTTACACGGGACGAAAGATGCGAAATATCAGCCCTACACAAGGCGGGAAAAACTCCATCTCAAATTGCAAAGCAACTGAGACGAAGCATAAGTACGATTACAAGAGAGTTGTATCGCAATAGCACAGACGGTAAATATAATTTTATCACCGCCAACGAGGTTGCAACAGAAAGAAGAGGTCGGCATAATAATCAAAAGATTACGCCAGATAATTGGACATATATTAGATCGTTGATTAGACAAAAGTGGAGTCCCGACCAAATTGATCAATGGCTCAAGAAACATCCAGACGTTGGGTTTACTGTTAGTCGAGAGACTATTTATCAGTATGTCAAAGAAGATAGGCAGAAAGATGGCGACTTATATCTTAGCCTAAGAAGGGCTGGAAAATCTTATAGACACGGAAGATTCAAAGAATACAGGGGCAAGATAAAAGGTCGTGTTGATATTACACAAAGACCAGATATTGTAAATAAACGTCTGCGCATTGGTGATTGGGAGGTGGATAGTGTAATTGGATGTATGAACCAGAGTTCTATTGTTACGCTGGTTGAGCGAGTAAGTCGCTATACTACGATCATCAAGGTTCATAGCAAAGAAGCTGTTGAAGTAGCTGATGCAATAGTGAATAGATGCAAAACTGATAATCTTCCAGTCAAAACTATAACTGGTGATAACGGCTTAGAGTTTGCGGAACATATACATATTGCTCACGAATTAGGAATTGACTTCTATTTTACGCACCCATACTGCTCATGGGAAAAGGGAACAAATGAAAATACCAATGGATTAATTAGACAATATTTCCCAAAGAAAACTGACTTTAATTTAATTAGTCAAGAGATGCTTGACAAGGTTGAAAAAGAGTTAAATAATAGACCAAGAAGTTGTTTGAAATTTAATAGCCCTTTGGAAATTTTGAAGGACGTAAAAAAGATAGCCAACTTGCGTTAGGGACTTGCATCCACCCCGCATTAAGGTTGAGTTTCCTAGGAAAATCTCTCCTTAACCTGCCATTAGTATTCTCAACCGAACCCTTTTGCCATGAAGCATAGGGATCGCAGAAGTAGGTTTTCATTCCCATGCTATCAACAAGTTCCTGATGATTGGTGAATTCGCCACCATTATCAAATGTCATAGATTTTTTCAACTCGTCCGGAAGACTCATCATGATCTTTTTAATGGTCTCAATGGTATGAATCGCTGTTTTTGAATCCAGCCTGACAACAATTCCATAAAGCGTTTTGCGTTCTACCAAAACAAGTAAGTGCTGAGAGCCTCTAATACAGCTCATCAAATCAGCTTCCCAATGCCCCACCTCATCTCTCGTAGCAATGTTTTCAGGGCGTTCGTGAATTGAAACTCTGTTGGGAATTCGGGAACGATTGACACGCAAACGTCTGCCTCGTCTATTATGTGCTTGGGGTAACAGTTTGTGCAGATTTCTTCTTTTTTGTGCAGGTTTATAGAGCCACTGATAGATCGATTCATGGTTCACATAGGGAATATCCTTTTCTGGAAATGCCCTAAGGCGACCGGATATCTGTTCTGGCGTCCAATTCTCCTGTAGTCTTTCAATGATGAATTGCTCAAGAAGTAGGTTCTGGTCAATCCTGGATATTTGAGCACATCTGGTTAGAGACCTCTTTTGAGCTGTTGCAGCTACATAGCTATTTTGGTTGGAGTTACGCTTTAGTTCTCGCGAAATTGTTGATTCAGAACGCTTCATAAGACGAGCAATCTCATTTTGAAACAGACCTTGCTCCTTGTAAAAAGATAATAATAGCCTTTCATCAAGGCTCAGATGCTTGTATTTTGACATGGCAATTCCTTTCGCTGTCATCTCTTGTTTCAGTGCCGATTATAGCACCGAAGGAATTGCACTTCAGAATTGAACTCGCGATCAGCAATCTCCCAGAAAGACGTTATAGTGAATTCCAGCCTATTTTAAAGAAATATATTCCCAAAGAAACTATTTTTGCAGGAGGGCTTTAAATTATTCAAAACGAAGATAAAGAAGC
>JABIUA010000192.1 GCA_018667575.1 Methanobacteriota archaeon | reverse complement strand
TATTTCGTCTTATGGCTATTACAGATATGATTGTAATAAGAATTAATACAAAACTGATGAAAAACCAAGCCTTAGTATCAGGATTTTGAGACTTTGCTGTATCGTCAGAATCATCACTTGGGACTTCAGAATTGCCATCACCATTTTGTTGCGAGCCATCAGTGGTGGCGTTTGTTGAACCTTGACTATTATTCCCGGTTGAGTTAGATGTATCATTTATTGTGCTATTTGATGAACCATCAGAATTATCGGTGGTAGAATTATCGGTGGTAGAATTATTTGTTGAATTATTGTTGGAGTTATTTGTTGTAGAGTTATTATTAGAATTATTTTGATTTGGCTCTGTTAGGGAGGAGTTTTCTAAGATAGTCATTTGTATTTGGCTTTCAAATGCTAGTTTGTTTGTATTTTGATCAATATTTTGTTCAATACTTATAGCAATTGAGTAATTTCCAACTGGTACTTCTTCACCAACTTGGATAATACATTCGAAAAACAGACCTTCAACAATATTGAAGTTATATGGAGTAGTTAATGATGAATTGTTTTCAACTAGATTCAAAATAATCTCTGTTTCAACGTCAGAGTCGGAATTAGCGGCAGCCAAATCCATGTTCCAATTATTTACGAAGTATGATGTTCCAAAAATCGGATACCACTGTACAGCCAAATACATGGATAGACTTTCATTTTGAGAAATAGAGATATTGCTAGAATCTTCGAAATCATCCATGTTAACTGTCGGGGTGACAATGTTGTCTATACTTAAAATATAAATCGGTATATCCAAATTAAATATCGTTCCAGTCCCAGAGTTAGTTACCTCGATAGAAATTGGGTCTTTACTAATTTCAGCATTATCGATTAAGGTTATTTGACACTTGAAAGAAGCAAAGTCTAACGGTTCTACGTCTCTTATATTGCCTTGTTCTCCAGATAGGTCTAGCGCTCTACCATCATTGAGTACCGAATAAATCTCAAACTCAATACTATTTTGTGAAGAAACTTCTAATTCAAATGTGGATCGGGTAAATCCATAGTTTTGAATTTCAAAGAAGAATTCTATACTTTCATTCGTATAAGATACTAGTGAGTACTCAATGATATTGGTATTAGGGTCATTAATGATGAAATTATTCGTGATTAAATCAGTGCCATAATCAGTTCGGTACACAGATATATTCGCGCTCGAGTCAACAGGTACAAGCTCACTTTCTAATGAATAATTAACATTGTAAAACTCGACCATTTGACCTGTAAAATCCTCAAATTCAGCAGTTAACTGGAATTCAATCATAGGCATCGGATATTTTGAAGGGAATGCGCCATTAGGCGTTTCGAATTCCATCAAAACTACACTATTTTCACCACCACTAAGGCCTGTATCTAGAATAAATATACTAGGGGTACTCCAGTTACTTGGTAACTGTGTTAGCAAAGTAATATTGAATTCAATATCGGTGTAGACAGAGCCAGTATTTTGAACAAATATTTCTAGCGAAGTAATTTGGCTGTTTGCGAATAATAGTCTACTATCAAAATCAGAAGAAAGGAGTGCTAAGTGCATGTCGTAAGCTACTACATTTATTCCCTTGTGCTCAAATGAATGTGTCGTGCCATCAGCTTCGATAGTAACTAGGGTAATCTGATATTCATCATGGAATATATCTAACGGATATGTGTAATTGAAATACATGAATAAACCATTTTCATGTGTTACCAAGTCCGATGTACTCAGATTTTCGCTTAGTAATGGGTCTCCTGTACTAACATTGTATATCCAAGTCATATTCAGAGTCATTGATTCAATATTTTCGGTTGAACTAATTCCTTCGATAAGTATCGAAAACTGAATAGTTCGGTTGTATTCAAGATGATTTGGCGACCATTCTAGAACTTGGTTTTCGCTCCACACTCCTCCAAGATTATGGATTCGAACTTCCGTTGAGGTAATATCATCTTGACTTGAGTAAAGTGGACTTTCATCTTCAACTAAAAAATCACTGAAAAAATAAAGTTGAGAGGATAACAAAAAAAGAACAGCGAGCAATATCGCTCTAGAGTTAAATCCTCCCATAAATCGAAATTCGACTCATACTTTATTGAACTTTGTCAAAACTGATATGTGGTAAATTATGCGTTTGATTCCTCTTTTTCTTGAACTTCAAAGCTCGATTTCGAAACGCCAATAATCGCATTCTTAATCGATACTCTCAATTCGTTTAAGTCTCCATAACACACAATTACATCATCATATCTCAATAATAAATCATCAGATGGATTCCATATCAATTTATTCTCTCTAGAAAGAGCAAATACGGGTATATCGGAGCCTTTATTGAATATTTGTGAAATTTTCTGTCCAACAAGGTTCGGGTGATTCCTTAATTGGAGAGATAAAACACCGGAGCCTGGGACTGTTCGTAGTAATTGGTCTAGGTCAACTTCTGAGAAAACGGTTTGACCTGCTACAAAGTCGATAATTTCTCCAGCGACATTTACTCCACTTGCTTTTTCGATTCCTTCTAATCCCGGAGAAGAATTGACTTCAAGAACCAATGGCCCATGTTCTGCTTCCAATAAATCCACACCTGCGACATGCAGTCCTAAAACACGGGCCGCACGGCAAGCCTGCTCTTCATATTCGGGTGGCAAATCGACCTTTTCCACAGTTCCATTTAGATGATAATTGCTTCTAAACTCGCGGCCTCTAGCACGACGCCTCATACTAGCAACAACCCGATCACCAACTACCAAAGCACGAATGTCCTTGCCATGTGATTCAGCGATATACTCTTGCACTAACACAGATTTCCCAGTCAACAACAGTCCTTGGACAAGGCTGCACGCTTCGTGCAATGTGTG
>JABIUA010000081.1 GCA_018667575.1 Methanobacteriota archaeon | reverse complement strand
TGATTCACCTGAGAATAAATCTATTCTGGCTGACATTTTACTACACCATGTCTACATCGGTGCAGTATGGGGTGCTGAAATAACAGATGGAATGATGATGTCAATGGCAAACGGAGATAATATCACACTAAATCTAATGGACGGAAATGTCATGATTGGTGATGCAAAGGTCACCACTGCGGATGTAAGAGTCTCCAATGGAGTAATCCATGTAATCGATAAAGTGATTATGCCTCCATCAGATGTTGATGATTCTGCGGATGGAGCAGAGAGCACTTCTGATGATGATTCTGGAAGTCTTATTTGGATAATTTTGGGCATACTAGTTGTTATTGGTGGAGGGGTTGGAACTGTATTGTTTTTGAGAAGTAGAAACTCTGACGCAGATGTGTCGAAAGATTTCGCATTGGGTGGATTGCTAAATCAATTACAGCCTGTCGAGCCTTCAGCATATGCCTCTCAATCTGTTCAACAAACTCAACCAATTCAACAACAAGTTCAAGCAACTCAGCCTGTTCAAGTTGTAGAAGTAATTGAGCAACCTGCGGCTGCAGAGCCAACAGTCATCAAACAATGGACTGATGAGAATGGATATACATGGAGATCTATGAGCGACAGTAGTACCATGTGGTGGACTGGAGCAGAGTGGCAAAAATATGGATGATACGACGATTCGCTATATAGCACCGTGATTCATTGCTGCGACGGCGACAATGTTATCTTGCTGGAATCATTAGTACAGTTATGCGAAGCATAGGGTTTTGGTTAATATCCATACTTTTATGCATCAATTTTGCACCGATGTTAGTGCAGGCTCAAGAGCAAAACCCAAAAGTATCACTAAACTGCTCATTACCACCAGCCATTCCTTTCGATAATACCTATGGAATTGGTATGGATTATCATACTCCCATCGAGTGTGAGATTGATAATCCAAGTTCCTATACCATCGAAATCGAAATTTCATGGGCATGGCAATGGAACGCAAATCTGATTGATTCAGAAGGCGAAAGCATGGATGAGACCCAACAGATGAATCCAAATGGAAACTTATTTGTCTACATACAAACTAATAGCCCTGAATATCAAAAAATAGGAGATTATGAAATCCAAATTAATGTCATCGTGACTCGATATGGTTTTGGACAAGATGCAATGTATGATTGCTCAGGCTGTGAAGAGGAATCTACTAGTGAAATAATTACAATACACCCTTTCTATGACTACTCAAACGTATTAATTGATTCTAGTGAATGGAATTCAGAAGATTGGACTTATTTGGTACAAGATGAATATTTTTATTCTGAAGGCCCTCAGTTTCCTGACTGTCCAAACGATGTTTATTGGAAGGAATATGAGATTTCTATTCTGGCAAATCATGATGGTCGTTTTGCCATCGATAAGGAGATAAGTCAGCCCTATCAAGCTTGGTTACTAGACTCCAATGGAAATAAATCGAATAAGTTTTCAGAAATCGAATATCTAACCGGGGAATCATTAATATTCCGAATTCACATTGAATGGGATATGAATGAAATAAATGAATCATTATTATCTAAGTCCATACTACCCTATTACCCGTACTCAGTATACTTATGGTGGGGGTCTGAAGCATTCATGGATGATACAAAATATTCGAATATCAAGACATACAATCCCAATTATCAACTTTATGAATTTTCAGATTCATATATTTGGCAAAGTAGAGATACAGATTACTCATTACTGGAAATGGATACTATGCCATGTTTCATCGGAGAAATAGTAGAATATGATGATTCAATAATAATTATTGAAGATGATGGAGATTACCAACTTTCATCACCTTCGATGATTAGTACTATCATGGTAATATCTGTATGTGCACTGTCTTTTAGAAGAAATGGTCTTGGCAATTAGTTGAACTCGAACTCATAACTAATTATTAGAAACATACAAAGAAAACAATTAACATCAATGTAAAGAAACCAGATTCATGGTTGATGAACTTTTAGAGGAAGAGATTACTCTGAAAGGTCGGATTTTTGCTTTTGCAATGAGGTTACTCGCATTAGGTCTGATAATATCTTCATTATTATTTTCGACAGAGGGATTAGGTGTTGTAATACTTTTATTTGTCATTGTAGTTCCATTTGAAAAGTTATTTCCTCGGCATAAAGGACAAAAGGTTCGACGACCCAAACTTGGAACCGATATTGGTTATGCACTAGCATCACCAATTCTTGGAATACTCACTCTTATTGTTGGAGTGTTCGTTGCAATAATCAGTTTAACATGGATCCCTGGATTATTGGTTGCTCCATATGTGGCACAAATTCCTTCTCAATGGATGCCTATTATTGGATTCCTATTATTCGATTTCCTAGTATACTGGACGCACCGTTTCTATCATGAAATTGAAGTCTTATGGAAATTTCATGCCATACACCATTCCACCGAACATCTTGATTGGGCAAGTGGATTTAGAGCCCATCCCTTGGATAGCACAATTTTAGCACCTGCATTCGTATTTTTATTAGTGGCTGGATTTAGTCCAGAATTAACCGGAGCATTTGCAATTGCTCAGTTATTGACCGGCTTGTTTTTGCATGCAAATGTAAGTTGGCGTCTAAAATGGCTGCACAAATTGATAATAACTCCTGAGTTTCATCATTGGCATCACACCAATGAAAAAGATGCCATATGGACGAATTATTCGACATTTTTACCAATTTGGGATATCATCTTTGGTACTTATTTCATGCCCAAAAATAGGCGCCCAAAGGTTTACGGAGTCAGTGAAAAGATTCCTGATGGAATTATTTTACAACTCAAGTATCCATTGAAAGGAATGCCAAAACCATGGTGGTTTATCTTTCATCCATTCAAATCCATTAAACTAATTTTTTCAACAGCTAAAAAAATCATCAAGAATATGTTAAAATCTATGTTTAGAAAACGTGGTTCAAAACCTTGGGACATCTATGAGTCTGGCAACACCGATACTAAACCATAATTAATGATTGATTATTAGAGCCTGATTAGAATATTTACACTCAAAAGGATTACAACAATGTGTTAAGCAACATCAATTAGAGGTCAAGACATGGAACAAGTTGAATGTCCACTTTCTCAACAAGAGCAGAAATGGCTTGATGACGGTATTACAGAGTTCAACACAGGTCGCTATTGGCATGCCCACGAGGACTGGGAAGAGCTCTGGAAGTCACTCAAGTCTAGAGAAGTTGAGCACCAATACATTCGAGGTATCCAAGGTCTCATCCAAACTACAGCACTGATGTTCCAATACGAGCGAAAAAAGGTTCGAGGCATTATCAAGATGTGGAGTAAATTAACTGACAAACTGGGTACTCCTGAGTCACCCCTGTTCGAAAACCTATGGTGTGTAGATGTCCCTAAAATGCTTCAAGATGTGCTTCCATTCTATGTCGATGCAACCGCTGAAAAATCAACTTGGAGCCTCAATTCAAATATAGTTCGAATTTGATTGAGAAATATTAATATTTTTCATGCTGAAAGACAGTATTCACGATGTTCTGTTGGCGAAGCATTGGTAAATCTAAACTCTAAGGATTCTATTCCTTTTTTGATTTGCTAAGAGCAGACTTGATTTTTTTAGTAATTCCAACAAGGAGAATCAAGTATGTTAGACTTAAGAAAACCCATTTGAACATGTTGATTCCAGATCCTACAGAAACGAGTTTTTGAGAAATTGTGTTTGAATCGAGATAGCTGTTTATCATCATTATTTCAATAAAGTTTTCAGCCCAATCTGCAACCATGGCAAGAAGAGGCACCACCGTAATTATCTGACGTTCATGGAAGAAGTACATTATCCAAAAGCAATACATCGAGGCATAGATGATTGCAAAAATCACATCCCATATTTGTAGGAATTTCTTGTAGCAGCCAAGTTGATCTTGACTTCTTAATTCAAAGAAGTCTTGAACCATTTGCAAAGTATAACTGAACGTGAGTCCCAATGAATTTGAACTATCTTCTAGCCTGAAGCATTTACCAACTGGATCTAAAATTAGCACTGAGTATAGTGAAAAGGCTAGAGTAGAGCCAATAGCTAAGTATAGAGTTCTGCGATTTCCTGAATTTTTCTCTATCGGGGTTGTACCAGAATCAGCCTCATGGGATAGTTCCTCCATAAGTCAATGGTCATTAGAATCATGCATAGGCCTTACGGTTGAACCCTCAGTTCACCTCTATCCGTTACGAGGTTCTTTAAGTGAAGATTATCCAAAGTCTTCAGCAAGGTTGTTGGTTAACTAAATGGGTTCCAACTCACAAGAGTTAATCAGTGAACTTAATAATTCTATCAATTCTAAACACTTTCTCTTTATCAGATTCTTTGCATATGG
>JABIUA010000086.1 GCA_018667575.1 Methanobacteriota archaeon | reverse complement strand
CCTCAATGCCCATATCACGAAGTGTTCTAAGTATTCGAAGAGCGATTTCGCCACGATTCGCAATCAGCACACGCTTGAATCCCATAACCCTCCGTGTGGCGAGACATTCTAAGAGACAAACGGTTAGAATTTACTGATTATGGCTAAAAAATACTGTCAATAACCGGCGCTATATTTCCTTAAACAGGAAGTTTATCTGGGAAATGATGCTAGAAAATTCAAAATAAGGGGAAATATTGATATGATAATACACATATGCGATAACATGACGGGAAACGAGAAAACAGGCGCGGAGATTGTGGCCGAATTGGCTGGTAAAGATTTGAATAAAGATGGACGAGTTGTAAATCTCGTGATATGTGGAAATTCTAAATTCTATGATTATTCATGGCTTGAAAATCAATTAGACTTGTGGGTCGAACAACATGCATATCCTGATATGATCATACTTGGTGGAGCAAGTGGAGTAGATTTTCTCGCTGAAAGATGGGCAGATAATAATAACATTACATTAGCAGTCTACAATGAGGCTTGGTCCTCCCCAAGACCTGATTCTGCAACAGATAGTGGCAGACCTGAAGCGATAACATCACTTGCCACAGAAATGCTAAATCATGCAACCCACATGTTAGCCTTCCCTGGACCAAAGTCAGTTTGGACCAAGAAGATGATGGAAATGGGTGTTCGAATGAATGTTCCAGTAGCATGTGTTGAATTACCAACTACTGGGCTTTAATCAGTAAACGTCACGTAAGTATCGCTTTTCTTCTCTCATCATTGTCTTTTCAATGAAATGAGTAGCATCTGCTTCAGACATTCCGCCGTGTTCTTGTGCGATGTCAATCAATGCCTGATGCACATCTTTAGCCATATACTTTTTATCGCCACAGATATAGAAATAAGCACCTCTCTCAAACCATTCCCAGACTTCAGCGCCGTGTTCCTTCAATCTGTGTTGAACATAGATCTTCTCTTCTTGGTCACGAGACCATGCAGTGGTGAATTTGTACAAATCGCCCTGGTCGATCCACGATTCAATTTCATCTTTGTAATAGAATTCCGTTTTGGAGGACTGGTCTCCAAAAAACAACCAATTTTTGCCATTACCGCCATCAAATACGCGTTGTTCCATAAATGCTCTAAATGGAGCGATTCCGGTTCCCGGGCCAACCATGATGATATCAGTAGACTTATCTTCAGGAAGAACGAAAGATTTTGTTGGAGACATAAAGACTCCAAGTTTCTTGGGAGTAGTTCCTATTTCATCTGCCATAAATTGAGTGCAAAGTCCACCTCTATCTCTTCCATGATAACTGAATCGGACAATTCCTACTGTGAGTTCTACATACCCTGGGTGAGCATTATGAGATGATGCAATTGAGTATAGTCTCGGCTTTAATCTTGAAATTAGTTCAAAGAATTCTTCAGGAGCGTACTTAACGTCGAATTCCCTCATAATATCAACATAATCTCTTGTCCACAAGTAGTCTTCGATCGCTTTCTCATCTCCAACGATAGCGGCAACCTTCTCACTCGGGTCATCAGATGGTGCGGATTTTACTAGCCCTGGAGGTAAATCTCCTTCTGCAGAAGAATTCCAAGTCTCCTTTCCACGAGAGCGTGATACTATTTTGACTGAAATTTTCATTCCAGAAGATACGACCTTTTGTGTTAGAGATTGAACAAATTTCTTACCTGCAAGATGCACTTCAAAGTCTTTCTTTAGAGCATCATAAAGTGTTCTTTCTCCATTGTGAGTAGTAACGATTTGTTCCGGATCCCAGCCTTGAACTTCGAGTAATTCTTCAACTATTTTAGGAGGATTTTCTGATACCACTCCTAAAGCATCTCCAACTTTGTAATCAAGTCCAGAATCACCTAATTCAAACACAATGTGCCTTGTTTCTTTGCGTGAGCCTTCCCCGTTTAGAATAAAGTTCTCCGTAATGTTAGTCATGTACGGATTTTTTGCGGACCAATTAGACATTCAACCACCGATAGCATAGCGCTATGTTGTACCGACATAGGGGTTGTTTATCATCATTTTTAATTTAGGATTTACCAATAAAAGAAAATAAGCAATTAAAACAATATCTAATTACTCATAGGCCTAGGTATGGCGCACAAGGTCAAGATGCTGGGGACAGGTAATGCTTTTCTACCAAACGGGCGCTTACATTCACTTGTTCTAATAGATGGTATACACTTGGTTGATGCTCCGCCAACTGCACTAATTAGTCTGCGAAACAATGGTATTCCGGCAAATACAATTGAAACTATATTTATCACACATTTACATGGCGACCACATATTTGGACTTCCATTCTTATTCCTAGAGCGACAATATATATCAGACAGAGAAGGTCTTTCGCCTCTGAAAATCGTTGCGGCTCCGGGTGCTAGAGAACGTATTACTGAACTTTGTAATCTTGCTTACCCAGGTTCTCTTGAAAAATTCCTCCCTAGTATAACTTGGATAGAGGATGATACAGGATGGACCGATGATGGTTGGTCTTGGGAGAGATTTAGAGTTCATCACGATGATTCTGTCGATCCTTTCGGATATAGATTTGAATCAAAAGACGGAGCTAGTTTAGTACATAGCGGAGATTCAGGTCCTTGTGACACGCTTTACGATGCTATTGAAAGGTCACAATTGGGAGTTGTAGAAATGGGCTTCCCAGAGTGGGTAGATAGTGACCATCATCACAAGCCATCTGACATTCAGAGTCTGGCGGAGAACAATCCTAGCACTAAATTCGTAATAACTCATACTTATATCGACGACAAAAATTCTAAATTCCCTAAAATAACTGAGTCGGAATTCCCGCTACATCCAGACAATGTTCATCACGCCTCAGATGGCGATGAATTTTACTGGAAAAATGGGACATGGAATTAGTCCAGAAAATGTTATTTTTCCCCTTAATTGGTGCTTAATGATGGAATTAAAATGTATTTCAAAACCATTCGAAATACAAATTTGCTTCTGTTTTGATAGGACATACTTATGAGGGGGACTCGGACTCCCCCAAATCAGCGCGCTTTGCTCCACGGGGCAAAGATTCGATGCTATGGCTTGGTGAACGTATGACAGACAACATTTTCGATGGTTTCTTATCACGAAAAACGTTGTTCAAAAATAAGGAAATTCTTCGCCACGATTACCAACCTCAAGATTTGCCTCATAGAAAAACTGAAATTGAAACATTATCATTCAATCTAGTTGAAGCCCTAAAAGGTCACATTCCATCAAACATGACTCTCTATGGAGTTACAGGTGCAGGTAAAACAGCAGTAACCTCTTTTGTTTGTGACGAACTGGAAAAGAAAGGAAAGGAACTCAAAAGGCCTGTCCAATCGATAATGGTCAACTGCAGACAAATCGATACACAGTACCGAGTTTTAAGCCATTTAGGTAATTCATTATTAGAGAGTCATGAAATTGATGAAATCCCGTTTACTGGTTGGCCTACTGACAGAGTGTTTGGAGAATTGGTCAAAAGAATGGACTCTCGCAAAGGAGTATTTGTTATCGTTCTTGACGAAATTGACCATTTAGTTCGCAAGGCTGGTGATGACCTTTTGTACAACTTAACCAGTTTGAATGCATCATTAACTGATGCTCGTGCTTGTGTAATTGGAATTTCAAATGACCTGAAGTTCACTGATTTCCTTGACCCAAGAGTCCGTTCAAGACTTGGACAGTTAGATGTTATCTTCAACCCTTATGATGCTGAACAATTACAAGATATCCTTCGTCAACGCTCAAAACTATCTCTAAATGATAATGTCCTTGGCGACGGAGTAATCGCACTATGTGCCGCACTTGCTGCACAAGAACACGGCGATGCTAGATGTGCCCTAGACCTACTACGTGTATCTGCTGAAAAAGCTGAACAAAGCGGTTCACAAGTAGTAGAGCAACATCATGTTAGATCTGCACAACATCAAATTGAATCCGACCAAATGACTCCAATCATTTCTAAGTTGCCAAGTCAGCAGAAGTTAGTTCTGTCCTCAATAATTATCAACGAAAAAAATGGATTGAAAAACATCCAAACTGGCGAAGTTTACGCTATTTATACACAAGCATGCCGATATGTCGGTCAAAATGCATTAACTCAAAGAAGAGTTTCCGGACTTATTTCAAATCTTGACATGTTAGGTCTAGTAACTGCCAGAACCATCAGTAGAGGCCGATACGGTCGTACCAAAGAAATCAATTCTTGTATACCACAAAACATTGACCCAATGTTGATAATGAAAGAATCTGAACCACATATCGAAGACGTATTTTCGAATAATTACAAGCATCAGAGTCGACTTTGAGGATATTTTTTGTTCGGTGTTATTATATCTATAATGTAGGTGGGCAAATTTATGAGCGAGCACAACGATGATTCTACAAGCATCCTAGAGATGATAATGAATCCAAATAAAACTCTTGCCAACTGGTTTGTTTCCATTGGATTGTTAGGACTATTCCTTGCTGTTTTGAATCTAGCAGGATGTATCCATCCCAACTACAGAGTTTCTTGGGGTGGAGTTTTCACTATGGAAGCAACTAATAGTGCGTTTGGAACTCTAGAAGATGCATCTGCATTTGTTGCTTCTGATGCAATCTTCATGGCACTCTGTGCTGGATTAGTTTTCCTTGGAT
Source organism: Methanobacteriota archaeon (assembly GCA_018667575.1). GTDB lineage: Archaea > Thermoplasmatota > Poseidoniia > Poseidoniales > Poseidoniaceae > MGIIa-L1. The sequence continues at coordinate 24,100 of JABIUA010000086.1, read as the reverse complement.
TTAGAACGCTCAACCAACAAGACGATGGTGTTGCAGGGTGGTTCAAATCTATATTCGTAAATGAAACATGGCCAGCATTGGCAGACCCAACTGTTGGTGGTTGGTCAAGACTCGCAGGCGCATGGTGCCTTCTTCTTGGAGTTGTCAACTACTTGTATTTTGGATTAAACTCCACTGGATGGATAGACCCTGGTGTTTACTCGGTCACTATTGCCCTTCTAGGATTCGGTTTAGCACTAAACTACTTTTCATTCGCCCCTGAAGGCGATGAAAATCTGGACTGATTCACTTAGAGAACAGGCGCCTGTGGCCATTCTTACCAGTTAGAGTGTCCATTATTCCAAGTAACAAACCTTTCCACAATGCTAGGCTCCATTGGAATGTTAAAATTCTTAATGAAAATAAAGCGATAAGCATTGGCTTATTACTATCCTTTATGGAACCTCTAATGACTACACCGAGAGGACCCCTAAGAAGTAATAACTGATGTAAAACGAGTAAGGAGAGTGTCAGGATAAGCATTTTGAATTCCCACCATTGCTTCACCTCGCTCCACTCTAAACTATTTGATGTCAGTAATGAATAAATAAATGGAAAGCCAGAAATCATTGCACTTATCCAGAGTGGTGCCACAATTAGTACGATTGTAGAACTACCTATAAAATCTAAATCTGGACCTTTTCTACGACGACGAGGAAAATTTCGCATTATTCTTACATGCGCCCTAGCGTCTCTTGACCTCTTAGCCAAAAATCGCTTACGACCTGATTCTGGAACATGAGACACTAATGCGTCAGGAGCATAAACAATAGTACCACCATTCTCTATCAAGCGCAAACTAACCTCCATATCTTCAGCATGATACCAATCAGGATTAAATCCGCCAATCTCAATTAATGATTCGCGGTGAAACATCGAACACGGACCATTGGCTAAACTGGTACTTCTCGGCCTAGAACGATACTTTGAAGCAATTTCCACCGACCGAACCTTGCTGATAATATCAGAAGACCTCTGGAAAATTGTTCTACCAGTTACAGCAACTACTTTTTCTTCATCCGAAACCGGATTAGACTCGGAATAGAGATTAGTTATCCAAGTTTGTTCCGGACGTACATCGATATCAGTTATTGCAACCCATTCACCTTTTGCTTTCTCTAGAGCCAGTTTTCTACCTGATGATAAGCCGGTGGGGGGTTGAGCAAAAACATAGACTGGTACATCTCCACTTTCATCATTCCATTTCAGTAACCGTTCAGTAGATCCATCTGTGGAGCCATCGTCTACCGCTATTATTTCTAATGGCCGATATGTTTGATTTTTTAATGCCTCTATGCATCCATCCACCCAATCTACACCATCTCTTACACAAACAGTAATCGAGATTAATGGATTATGTGAACTCACTGCATCACCTCAAACATACTCAATAGTTCGCGGCATCTCTCCTTTACCGCTAATGTTGAAATTTGTGAAACTACACCAACATTTGGTTGCCCATATAGCACGACACTGCCTATTGGTGCAAGGCAATGAATGTATAAAGGCGCTAAATCTTCTTCACCTTCGACGTTTATTACTACTGAGTTCTGACTTGTGATAGATTCTTCAATGGCTTGTAATAATGATGGAGTCAGGTAACCTGCAGGGTTTTTTGCATTCTTTACTTCATCGAAAACCTTCACATCTACAATATCACTTTCTTCTAGTAGAGTTCTCTTTGTCATCCCATCTATCAATCCAATATCAGGAATGATTTCCATATCAAGTAGTGTCTTGACAGTAACATCCCCAACGGCGATGATGGAACCGCGCTTCTCGGGTAAACTTTCTAGAGCAGAGGACATTGCAACTTCTGGCAAATCTCCTGGCCCAGAAAAAATATTACCCATGGGCGTCTTTAGTTCATTGTCCAAAACTGGTGCCATTTTGATGCTATTACTTCTTTGAATTTCGGTAATCCATGGATTACCATCCCGATCTACTGCCCCACTTCGTATTCTTGATGAACTCAGAATTCCGCCACATGAATCAACTATATGTGGGACAATTATTATTTTCAATTCCGACAAACTATTCTTTATTCTTGAATCGTTTATTTGTTCACAATTACCAATTGTTTCTTGAGTGGCCACAATACAATCTGCAGTTTTATGACTCGGCGCTGGGCCATATTTGTCAACCAGGGGAAACACATGAATATTACAGTCACCGTGATTGGACGCCCAATTTAGTATATGCTCAACTCTCGTTTCATAATCTTCAACAAAAGGAGACTTCTTTGAAGCCATTTCATCTATTGTGACATGTACTTCCACTCTTGACGATTCCCTACAAGCGGCTGAAAGTAGTAAACTATGACCAGAATGGAATCTATCAAAAGTCCCTCCAACCAAACAACATTGCAGTTGTTTAGTGGTCACCATATCTAGTCGAGGAACACATTTGCTCTTTGAGTGCATCGCTACTTTATCAAGAAAAAATATGTTTTGTATGGTTGAGAAAAAAACTCAGCACTGTGCCCCGACACCTAACGGCCCATTTCATTGCTATGCTCGAGGGCCTGACCCTCGGTGTCAGGGCGTGCTGTCCAGAAGGGTGGTTGTCTTGTGTTCATCCTGTCGTCGCACAAGGACCCATAACCATCCGGTTGGTTTACCGCTTTTGCACCAAAGGTCATTCCTCGAAAGGTCCCTTTGGTCTTCGATAGCGGACCGTACCATTGGTATCAGACTTCATTGCAATTTCACAGTAGCTCTGCCAGATGTTGCGGGTACGGCAGTTAGTCGGCTGAACTATACTTCTTGAACTCATCGTATCAAATATCTAGGAGACATTCTGTGTAATATCTTGCAAACAGTAGGGAACCAACATCTCTATCTCCTGTTTCCATGACTGTATTATCTATATCTGGCCATTCGCTAGAATCTCTTGCCAACAGTCCAACCAAAGGATGAATTCTGCCCAATGATACATTTTGATTTTGTTCGTTATTGAAAACCATTTCATAAGTATCCAATAGCGCATCACATCCAACCCCACTTTCAAGAATCAAGATATGTAGTAATTCATTAGAATCTAACTGATTAGAAATAAAGTTCTCTTGAAAACCTGGAGGTCCGCATTTCTCACCTCCAGCCCTAGAGAGAATAGCGGGCCATGGGAGATATTTATTCGATAACCAATTACGGCCTGAAGTAGAATTCAACTGCATTTTTAGCCATCGATAACTTTGGTTAAACCACCAATGGAATGGTAATATTTCCATGATTTTCCTAGAATGTTCCAAGGAAATTGGGTTGTTTTGAATCAAACTATGAACAAATTCCCCCCAACAAAATAATATGGAATCCTTTGGATGAACTTTTGATGCACGAAGGCATAACTCGAGATTCTTTTGTTTTTGGATGGAATTCGAACCGACCCTAGGGAAAAGGTTGGATAAAATTTTGGATGCCAGCCTAGGCGAATCTAACCAAATCCCTAAACAGGACTCAATTAATGGCTCAAAATCTTCACTCAACTTGTCAGAACACAATAGAATGGCAACTGAAAACCAGCTGCTTAAATGTGGGTCTTCCAGTAAATCTTGATACTCGAGTAAGGATTCTTGATTTTGTTCAAATCTATTTTGTATTTCCAATAATGCTTCATCCTGCCATTTGGAACTAGCCTTAGGAAGGGCTTCTAGCAAATCTCTAGTTGAAGTTTCTAACAATGGAAGTAAATCTACCCATCCGTGAGGTAAAGTCTCCTTGATTCTAATCCAGCGCCAAGGCCTCTTATCTGCGGGAGTTGCTATCCACGATGCTAATGGGTATTCTGTTTCTATGCGATTTGCCCAAGACTCATCCCCCTTAGGATATATTTCAAGGGCAGCCCACAACTTCTCTCTCATTTGATAATTACATGAGTCGTCGGTCATAGCACTCAAGTTCCAACCCTCATCTGTGAATGATTCTCTTAACTCATGAGCATCTTTTGGTACGAATTCATGAACATTATTGGCAAGAATCTCTCCTGAATTCTTAGAGATTTCGACTTGCAAGGATTGTTCACGTGAAATGACTAACTCTACATGTCCAATTTTAGTTAGTGATCTAAGTAGTAGTACAGACTTAGAAAGGGTTGAGTAATCTCCGCTTCTAGTTACTAGTAATCGACAAAGTCCTGATGTTAGTAGTTTTTCGAGTAGTGATTTATTGGGAGCAATTGGCCATATCCATTCAATTACCATCTGATAAACATTCAATGATAATAAATAATCAATTAACGAAGTAGCACCGATCTCTGAAAACCCTTTGATATCAATATTGTAATTTATTTCATCCAACCATTGACAGTCGCCAAAATCTCTTATCAGTGCCCGTTGCATAGAAATTGGTAAATTGTATCTTTCATTTTTGGATAAAAAAGATTTTACAGAATCCAGTAAATCTTGAACCTTACTTTCTTTCATACGAGGGTGTTGTTTTCTAACCCAAAAGTCAACTATGCCGATTGGAAGGGTCTTATTTTCTCTCTTTATTGGATAGTCTCGAATTATTATTGCATCACTAGATAGCGCATTAATTGCCAAGGATGAATCTAATTTAGAAGTTAGATGAGCATGTATGCTTTGAGAAGGAAATATCTGAATCTCGGAATCTATTACCTTACCTAGTAAATTCTTGCCGCTTGACAAACCATTTGGTAACAGTCCAGTATCATTAGGAACTGAAAACCAAGTACCTGGTGCTAGATTCCAATGTTTCTCAAAATCGAAAAGATATGCCCTCACTACCACTATGTATTGTTTCTTGTCTGTCCAGTCATCCAGAGTACCAGTTGCTTGTAATTCTTGTTTAGGTGCCTGCTTGAGGGTTGTCAAGTCATACCATCTTGGCTGAATATTTCTGACTGTAGCCCATCTTACCCCTCTATTTCCGATGGAGATTAGTTCGCCATTAGAATCATAATCAAGAGGGTCAAAAGGTAATGGTAGTAATGTAGATGGCCTCTTGTTCACATAACCAAGGAGTAACATTGGACCATTAGAATCTAAGATTACTGCATCTTTGCCTTCGGGTATTTTGTCCATATACATGGTTAAACAGGCAACAGCGTCTTGTTCTAATCTTTCACGGCCTTTTGCAGTTATTCTATGAATTGCCCCTCTTATTCCAGTTTGGTCATCTCGACTTATATCCCCTGACTGGCGTAACTGACTTAGTGCCAAAGACGCATGCGGCATACGTAAATCGAGGGCTTGCGCTACATCTGAGACTGAACCACCAGAATCAATTAGCCATTCTAAGACTCGCTTGTGATAATTACTTCGGATTCGTTTAGCGGACATCCTCGTCACCACAGATTGCTCCAATAGTGCTTCGTTGTTAAAACCTTCATTAAAAGTGCTACCTAGTTACTTATAGTTATTGATTTCCTTTGGAATGATAAAAAATAACTTAATACCGTTCATGATAAGTTCTTTTTTTACACTGAATTCAGTTATCAAATGTAACCAACTACAGAAAGTTGGAGTAACTATTATATCAGCGACCGCTCTCCTGTAAATCAGTGGCAAATACCTACTAGGTATCGGCTGCGTGACAGTGAGATGGAAAATATGAAAACAACTAGAATTAGAGAGAAAATTAAGAAATTTTTAGGCGACCGCCCACGCAATACTGCTGAAATTCTAGAACATATCAATAGCACCATGCGTCATGGTACTACAAGCCAACAACTAGGCAATGTACTTTCAAAGGACAAGGATATTGTCAAGGTAGGATACATCAAGAGATCTGGAATACTATCTGGTGGATATGATATCTGCGAGTGGGCTACACGCACATGGGTTTCTTCCAACTGCCCAGGCTGGGAAGAAGGAACTCCTATCATCATCGACCAAGAAGGAAACGTCACAACTGGAGCATCAAAGTTGAACGGCGGATTCTAATCACAATCTACTGGTTAATATCCTGTGAAAGTGATGCACTCCTCTCTCCATTGTCGGAGAGTAGCGCCCTCTTTGGTAACTGGATGATTTCATTCCCAGTTGACAAGATTCTACAATAAATTGGTCTTCTAGTTCCACTTTATCTAAATCGCCCCCAGCCCCTTGGCCTAGTAATTGTTCATCTAAGATAAATCCGGAATAGCAAATTTCAGTTTTATCGACTGACAGGGGCCTGACTACGTTTAGAGAAAGCCCCCAAGGATAAAAATTCAACATTAGATTAGGATAAACCCACCAATAATAAGCTGCTATTTTTTTACCACTGTCTTTGTGCCCATCTGGAATTTCGAAAAAGGGTACGCCTTCTTGAGCGATTCCAATTTGTAACACTCCCCCATCAAATACTTCAGTCTCATATTGGTTATATTCCAAAGCATTATTCAGGTCTTTGTGCACAAATGGTATGTGAAATCCTTCAAGATAATTATCAACATAAAGAGCCCAATTTGCATCGATAGTGTAGTTTCTTTCGCGACTAGAATCGTGCCTAAGTTCATGCAGGCCCAAGAATTTCATCCTTTCTGTCACCTCTTTCATACAATCCAACAGTGGCGAGTCTGGGTCTTGAGAAATAAAAATTAATTGATTCCAAAACTCAATACTGAAATGTTCCAAATTATCTTTTTTCGAGGGGAAATCTTCAGTTGATTCAAATTCCGGCATTTGTTTCAACATTCCATCTAAAGAAAAAGTTCTGCCATGGTAAGGACAGGTCAAGGTTTTTTTACACTCCTTTTCGCTTTGTAGAATCATACCCCTATGCGTACAAACATTGGATAAGCAACTGAATTTCCCCCCAGACTTTGTCACCACCATTGGTTCTCGGTTGATATTTATTGGAAGAATTGTGTTCTCTTCGTACTGTGAAGTATGACCAACATAATTCCATGTCGCTTTAAATTGGTTCAGTAATGACTCGAATATTACGGGATCTGTGTAATATTTTGATGGTAAAGTACTGGCCCTTGTAATGTCTGGGTCAATCTCCACCATGAGTAGGGGTGAAGGTTCTCTGTTTTGGAACTATTGAAATCAATTATTGTAAATTGATAAGGCTTCATCCACTGATGCACCTTTGCAAATAATCGCATGACATGCAGCAGTCATTCTAACCGCTTCTTCAGTTCCTTTCTGATGAATATTTCTGCCTGTAGCGGCCCCTTTGCAATTTGATACATTCATCTGGTCCCAAAGCCTTTGGAGGAATTCTTCCGGAGGCAAAGTTCCGCCACCTGAGCAAATGATTCCAGTTCTTCCTGCTGCTTGTGAAGCAATTGCCAGAGATTCTGGTTGAGTCATTCCTTCCCATGCTTTTGGATAATTAACCTTAGCAAAATCTGCCCCAATACATGCGGCTACACCTGCTGCACCAGAAATCAACTGTGGGTCTTTTTCATGAATCACTGCTTTACCACGAGGATACATCCAAACTACTGAAATCATACCTAATTCATGGGCTTGACGGATGAATTGGGCGGCTTCAGACATCATGTCATGTTCAAATTCACTACCGATGTATATTGTATAGCCAATCCCAACAACATTAATTCCATTGTGAACCAATGACATCACATCATCCATGTCCCATAGAGCTTGTGAAATCGGATCTCTTTGACCAGTACCTACCATGTGGGATTTAGAATTCAACTTAACTAGATAGGGAATATCTGGATAATCTCTAGCATAGTGAGAAATCAATCCTAATTGTCCAGCAAGAACACCAATTGTACCCTCTTGGTGACATCTCTGCCCAATCTCGAATAAGTGCTCAGGGTCATTGGAAGTTAGTGGAATCAGATTATCACCATCATAAAAATCATCATTTAGATGTTCGATTTTTTGGTCACATGCAAATAGATTCATTTTTCCTGTTCCCGATGTAGCAGCATCCATATTTTGGATGAAGGTATCAATTAGTTCGTTTGGAACATCGGCAGGGACATGATATTTTGTCATCTAAATCAAACCTATTCTATGATACTCAGTTTCCAGTGAAGTTAGCAACACGCTTCTCTACATATGCAGCGATTCCTTCTTTAGCATCACTGCTGTTGAAGAGCGCAGCTTGTAGTTCACGCTCTAGAGCCAAATGGTATTCAAATGGAATCTCTGGGCCTGTTTGGCAAGATCTCTTGATGTTTCCAACTGCCTTAACTGCCTTGTTTGGAAGTGTGAATTGACTACACCAGTCAAGAATGTCTCTTCTGAAATCTTCTGCGCTTCCTTCCCAAATGTGATTTATTAGATTACAGGAATGAGCATCTTCGAAAGACATTAATTCGCCAGTAACCATCATTTCAAGAGCCTTAGCCTTTCCAATTAGTCTTGTCAAGCGTGCCGTACCTCCTGTACCTGCTAGAACTCCAAGATTAATTTCTGGAAGACCTACCTTACCTGAATTCTTTCTTGCTATCCTAATATCTGCCGCCATAGCGATTTCTAAACCGCCACCTACTGCATGACCATTTATTGCACAAACTACTAATTTTGCTGTTTGTTCTAGTCTTGATAGTGTTTCGTTAGCGTGAAGACAGAAATTATACTTGAATCCTGGAGTTACACTGTTCAACATTTGAATGGATGCTCCTGCGGAAAAGAAAGATGCTCCGTTACCGGTCAAAACGATACATGTAACATCATCATCGAATCTTGCTTTTACGATTGCCTCATCAATATCTCTCATCATTCCATGAGTATAGGTGTTAGGAGAACGGTCATTTGGCCCTTCGAGTGGTGCACCTGCAGAATTAGATGTTAATTCAATAACTGCTATTCCGTTATCTGTTACTCCGTAATTTACCAATTTATTCGGCATTGGCTCTAGTTTCAATCCATAAAGGTCGCTCATATTTATGCCCAAAAGGAAACACATTAAGAACAAATCGCCCACTATTTATCAGAAATAGTCGCGGAATCCGAATCTTCTTTGAACGAAGTCTTACCTCCACTACGGCGTATAGAGTCCCATTGTTTACCGATTTCTTCGGCTTGTTTCGACTGCTGCCATACATCCCTTTTCTTGGCCTTTCTAAATGGCATACGTCTAACGCCTCTTCCCATCGCTTTAGAGTCCTTTTCTAGCATAAACGGATTAACTATTCTGTAAAGTATTCTTTTGACCAAAGTAGGTTTGAATAACTTACCAATCCAAACTAGTCCATCACCTCTTTTCTTTTGGTCTTTCATCCAAGAGCGACACATTCGCTTGAACATACCATCACCGACTCGATTCATTAGCCAACGATTGGCAACGCTTGTTCTAACATATGGCATGAGTTGAGTCCTTACTTCTTGCTCATAATCGCATTCACCAAGAATATCTTTTGCTGCTAGAACTCCTGACCAAACAGCCATACGCATTCCAAAGCCCCACATGAAATCTTGCAAACCACCAGATTCGCCAACATAATATCGACCGTCTTGCTTATAATTTCGGTTAATTGTGAAATCTCCTTTACCTCCGACTCTTTTAATCGGCTTACGGTTTAGATTAGGGTAATGATTTTCATACCATGCAATAGTTTCGTTGAGAAATCTATCACTTTTCTTTTGTTTGCGCCACAAGCAAGTACAAATCAGTCCAATTCCATCTATGATTATTAGATATGAATATGCCCCGGGCGCCAACTTATCATTTAGTTGAAAACCGATGTGGTTTGGGTGATCTGTATGAAATATTTCGCCGTAAGCAACTGCTGAAGTACCTTTAGGACCACATGCGATTATCTGACAATCTTCTTCTTTAACTCTAGATTTGTAATGGATTTTTACCCCAGCCTCTAATGCTTGTCGTTTGATTCCTTGGTCAATTGTATGTGATGAAGTACCTCTCTCGACGATTCTGTAGGAGACCTTTGGAGATGTTGCCTGAGTAATTTCATCATCAGGATGGATTAAATCTACAACTTTGAATTCTGTGGCTTTAAACTCAGAGATATCAAATCCCCAATCGACTAATTGCTCAAAGAAATCTACATCCATACTCCAGTTTTCTAGTGCTTGAAAATCACCATCAAAACGGGCCCCTGAATCGCCTCTTATATCATGAACATGGACCTCTTTACCCGCCTTGGCAAGTATGGTGGCAGCCGCTAAACCAGAGAGCCCTGCTCCCATGATTTGTATCGGCTTCTCTCCGGTCATGATTACCGCATGTATGAGTGAGGTTTGAATGATGCGTTTACTTCGCATCACCATGAGCGGGCATATTCTAATAGAAAATGCCATAGAAAAAATTGATTCTAATGAACTCAGAAATAAAATGAATCTTGATGGTTGTGGAGCAGTGGTCTCTTTTCTGGGAATAACAAGACCACAAAATGATGGTGCTAATGTGATTCAACTAGAATTTGATGCATGGATGGATAAATTACCAGCAGTTCTTCACCGATTAGCCGAGGAAGCGATTATTCAATTCGGAATTATTAGTGTTGCAATGGCGCATCGGGTTGGGGTTGTAAAGGCCAATGAAGATATTGTTGCAATTCATGTTGGTAGTGCTCACCGCAAGGCTGCATTCAAAGCCTGTGAATGGCTGATTGATGAGTTGAAAAATCAGGCACCTCTATGGAAAAAAGAGGTAACTGATGTTGGAGAAAAATGGAAGGCGGGATTAGGCTGAGGTGTAAAAATGGATAAGAAAATAAGAGCAATAGTCGAAATTGGAGGAAAGCCAGTTATTGAAAGAAGGGCGAGAGCCACTGGTTTACTCAATCTTTCAAAACAGTCTTTTGAGGCGATTAAACGAGGAGAGATTACCAAAGGTGATGTAATTCAAGCCTCGACCATTGCAGTAATACAAGCAGTAAAAGAAACTCCTCGAATAATCCCCCATTGTCACCCAATACCTCTGGAAGGATGTGATGTTGATTGGACTTGGGAAGAATATAGCCTACGCTGTAATGTATCAGTTTCTGCCCACTATAAGACCGGAATTGAAATGGAAGCTCTAACCGGTGTATGTGCAGGTTTACTATGTGCTCTAGATATGGTTAAGTCTCTGGAGAAAGACAAAGATGGACAATATCCTGAAACAAGTATTTCAGATATTAGAGTGATTGAAAAATACAAAAAAGACAACTAGATTTCAACCGCTTCATTCATGGAATAGGCGCGTTAGCCTATCTACATGGGAAGCGTATCGGACCTCGCAGGTCATTTCCTCGAAGCAGTTGACCAAGCCGCTATTGCTAGTGCTGCTTGGCGTGGAAAGGGTGAAAAAGATGCTGCTGATGATGCAGCGGTTGAAGCAATGCGTAGAACTTTCGACAATGTACCATTTGATGGACGTGTTGCTATTGGAGAGGGTGAGAGAGATGAAGCACCAATGTTGTTTATCGGAGAACAACTAGGTTGCGAAATTGGCAATCCCAATGTTCCAAAAATAGATATTGCTGTAGATCCTTTAGAATGTACAAATAACTGTGCATCGAATTCACCAAACTCGATAGCTGTCCTTGCTGCAGCCCCAAGAGGTACACTGTTACATGCACCTGATTGTTACATGGATAAAATCGCTGCAGGTCCTGAATTATCTGGACACATAAGCCTCGAAGCTGATGTTGCCTATAATTTAGAACAAGCCGCTAGCGTATTAGACAAACCAATTAGCGATGTTAGAGTAATCGCCCTAGATAGAGAACGCCACAGTCAATTATTCAAAGAGATTAGAACCGCTGGTGCAGATTTACATTTGATTGGTGATGGTGATGTTTCTGGTGCTCTATGGGCTGCGAGGCCTGAAGGTGAATTTGACCTTTTGATGGGAATAGGCGCTGCTCCAGAAGGAGTCATTTCTGCTGCGGCAATACGTGGCATTGGTGGCGTCTTTGAAGGAAGACTAGTATTCCGTTCTGATGAAGAAGAGGCCCGTGCTGGTAACATGATTGATGATGATTTGACTAGACTGTGGAAAGCAAACGACCTATGCACCTCTGATGATGCTATATTTGTCGCTTCAGGTGTATGTGATGGATACTTGCCTGGGGTGAAGATTGATGGAGATGAAATTCGAACCTTCGCAGAATTGATTGATGTCGAAAAGGGTACAATCACCAGACATGATAGAGTTCACTGAGTTAGTGTGATTGAATGTCCGAGATAATAAAAATCGAAATCCGTCTGCCCAATGGTCATTGGGCTGGCGATTCATCTCGAAGATGCCCATCTTCTAATTTACAGATTGTCGAAACAATGCCGTTGAGTAAAGGAAGAGGAACTGCTCAGATCACTACTGACTCCACTCTGCTGGAAGTCCTACAGACTCTACCTGAAATTGAGAGTATCAATATTCTCAATGACCATAAGGCCACCGTCAACATCGTGAGTGGCGGTGGCGGTTTTATTCGTCCACTTCGGATTGTCGGGTTGGTCCCTAGAACCCCATTCGATGTAGTGGACGGATGGGTCAGCTGGACTATTCAGTGTACACCTGAACTAAGAAAGAAATTTATTGAAGAACTAAAAAAAGCGGATTTACCTTACCGAATAAAATCTACTCGAATTACTGGTAAGAGTCTGTTAACATCTAGGCAACTGGAAGTTTTCCAGATCGCTAGGAATAAAGGTTACTGGTCGACACCTAGAAAAATAAGTCTGGTTGAATTATCTAAGATATTAGATATCTCTAAATCTACCCTTTCAGTGCTTCTTCATTCCATCGAAGGTAAAATTATTGAAGAATATTATGAAGAAATCCGTCAAGGGTAAATACGAATATGTTCGCAAAGCCAATAAGCACAACCCAACCTTCAGGTAATCATGGACAACTTACCGAGCACATGGGAAGACTGGATTGCGAATTTTGGAGACTGGCAAGATCGTGTCGGATTTGATAAAAGCTGGCTTGGTGACTTTGACCTCTCAATTCAATTTGACTGGGATAGAGCAGGAGATGTAATCGAATTTGGAGATTATGAAGGTCGTGCTAAGTGGGAACGTTCTCTTCAAGTACCACATCAAAGCATGAGAGATGCACTGATTTCTATGATCACAGTTCAAGGCGATACCGAATTCGCATCCGTAGAGCAACAACGCCACTTACTGGCAACAGCACCTACTGACTACGACCGCTACGCAGCGGCTAGAATCATGGCTGAAGAACAGAGACATGGTTGGCAAATGGCCTACTTACTAATGACATACTTTGGCCAACAAGGACGTCGTGAGGCTCAAAAACTACTCGAACGAAACGCACAAGATGGCGATAGACTACTAGGTGCTTTCAACAGACCAATGCCACATTGGCTAGATTTTTTCTGCTACACCATGTTTGTTGACAGAGACGGAAAATTCCAACTCGGCATGCTTTCCACCTCAGCATTCAGACCCCTGGCTGCGTCCATGGGCCCAATGCTCAAAGAGGAGTCATTCCACTTGGGAACTGGTTCAAACGGACTGAGAAGAGTTATCAAAGCAGGAGTTATTCCACTAGATATGTTACAACGCTACATCAACAAGTGGGCTTCAACCGCTCATGACTTATTCGGCGTAGATGCTTCATCATCTGCCCACTGGGCATATGTTTGGGGAATCAAAGGTAGATGGGATGAACGTAAGAAACTCGATGCTGGAAATCAAGTGAATAAGGAGATTCTAAACGAGGAAGCAAGAGGTCATTATCACGAAGAGATTGTTGGTGAAGTTGCAAAACTTTCCAAGTACCTACCTGAAGGAGCAACAACCTTGTATGTTCCTCATGAAAATTTCAACAGAGACATTGGAGTCGCTAAGAGACAAAAGTTCACCGTTGAAGGAAATGTATTCGAAGGCTCTGACGCTGAGTGGGATGATTACGTCTATTCACATTTACCTACCAAAGAAGATGAAGAATCACTCAAAGAAATCTTTGAACTAGAGTGGATCGAAAATAAACCAATGTCCACTCGTCAAATCGAGTCTGGTATTGGCGCTACTGCTTGAATCACTCTCCCGAGGAGATATTATGATTCCAGTTTCGCTGTACGGTATTGATGTGGAGATGTGCGAACGTTTCTACAAGGAACTATCCTCATTAGTGGCAGATAGTATCGAAGACGAGAATTATGCTAAAACTATCTATTCGATACAAGAAAAGGCATCTATCGACCATGTTTTCATCTCTGAAAAATGGTCTAAGAGGGCGCCTCAAGCGTGGCCTGAAGATATTATGATTGAAATCGAGATGATATTACAGACCGTAAAATACCCGGATGTATCGCTTCTTGAACATCTATTGACACTAGATAATGTCGATACCAAAAGAATCTCTGAGTGGATACACTTCTCGACAAATTTGTATCCACTTTACAGCGAGAAAGCATGTCAAACACTTACGAGAATGGGTCTTGACACGCCGTATAGATTAGATGATATGGCCAGTTATGGTTTGTATGTTTCACGGATTGAAGGATTGAAAATTTATTCACCTGCTAATGGGCTGCCTGAAATTGGACTACCAAGAGCAAGAATGCTCCAACTTGGTTTGGAGCGATTTGAATGAAAAATTTTACAACCCATCTCAAGTTATTAGTCGTCGCGACAATATGGGGATTTGGTTGGCCTGCTGGTAGAGTTCTTGCTAATGACATCGAACCTTTTGCTGCCTCATGGATTAGATATGTAATCGCTGTCTTATGTTTCTTAGTTTTCTTACGAATATCTAGTCAATGGATGATTCCAAATAAGAGTGAATGGAAAAAAGTTGCCTTGATAGGGTTTTTCTCTACCTGTGTTTATCAAGCTTTTTTCATGTTTGGGATGCAGTATACAGCAGCAGGTGATGCCTCTTTGATGATAACCTTCAATCCATTTTTCACGGCACTTCTAGCAATTGTCTTCCTGGATGAAAAAATGACTTCCCGCTTAGCAGTTGGTCTGACACTTGGAATCAGTGGTGTTGCAGTCCTATTCTATTATTCTCCAAATGTCGATATTTCGTTTACTGACCGTGCTATTGGTGACCTTTTGATTGCGGGTGCGGCATTGGCATGGGCTTGTAATTCAATACTGATGAAGAAAGCAATGATCTCTCCTGCTGAGAATTCCAAAGAAGCTCTTTCACCACTACAATTGACTGTTTGGTCTTCTGTTGCAGGTTTAGTATTCTTAACTCCCCTGATGTTAATTGAAATGTGGCAGTATGGAATTTCCCAGCCTAGTTATGAAGGATGGATTTCTGTAATATTCCTTGCCATTTTCTCCACTGTAATATCTTATGTTTGGTTCGCTGACGGGATTTTAAAAATCGGTGCTGGTAAAAGTGCATTATATGTTTACTTAGTCCCACCGATCGGCATCTACAGTGGCTATCTATTACTCGATGAAAAACTGAGTCCTGCACTACTAATCTCTTTCATTCTAATTATAGGTGGAGTTTTATTTGCTCAGAGTAAATCTGACAAACCCAAGGAAGCATCATGAAGTACAGACTACTGGCTTGTTCATGGAGATAAAAACTGTAGCAGTCATTGGTGCAGGGACAATGGGCGCCGGAATCGCTCAAGTTTGCGCCCAAAGTGGTTGGAAAACAAACCTATTCGATGCCTATCCTGAGGGATTAGAGAAAGGTATGAAAGGAATAGATGCATTCTGGGATAAAGGAATCGCTCGAGGCAAAACTACTGCTGAACAGAAGACAGAATGGTCATCAAATTTACATGAATTCACCGATATGAAATTGGCTGTCGAAAATGTCGATATGGTGATTGAAGCGGTTCCTGAAATTATGAAGTTAAAGTGTAGTATTTTCGAATCGTTTGGCCACATGACAAAGGATGATTGTATCTTGGGAACAAATACCTCTTCACTTTCAATTGCCAAAATCGCAGAAGCATCTGGAAAACCGGCACAAGTAATTGGTATGCATTTCTTCAATCCAGTTCCTATCATGAAATTATTAGAATTGGTAAAACACGAGAACTGTTCTGAACTAACCATTTCTGCTGCCCAAATTGCAGGTGAAAAAATGGGTAAGACCACTATTCTAGTTAACGACGTCCCTGGCTTTGCAACCTCTAGATTAGGAGTTGTACTAGGTAATGAGGCAATTAGAATGCTAGCCGACGGTGTTGCCAGTGCCAAGGATATCGATACTGCAATGGTGCTTGGTTACAAGCACCCAATGGGCCCTCTAGCACTTACAGACTTAGTCGGACTCGACGTACGTCGAGATATTCTCTTGAATTTGAAACAATCATTCGATGATGAGTCCTACACTCCACACCCTCTACTTGAGAAACTGGTTTCCGAAGGAAGACTTGGTAAAAAATCAGGCAAGGGAATTTACGATTGGTCTAGTGGAAGTGCAGAAGAAACCGAATTGCCAAAATGATTAGTTAAACTTCGGTCTACGCTTCTCAATGAATGCAGTAACGCCTTCCTTGAAAGCCTCAGTAGTACCTGCTGCCTCAATTAGTGTTTGCTCATGCTTGAGATGGGTTTCAAAATCTTGAACCGATTGTACGTCAAGTAAGTGCTTAGTCGCCTCTTTGGTGTGGTCGCCCCATTGTGACCATTTAATTGCGAGTACGACAGCAGAATCAACAAGAGACTCTTGGTCGACAAGTGAATCAATAGCCCCCATTTCATTTGCTTGTTCGGCAGACCAAATTTGGTTCTCAAAGAAAAAGCGTCTAGCGGTTTGGTCACCTACTAAGCGTGGAAGTAACCAAGTTGTACCACCATCAGGTGAAAGGCCCATTCCAGCATATGATGCAGCCATCTTTGCATTAGGAGTACCGATTCTAACATCACATGCTAAGGCTAAGCCAAGGCCGCCACCAGCACAAGCACCATTCAGTGCAGCCACACAAATTGTGGGAGATTGGCGCATTCGCATTAGCAGAGGGTGAAGCACACCTGTTAGTTCTCTTATCAATTGTGGAGAATCACCATCTTCAATGGATTTAGCAAATGCGTGAATATCTGCACCTGCTGAAAAGAATTTGCCTTCACCTGTTAGTACTAAGGCTCGTACATCTGGATTAGAAAGACCTTTATCGATAGCATTGGCAATTTCGGGTAAGAATGTACGAGAAAAAGATTGAGTAGCGGACTGGCCAGAAAATTGAATCAACTGAACTCCATTGCCCATATCACTAGATGAAACTGTCATATCTACACCTCAAAGTTTGATATTAACATTCTTGACCTTGGTATAAAATCTCAAAGCATCTTGACTTTGTTCGATTCCTATGCCTGACTGTTTCCAGCCAGTGAATGCTGTTTGCGGGAAGGTTATTGGGTATTCATTTATCGAAACCATACCTGATTGTAAATCTCTAGCCATATTATGTGCACGGCTTAGATCATTGGTCCAGATACCATTCAATAATCCAAATGGAGTATCATTAGCAAGTTGAAGTGCTTGAGAATCTTCACTAAATTTAGTAACAGATAATACAGGGCCAAATAATTCATCATTGAACAATAGGTTATCACTGGAAACATCAGTTACAACTGTTGCTTCCATGAAAGCACCTTCACCATCTATTGCATTACCGCCACAAACTACAGTTCCGCCCATTTTCAGGCCTGCCTTTAGTTTCTCTAATACTTCATCGCGATGATTTTGGTGAACTAAACTACCGATTCTAACCCCTTCTGACATTCCAGGACCAACTTTCCACTTACCGACTTCAGCAACAACTGCATCGACCAATTCATCATGAATATCCTCATGGACAATCAGCCTTGAACCTGCCCAGCACATTTGCCCAGCATTCATAAAAATACCAAAGCAGATGGCCTTGGCTGCATATTTCAAATTAGCATCAGGGAACACGATGTTTGCTCCTTTCCCACCCAACTCGAGTGTCACTGGAGTTAGGTTTTCACTAGCCTTTGCCATTACAGTTTGTCCAGTTGGAACACCACCTGTAAGCACAACTCCATCGACATTGGAATGTCCTGCTAAAGCGTCTCCAATCAATCCACCTGAACCGGTAATAACTTGTAGAACTCCAGAAGGAAGACCAACTTCTGCCTCTTCCATTTTCTTAGCCCATGCGATTAATGAGAGCGGTGTCCAAGATGCTGGCTTTGCAATAACGGTACAACCTGCTGCTAATGCTGGTGCTATCGAACGAATCGCTAATTGAAGAGGAAAGTTCCATGGTACGATATGTGTAGTAACGCCTAATGGTTGACGTAAAGTGTAATTCAAACGATTTCCAGGTACTGGAATTGTACTTCCCTCAATCTTGTCCGAGAGTCCTGCAAAATATTCCAGAGTCCATGCGCCATAACGAATTTCTGATAGTGCTTCGCGGAAGGTTTTACCATTATTTTCTGATTCAATAGCTGCTAATTCTTTAGCAGCCCCGTAAGTTGCAGCCGCCATTTTATTGAGGATTCGTCCTCTCTGCGCAGGGTCCATATTCTTCCACGATTTATCCAAGAAGGCTGCACGAGATGCTGAAACACATGTTTCGACATCTGCGATGGTCGCCCGAGGAACTGTAGCAATTACCTCTCCAGTAGCTGGGTTGATAACATCACTAGTTTCACCATTTTCGCCATTTACCCATTCTCCGTTAATCAGCATTTGTTGTGCGCTCATAAACCGTCCATGAAGTGACCGTTCAAAGGTATTCGCTTCCAGTGGATGATTGAAATAAGCGGGATTTGTTTTGATAATGAGGCAAGACTCATAGAGTGAAGACCACTCAAAGCGACTCATGGCGCGTACAGTGGGCTTGGCTGAAACTACTGCCAGAACCTTAGCCGACCGAGCCCCAAGATTACTCATAATTTCAGGAGCAACCGGCACTGGTAAATCTACAGCCGCGCTAAGTATTGCTTCTAAGAGTAATTTTTCAAGAATTCTTTCAACTGATGCAATCCGTGAAATAATGCGAAGTTGTGACCAAGGAGATATGCAAGAGGCATTACATCGCTCATCTTTTTCTATTGGCTCGGCCAATGACCCAATCATAGATTGGTTAGATACTTGTCAAGCGGTAGAGACTGGAATTGAGGCTACTATCAACAGGGCATTGCGCGAAGGGATTGACCTACTACTCGAAGGAGTTCACATTGTTCCAAGTGAAAAATTATTGAGTTCATGGCGAGATGCGGGAGGAATCGCACTCGGGATAATAATGGCTGTAAGTGATGAAAATAAGCATAAAGATAGGCTTCGTTCTAGAGACGCTCATTCATTTAGAAGAGCAGACCGATATTTGGCAAACTTTGGACGCATTCGAAGTATTCAAGATGGTTTGATGGAAAGATCGAAAATATCAAATTGGCCAATTGTTGATATTTCTAGAGTTAAGAATGATACTGAAAGAATTCTTCATCTGCTTGATCTGGCGTGGAATGAAAGCCGCGCTAAACAGAGATTATGAAAGACACATTTGACTGTAGAGTAGTTGTACTGTCTGAAACGCCTAGTTCACCAGTTACCAAAATCGATGAGCCATCTATATCCGAGAAGATGAAATCCAAAATTTTCACTTCTACACCCCGTAATTCTCCATGATGCAATAAATCATCGTGAACACTATCTATCGACAATTGTGCTGCATCTAATCTGTCAATTCCAGCATCTATCCAGACCAATGTTCTATTCTCTACCAATACTGGAATTGCATCAATGACTTCTGTTGTTGTCTGTATTACACCATTTGACGAAGGGTCTGAAGATTGGGTTATTCCTGCAACTTTCACACTGAAAACTGCCATGGACAGAAGAGACAATAGCAGTACAACCCCTGTTGCGAGCAGCATTTGTCCAGCATCTCTGTCTGTAGACTTACCTTCTCTAACATACATCAGGCACCACCTCCAGTACTCCAAATATCGAGAGTTACTGTCCACATGTTATTATCGACTGCAATTAATCGGTGAACTGCAAAAGTTGTACCTGACGGAGTACCTACAAGGCCATATGGCGATGATGTTGCACTATTCTTGCCAATCCAGCAATTACTATCTTTACCGCTGATAATAGCATCTTGTAATAATTCACATGCTCCATCAAAATTACTATCATTCAGTAATTCAGTCAACCGATTATCTCCTTCAATATCAGCATCTAAGCCAAGTCCATACAGAAATGCAGTCTCACCTGCTGTTTCTAGAGAAGAATCATGAGCAATTGATGGTGAATCAGGGACGTCGATTCTAATGAGAAATGTTGCTGACATGAAAAACAGCCAAAATAAAGTCAGCATCTCAAGAATATGTATCTGAGCATTCTCGTCTTTACGCAAAGCATCAACCCCAAATCATCGGAGTTGGGGAGAAGGTTCCACCCGATGGATTAAGCCCAATCATGTAAGATGAACCCGGTGTAGTTATCAATTTACTAACCGCATAGGCAGAGTCACCAATCAATTCAGGATTGAATACCAATAGATTAAACGCTAGTAAGGCAGCAACAATCATCATTCCGGAGTGCTTGAAACCTGCAGAGAATCTACCGTTAGCCATCAATCCTGCCATGGTACCATTACCGATTGCCTGCATTGTTACACCGTAATAAAATACAGTAACGAAGAAAAGTGGATCGATTGCCCTGATTGTCATGTTTCCGATATTTGCTCCACCAGAATCGCCACCATCATCACCAGAATTAGATTTAGCAATAGCAGGAATAAAGATTCTACCAAGCAAGGTAATAACCCCTAAAAATACGAAATAAGATGTCCAAATAACTGCGATATAGGAACCTATTGCTCTTCTTCTCTCGCCTTCCAAGAACTTGATCTCTCGAGAGTCATTTGCTGCAGTTACTAGAATATCAGAGATTTTACCTCCAGCTCTATCCGCTTCAGCAATCAATGTAATCGCTCTCTTGACCAAAGGTGTACCCACTCTCTCTGCGAATTGCTTAATTACATCGCTGAACTTGATACCCCAACTAAGTTGGTCAGACATTTTCTTGACTTCGTCATTCAAGGCACCGTATTCTGATTTGGCGAGCGTTTGAACCGCGACTGTCATCGATAAACCTCCTTTCCAATATTCGGCCATGTCCCTAAGGAAATCTGGGAACTTTTCTTCAACTTCGTTCTTTTTGAACTCAACTTTCTCCCAGTAATAGGATGCAGGATAAAGGAAGAAGAAGAACATCAAACCGAAGAAATTCAAAAAGATAGCCGGTCTAAATGTGAATGGCCCTAACTCAACTTTTGGACCAATCCAAAATGACTTGTTATTCATGTTACTTGGAATACCATCATAGTAATCTACAGTCATGTCAAACTCCGCTGAAGACAAAGATTTCCCATCTTCTCCAGAAAAGAATACAACTTGATATCTTTCACCAGGGTCAATATTCTCTATTGAAATTGAACAAACGTCTGTATCTTTACCAGTCGTACCGTTAACAAATGAAAGGGTTTTGCCATCGGAGTCTCTAATTGCTGCAGTGTATTTTGTTGGAGTTGATGCTAAAACCTCACAGTTCATTTCTAGTGGTTGAAGAATAACAACTCCTTCTTTATCATCATCAGCAATTCCGGGGACATCAAATGTTTTACCTTGTAGCTGAAAATTAACCCATGGCTCTTCAACCCATGTTAGTTGATCTGGATTGTCTTTCAAAATTGAGC
Organism: Methanobacteriota archaeon; assembly: GCA_018667575.1. Lineage (GTDB taxonomy): Archaea > Thermoplasmatota > Poseidoniia > Poseidoniales > Poseidoniaceae > MGIIa-L1. The sequence goes on along the minus strand of JABIUA010000086.1, from coordinate 2,560 downwards.
ATGATTCGTTTGCCCTGTAAGATGGTTTCTTTATCCCTGTGAATTCTTCGCCCATCTGATTACCGGCTTGGTCGACTGCTGTGGCGCCACAGTAAATATTGGTGAACATTGGTTCTCCATTGGAAGTTGGAATGAAGCTAGAGTTGGCAGCCCACATAATCCCTGAACTCAAACCAATAATTATTGAAAAGAATAGAATGATGTAAAGATTCTTCAAAGTTTTATCATCTTTTGGAAGGTCGAGTTCAACAACCATTCTCTTTTTCTTCTTAGCCATTAAATCACCTCCCTTCACATTTCTTGTTCTTTACTGCTGGTGTAAACTAATACTGCATAAGCAACGTGAATCATAGGTATGAAACCTAGGACAATACCATACAACATGCCTTCCGACATCTGCGCTCCTGAACCTGAAACCCAGAACATAATGACAAGCATGACAATCAAAAACAGAGGCATAGCAACTGCGACTACAATGTATGATTCAGCAAGTAATGCGATTGATTCCAAAAATTGTTGAAGTCTTGTCCTATTTTCTCTCATGTAATGCTCTGCTCTATTAAGGAAATATAATTTCAAGTGACCTCCAGCGGTTAAAGTTCCTACCATTCCTTGGAAAAACTCGGTTAACCAAACTGAAGCAGCCCTATCGACACTCATCTTTATCGCAGTAATCAAGTCATAACCAAGTAATGTAACATCCCGATAAATTAATCCAGCATCATCTGCAACATCACCGTAGATATCACTATTCATTGCGAGTGAACGGAAAATCTTGGCTGGTGTGGCATTTGCTGCAGACATAGCAGCAGTGTAAGATGCAGCATATGGAAGGTACTTCTCAATTTGTGCGCCTCTTCTATCGGCTTCACGCTTTGCTCCACCACGGACTAGTAAAAATCCGGAATAAGGAATTATTACGCCGCCAAGAACTAAAATTAGTCCTTGTAAAGCAGCTGGGAATACTCTTGTCGCATATTCTGGACAGCCATTTCCTGGCTTGGATTCATCGATAAGTTCCGGCTCCCAGTATTCCCAATCAAGACATGGATTGATAGTTGCTGGGTCTTGAAGCCCTTCCCAGAAAGCAATAATTCCGATATCTGGGATGAAAAATAATGAAACTACTCCCCAGCAAATTAAAACAATTGCCAATGAAGTCATTATTACTGTGGAAAGATAAACTTCAGGCATTATTCCCATAGAACCTTTGACTAGATTGTCTGCTAGATTTTTATCTCTACGGGCTCTTTTCTTAATCAACCTACCAAGGATTCTATTACAGAATCTCTGCCAAGCGGTTAATTCCATTATTTTCCCCCCATCAACGTAGACCGTCAACACGTGCTAGAATTTCATTTGGACGTACATAATATTCGGTGACAATCTGTGAAACTTGGTCAGCCTTACGGATATCATTCAATACCATCCATTCAAGAATTCTTTTACGAGTCCTCAATTCTCTTCTCATATCATCTTGTGAATAATTTAGTTTAACCATAATCTTCTCAAGAACATAGGATTTCCCGCTGAAGGTAAAATCATCAGTGTTAACATCCCAGCGGAATACTTCATTTGTGATTACTTCTAGAGAGTTAGGGTCGATACCGACGATCTCTACAAGTTGCTTAGTCCTTCTAACACGCTTTCCATTAATTCTTGTCTGAATTTGAATACAACATGCCTCAAGTGCAGGCAGAAGAACACGCGGAATATCAATTGGTTTGTTCTCTAATCTGTGAACAAGAGATGGAACAGAATCAGCGTGCACTGTAGAATAAGCGCAGTGTCCTGTTGCCATTGCTTGGAACAGAACATATGCTTCAGCACCACGAATTTCACCCACGATAATATACTCAGGCCGTTCACGCAATGCTGCTTTTAGTAACTCGAATTCTCCGATAACTCCCTCGGTTGATTCTCCACCGAAACCTTGCCTAGTAAGACCAGGAACCCAGTTGGGTTGGGGAATATTTACTTCACGTGTTGACTCGATTGAAACGATTTTCATTTGCCAAGGAATAAAGATACACATTGCATTTAGCGTAGTCGTCTTACCAGAAGCAGTACCTCCTACAAATAGCATTGGAACTTCATTTTGGAATCCTATCCAAAGATAAGCTACCATCAGTGAGGACATTGTTCTAAATGCAATAATATCTGCTGGAGAAAACGGGTCATCCTTGAATCTACGAATACAGAATGAAGAACCACGAGTAGAAACTTCATGTCCAAGTTTCATAACAATTCTGGAACCATCCATCAAAGTAGCATCCAGAAGTGGGTCGGCTACAGAAATGTGTTTACCACAACGTTGTGCAAGTTTGATAACATAAGATTCTAAAACATCATCTTCAGGCCAAACACAAGTTGTTTCCACTGATTCGAACTTACGATGGTAAGCAAAAATTGGGACATTTGTTCCATCACATGAAATATCTTCTACGTTAGCATCGTTCATCAAAACATCCATTTGACCATAACCGATCAAATCTCTTCTTAGATAATAGAAAATTTTAGACTTGGATTTCTTATTAATCTTCATTCCATAAGATTTGAT
>JABIUA010000095.1 GCA_018667575.1 Methanobacteriota archaeon | reverse complement strand
TTTAACTGCTCTTGATGAAATAGATGGGATTCTAATTGCTCCCGCTACAAGAGATCTAATGGCAAGTTACCTACATGGACTTCAACATGGTCCAATTTTGATGGCATTAAGTGCTGCTAGAACTAGAAAATGTCCAGTACTAATGATCCCAAGTATGCATTCAGATTTAGCTAATGACCCAGTCACCGATGAATTGGTCGAGCAAGTAAGAAAGCATGAGATTTCAGTACATTGGGGTAAGGAAGAAGAAGGCAAGAGAAAAACTCCCCCTCATGAAGAGATTGTTGCTAGGTTTGCTCATCAAATTAATTCTGCCAAAAATAATCGTAAGTCCGTAGTAATCACACTTGGAGCAACACGTTCAGCAATTGACGACATTAGATTTGTTCAAAATACAAGTAGCGGTGCCACTGGATATGCAATTGCTGATGACCTATATCGAAATGGGCATGATATCACATGTGTGGCTGGAGTTACCTCCGTTACTCAGCCTGAATGGTTGCCTCTAGTGATTAAAGCGCCAAATCCCAGTGAGATGTTACAAGAACTAAAGGCTATTTCAAAGGATAATATCGACGCTTGGGTACACACTGCTGCGGTACTGGATTATGTTGTCAGCAATCCTGCCCAAGGAAAACTAGCAAGTCAACAAGGTAGTCTGAATGTTGAACTAGTAGAGAGCGAGAAACACATTCAGGAACTCAAAGAGATATGTAATAATTCAGTTAGAATCGGATTTAAGTTAGAATCTGGAATCAAACAAAAAGACCTGATTTTCCGAGCAGTTGCTCAAATTGAGAAATCAGGTATGACTGCAGTAATCGCAAATCGCCTAGAAGATTTAGGTAAAAAAGACAAGCCTAGAGGGTACTTAGTAGACAAACAAGGTAGTCATTTTATCCTCGATAAAGAAAAAGATATGTGTGAAGCGATAAGAACATTCATCGAAAGAGGAGTCTGAATAAATCATGCGTCGATTCGCAATAATTGGCCATAGAGCCATGTCTCAGGGCAAACTACCGCTAAACGACATGGCAGGTGGAGCAGGACGTATGGATGTCCTTGTTCGAGCACTCATGGCATCATTAATGACCAGCCATGGATTTCGAAAAGATACTGAAGTTATTCTCCACCTAAAGGGTGGACCAGGTCCAAATAGGCGTATTCGAATAGATGGTGCTGCGGTTAAAGGAATTCATGCCGAGGAAAGGTCAGTGGCTGGACAAATCGCCAAGGTACTCAAAGAAACATCTCCGCCTAAGGGTCGTTGGATTGAACGTTCAAAGGGAATATGGGATAGTCGAGGAGACATTCAAGATACAATTGCAGATTGGTCTGAGACTACAATAATTGCACTTGATGCTAATGGAGAACGGTTATGGAATGATGATTCATTCATACCTATGCAAAGTAATCCCCATTCCAGTTATCAAGAAAATGAAGAAAATCTAGTGGTTGATGGAATCGATATCGGATTTATTTTGAGCGATGATAAACCGTTGGAAGGTGATTTACCTGATTCTGTAAAACTAAGGTCATTGGGTGACTTATGGCTTCAAGGACATATGGCTATTGGAATATGCCACTTTCTAGTGGACGAAGGTGTCTCATTGAATCTGTGAGTTCACTGTAACCATACCGGATACTTTCCTTCACAAGAGTCCAAACTCCAAGTAAGTAGTCTGTCATCTAATGCCAGAGGATGAGTCTGTGGCCATGTTGGCAGACAAGAAATACTCGACTTATGTTCCATTACAGCATCACAATCACTCTTTTCGACAGGAGTATGGTCAATACTTGCAGCCCCAATAGTGAAAGTTGCAGTTTTCTCATCATTGGTAGTAGAACCAAATGAGATAGCATCACGATACCACCTCATACCTAAGCGGGTAATTTGATATTCACCATTCCATGTCGGTGGTGTATTGAGATTTAGCATTAATTCTCCATGCCTAAATGCATTGCGAAGCGCTTCTTCAGGATCACTTTCCCATGCTGGATTTGATTCAATATTTGGCCAGCGACTTACATGTGGAGCAGAAATATCTACACTAGGTCTCCTGAGGTTTTCAGGAACCATTGGTAAGACGTTCAAAGCCTGTTCAATAACATCAACAGTAGCTTCGACTGCTTTCTCCATTCCTTCCTCATCAAAAGAAGTGAGTGAAGAGGCGATTGCTGGCATTCCGTACAATCCAGCCTCTCTTGCTGCACCCATTGTTCCGCTATGATAGGAATCCTGTGACATATTCGGACCGAGATTGATACCTGATACCACTAATCTAGGAACTATATCTGGTAGAATATGGTCTAATCCTTTATCCAATGAAACTATCATTGTATCACATGGTGAGCCATCTAATTCGATTAAATGCAAATTATCTTGATTGGTAATATCCCACTGCTCTCTGAGATTATCTCTAAACCTCCAAGTTAGTGGAGTCATCAAATTTATTCGCATTCCTGTTGCTGAATGATTGGTACTTGGAGCAAAAACAACCACTTTATGGCCTCTCTTATTTAGCGACTCAACTAGCAGTTGAATCCCAAGCGCTTCGATACCATCATCGTTAGTAAGTAGTAACCAACCTAAGTTTGAATCATCGTTCATAATAAGTCCTCATACTTCTGCGGCTGCTTCGAGTGTTTCATTGTTCGTATTACTCTGTGGAGCACCAATAATGACTAAGAAGATTCCAGCCACCAAAATAGGACCACCTATCCAAGTCCAAAAACCAGGTAAACCTTCATTAAAAATCAGGAAACCAATAATCGAACCTATGATTGGTTCCATAGTTACACTTGTCGAAATAACAAGTGGCGAGGTATATCGCAAACAAGTATTGAGTCCTGTATGACCAAGTATCCCTGCAATAAGAGCCAAAGCAAGGAACCAAGGCAAGAATTCACCATCAGTCCAACCAAACACTCCATATGTACTAAAATCAGATTCAATCAACCAAGAACCAGGAATTAGAATAACAGCCCCAATTAATGTCACAAAAAATGCATAGAGGAATATCGGCATCCACTTTCGTAAAACTTTTCCACTCACGAGATATCCTACCACGAATACTGCACTGATGAAAGCCAAGAAGTCGCCCCAAAGAGTAACCGTGTGGTCGCCTTGCTGATGACCTTGGTCCAGTAAGGCAATTAGTGCGCCTACAAATCCAATTAAAGCACCTATTACCTCTTTTTTAGTAGGTTTTCTTTGACCTATCACAAACCTAGCAATAATGATCATTCCAACGATAATTATCAGTGGATGAGCGGTCACGAATAATAGTGAGTGTGTCAGTGATGTTTGGTCTAAACTTGCAACCCATGTCCCGAAGTGTAGAGCAAGCGCCAATCCTCCACCGAACAACCACAGAAGGGTATTTTTTTGGAACATCTTAGTTCTAATCTCTGAACTAGTTTGGCTCCATTGGAGTAAAGCAAATGGTGCTAAGACCAATGTCGTTAGTTGTAATCTCCAAGACGCCCTCAGTATTGGAGGAATTTCATCTACTTGCTGAAATAGTGCACCTGCACTAGAAACACCAAGAACTGCACCTGTTAGTAAAATCCACACCCATGTAGGCGTGGTTTTGATAGATTCCATGCCATCACTCTCAGGCTTTCTCTGCATCTATGATAGCGTCAGAATTACCACCGCCACCGATGATACCTGCACGCTTGAACAGATAGTAAATTCCTAATCCAATCGATACGTTGAGGATAACAAATCCAAGTAGTCTGCCAAAGTACCACACCATTGAGGATGGGTTTGGAATTAGAGTATCGATGAATGATAGAATACTGCTTTCTGTACCAAAGAATGCTTCCCCAGTTAGAAGACCTGCTGCTACCATGAAAGTGCCGAGCAAAATCAAAGCACGTTGCTTTTCAGCTTCAGTAGTTCCAGATTCAGCCCTAATCTTCTCGATACGAGGTTTGAGATTGTTATCTTCCCATTTATCTCTTGCATAGCCACCGATAAGCATTGGTAGAGTGTGTGGAACGTCAAGATACATTCCAAGACCGAATGAGGTACCCATTCCAGTTGCCCATTCAACAAACATACCAAGAAGGAATCCAAGAGCAAGTAGTGTCAAGTCTCCTTGACCTTCAGCAAATATAACAGAGAAAGTAGCGAATGCGTTTGCTTGTGGAGCGATTAGTTGTATTGTTCCATTAGCCAGTTGAATAGAAAGGAAAATTGCAACACCTGCACCGATGATTGCACCAGGTACAACACCCATGATATTACCCTTTGAGATGTGGTAAGGACGGTTTCCAATGTAAAGACTGTTTTTATAATCACCAATTACAGTACCCGACATTGAAATTGCAGAACCGAAAACAGTAGTTCCAACCAGTCCCAGTAATACAGCATCTTGTGTATTTAGATCAAGTAACTCTTGAGCATTCAAAAACACACCAAGTAGCATTAGAAGAACTATGAATGATGTCCCAGAGACAGGTTCAATTCCAGTCTCCCCCATGACTCTTACAGCAATTGCTCCAAGAAGGAATGTTGTCATGATTAGTACTGTGGCGAAAATGAATGACGCAAGAATTGAAAACCCACCGAGAGTGAAAATTAGAATCATTGAAAAGAAAGTAACAATCATGAAAATTGGTATATGCTTCAATGGCCATTCATACCAACCCTTACCTTCCATATATTCTTGACTTCCTTCACCCTTCAATGCATTACCAATATCACCAAAAATATTCAAGAATGTTTTGTACATCTTTGCAAGTCCAAACATACCACCACCGACAATTGAACCGATAGCAATAGTTCGAACCGTCTTGGAAAAGATAACCATCTGTGCAGCACCTGTGACACTAGGATAATTTTCAGGGTCGAATGCATGCATTACAGCGTGATAATCTTGAACTGGTACTGAAGCACCTAACTGGGCCTCGTAGACTGGAACATTCAGTGCTACTGCAAGAGGAACAAGGAATAACCAACCAACTAGTGTTCCAAGATTAACAAGCAGAGCGACACGAGTTTTCATGAACCACCCAATAGCGAACATTGACGGAGTTAGAGCAACTCCAACGTAGGTATAAGCAAATGGATTCCAACTTTCATCACTATTCCAGTGTGTATTCTTTAGCGATGAACCATCGCTTTTAATTCCAGATGGTTGGTGTATTTTTCCATGAGAATAGAATGTTGCTAATCCAACATCACCGATGTGTAATGTCTCGGCTAACCAATCGAATAATGATAATTTCTTATCATTCAACCATACTAGAGGATACTCGATAAGGAATAAACCGACCATTGTAATTCCAGTCCAAAAACCAATCTTTTTCAGCGAATCTCTAGCATGCTCTACAGCACCAGTGTTAACATCTGAAGCGATATCTAACATCTTCAAAGTTGCTTCAAAGCCTGGAAGGGGAAGAGGGTCTTCTACAAGCCAAACACGTCTAAAGATAATGAAATACATCACACCTAAAAATCCAGCAAACATACTTGCTACTATTCCAATAAATGCCAAATTAAATGCTTCTCCATCACCTAAACTAATTAGTGGACCCGAGGCCAATTCATACTTTGCATCTGAAGCCAATAGGAAAATAGCAGGGAATGTAAAGATGAAACCTGTTGAAGCGTGGGTTGCACCAGTTGTTGCAGATGTGGCAATGTTAACCTCTGAAGGTGACCACTTTAGAGCCATACCTAAGATATAAGCAATGTACCAAGCCGCTGATATTGCCAAACCGAGTTTCAAACCAATATATGCTGTAACTCCAGAAAAGATTGCACCAATTCCAATTCCAAACAGAACTTTACTTGTACTCCAGTGAGATACTTCGAATGATTCTTTTAGATTCTTTTCCTCTAAATATTGTTCCAATACACCAGTGTTGAGATTATTATACATCTCATCATCAAGCCATGTCAAAGTACCTTCTTCGATAGCTTTCAGACCCTCTGGAGTAACAGGTTGTCTATAAGCGGATTTTTGAACACTCATCTCTTAACACCCAGCATACGCTCTGCGCACATTATCAACCATGCGCGGGCACTTGAATACTATTGCTATTAATTATTCAGAAATGTGCATGCTTTTTGCAGATTACTATTCAACCAAACTAGGTCGATCCGAGTTCTTCCTGATGCATTTGGCAGGGAGTCCACCCCAAACTTCTCCATCTGGAACGATCTTCCATTTCGCTACAAGGGCATTTGTTGCTATCACTGCACCTTCTCCTACAACCACACCAGGTTGAATTGTCGCTCTTGAACCGATCAAACTACCTTTCTTGAAAGTAATTGGTGAAAGTATTAATTGCCCTTTTTCGACAATATGGCCATTGATTACAGCGGCACCGCCAATAACTACATTATCCTCGATAATCATCATACCAGGGTCGTTTATACCTACAGTATTGATTTGAACTTTCTTACCGATTTTAGCACCTGCAAGTTTGTAATAGAAATTTGCAATTGGGGAAGGTATGACATGAGTTAGAACTGGCCAAGTAGCACGATGTAATTGCCCACATACCGCCCATCTAACTGTCATCCATGATTGGAGCGGTTCGATTCTTCTTTCTCCTTCAACCCTTACACGCAGTATTCTTTGAGTCGCACCTGAAAATAATAATAACCCATGAACGTAAACCAAGAAAGCAATAACCGCTGAAAATGCAGTAATTAAGTAAGTAATTATCTGACTTTGACCATCTGCGAAACAATTTAGATAGTCAAAAGTTGCTAGAGCAGGGACTAAGGGAAGACCCCATAAGATAATCATATACAACAATAGTAAAAACGTACCTATGGCTTGTACCAACGCGAAATTCTTCACAGTAAACACCCCTTCAAGAATTATTCTGTTTTGCTTCTCTTGCTTGTAAGACTCTAGCATCTTCTTCATCAGCCATTCGCATACCTTCTTCCAAATCAACTCTTGAACACAAGAAAGAACCAACTATGATTACAACCACGATACTCATAATTGCCACACGGCTATCAAACCATGCTACTGCTGCTGCGTAAAGGAATGGACCGAGCATTGCTGCTGCCTTTCCTATGAATCCGAAGAATCCGAAGAATTCTGTTGTTCTGCTCTTTGGAATTAGCATGGTAAACATAGACCTTGCCTGAGCACCTGCAGCACCCATTACACAACCTACAAAGAAACCTAATATTATCCATTGCAAACTGACACCTATCCCCAGGGGTTTCCAAACAGCATCTCTCATTGTTTCAGGCCACCAGTCAAACATTCCGCCTTGATCAACCATGGTTGGGTGCTGTTCGCCTATTTCGCCTTTGTTATCAATCAGAGCATTACCTCCAAGGAAGTGAATAGAGAACCTGTGTTCAGATACATTGTCAAAGACTGAGACCATAGATAGTGCTTCTGCTTCTGTAAGGGTTGAAGAAGACTTATCTTTTTCTTCTACATCTTCAGTAAACATCATTGAGGCCCCAAACATTACGACACCTGAAAGTAATAAAATTAACAGTAATCCTGCAATGCCCATATCTCTACGCATAAGTGCAAGCATACCGAAACCGACACCGGCAGTAGCCAAGCCAATTACAATAAGTGCAGACATACCTTCAAAGAACTTGAAACCACCAGAACTACCATCTTCATCCTCACCTTCGAAGTCCATCCATTCACCAAAAGCTTCTCTAAATTCTGCATCACCATCTGATTCTGCTGAAACCCACCCATCGACGCCTCTACCGTATAGAGTAGTCAATGTGTAATTTTGTTCATCCTCATCCCATTCATATTGGAAATCATATCTTTCATGATCATCCTCTAGTTCTAGAGGTGCAAATCCAACAGCAGTTACAGCAACAGCACAATATATTGCTAATGCCAGCATTAGAGCAAATTTAGTTCCACTCTTACTTGCAATCTTACCAAAAACAATACTCATTGGAATGGCTACGACGTTAACTGTTAGTAATAATGCAATATTCATTGTAGGATTGATTCTTAATACTGATTCACCAAATGCACTAGCCATTCCATTGATAGTGTTGACACCATCATAGAATAATAAGTAGGCTACGATGTAAAGGAATAGAACTCTAAACTTACGAATTTCCTTAAGTGTCGACCATACTTGAGTGTAAGCAAATTTAGTTGATTTCAAAATCCCTTCATATTTCATCTCATCAAGAACTGGTGGTTCTGGTGTCTTGAAGAACATCAATGCACCCCATCCCCACCACCACAAAGCAGATGTTACGAAAATTACAGCTAGTTGGAAGTTGGTATCCCAAGGTGTTGCTAGCAGAACTACAAGATGGAATAGTAATAGTATCGAACCACCCATGAAACCATATGCATAGCCCCATGAAGAAACATGGTCCATCGCTTTCTTAGGAGCTAAGTAAGGCATAAATGCATAATAGATGGTATTTCCACCGGAAAAACCAATCGAACCAAGTACATACATCAATGCTAGTACTTTGTAGCCACCATCACCAAAGTATGGTGCTGCACCCATTCCAGCACAGAAAACAATACCTGCCACAGTATACCAAAATAACATCCCTTTCTTGACAGGAATTCTATCCGCTATTACGCCTAAAGCAGGGGCAGTCACCGCCACAATAAGCATTGCCATACCATAAATCAAAGCATAAAATCCATCACCACTCTGTGTACCAGTGGCAGTGTTATACAAATTCGCCATAAGTGCAGGAACTATTACAGTCATCACTGTCAAAGCATAAGCCTGATTTGCCCAATCATACCAATACCAGCCTTTCAAACCTTCTTTGTCTACATCACTCATTGAATCAATCAGCTCTTTTGCAGACAATTCTGCTGCCTCATTCATGTTAGCATTCGCCATATCAGCCATAAACTGTAGTTTTGGAATGGGGTTTATCAATTAGACACCTGCATTTCTCATTAAGTGTAGTAAATTACACTGTTTTGAAAAATATCAGTGGTCTCTAATAATCTTGAAACGACCGAGGGCTTCCATCCACATAATTTCCTTACCAGCCTCGATATTCATCTCCGCTTCCATTGGGAGAATCATCATACTGTGGTCCTTCATGTTCATTGCGTGAACTTCACTACCTTCTAAGTGAGTGACCATTGCTGTTCCTTTTTCTATCATTGGAACATAGATGTTATCGGTAACTGTACCAACGTGAGAAATTTTCTTACTTGAGAAAAGAGATACTAATTCGAGTCTTGCCTTAGCCGAACCGTGCTTTCCAGGCTTAGATTTAGAGATGCTCAAAATCTTGTATGCTTCATCATCAACGACACAAAATCTTCCTACTTTCAATGTTCTAATTTCAACTCTATCTGTCCCTACCATAGAACTCGCCTATCCGATGTGGCTTGGTGTGGGCTTATGACCCTTGCCACGATTTAGAGCAAAAATCACAAATCCCTAACATCAAACCTTTCACCAGTCTGTTCCATTGTGTGATTGGTGACCAAGTCCAATAATTGTTTAGCAACCTCTTCAGGATTTACTAACTGCCCTGAATCATGATAATCCACAAAATGAGGGTGTAATGGGAAATCATCTGGGTCTGATGAACGAATGTTCACTTGCATGTTGGTGTTGACAATTCCCGGCGCTACTGAGATTGCACTGATATTTTTCTTCTGTCCTTCCTCTGCAAGACAACGTGTCCACATGTCAAGTCCAGCCTTTGAAACGCAATATGCTGACCATGAACCAATTGGATATTTTGAGGCGCCACTGGATATTGTGCTTACACGAGTATGTTTATCTCCATTAATCAAACCATACAAACGCTGAGTGATATCTTGGACTCCGAGCAAATTTACTTGAATTAAATAATTCCAATCATCAAATTTAGCATCACTGATAGGTTTGATTGGGTCAATAACTCCCGCATTGTGAACTATACCAGATAATTCATCATAACTTTCCAAAATCATATTACTTGCTTTAGCAATATCATCAGGAGAAGATAAATCACAGGCTATTGTCATCGAATTCGAATCAATCTTCCTTATCTCATCATCGAGAGTTTTCAGATGTGTAGATTCTCGAGAAAGTGCAATTACTGAAAAGCCTGAATTCACTAGTTCCAATGATAAAAATCTTCCAATTCCGCTTGAAGCACCAGTTACAAGATAAATATCTTTCATGGTTTGTCCAGTCTAAACCGGCTTATATCTTATTCAGCGTATAACTCTAGTACATCAAGAGGGATAATACGGAGTGCTTCTTCATGAGTAGCCTGTAAGTTGACGGGGCAGGCCACGCCATTCTCTGCCGCTTCTAACCAAGTTCTGGCGCAAACGCACCATCGGTCGCCTGATTTCAGACCTGGGAAATTGAATTGAGGTGCTGGAGTAATCAAATCATTACCTTTTGATTTAGCAAATTCTAGAAATGCGTCTGTTATTATACAGCAAACGACATGTAAACTCCTGTCATTACTATCTGTATTACAACAACCATCTCGAAACCAACCAGTCATTGGGTCTTTTGAACAATCTTGAATTGGCTCACCTAGAACATTTATTTTTGGATTCAATACATCAACTCCTTCAAGAATAATTGTAGAAACCTTCACCAGATTTACGACCTAGTTTACCTTGTTCAACCATTTCTAATAGCAAAGGTGCTGGAGCATATTTGTCATCTCCTAATCCTTCATGGAGAACATTCATTATGTGAAGAACTGTATCCAATCCAATTAAATCAGAAAGTGCTAATGGTCCAATTGGATGATTCATACCCAACTTCATTATTCCATCAATAGCCTCAGGTTTAGCGACTCCTTCTTGTAAAGTCAAAATTGCTTCATTCAACATTGGGCACAGAATCCTATTGGAAACGAAACCTGGAGAATCATTACAAGATAAAGCAGTCTTGCCCATTTTATCTGCAGCAGCGATTACTGCTGAATTGGTCTCATCGCTAGTTTGCTTACCATTGATAATTTCGACTAGTTTCATTATTGGAACTGGGTTCATGAAATGCATACCAATCACCTTTTCAGGCCTTGAAGTTGCTGCTGCAATCTCTGAGATAGAAATCGAAGAGGTATTAGACGCCAAAATACATTCTGGCTTACAGATTTGATCTAGTTCTGAAAAAATCGATAATTTCAAATCTAGAATTTCAGGAACAGCCTCGATGGCCAAGTCAACATCATGACATGCTGAACGGTCGATGGCAGTAGAAATCCTTGCACGTGCAGAATCAGCATCTTCCTTAGACATTCTTTCTTTAGAAACTAATTTGGCCAAAGACTTCTCGATGGCTGAAACTCCTCTATCAACAAATTCTTGCTTAATATCAATCATAACTACCTCATAACCAGCACAAGCAGCCACTTGTGTAATTCCATTGCCCATTTGCCCTGCACCCAGAACCGCTATCTTGTCAATTGCCATATCTCTCAACAAATGAGGCCAAATGGACTAGATTGATGAACCTGTGTGTGTTTTGATGTAGGGCGAAACATTATCAGTTGAGACTTTTAGGATGGCATGATAACCATGGTTGAGATTCTATGCCCACATTGTGAAGAAGAAATAGAACTTGAAGATGATGCAAAGGGAGAGTTCGCTTGCCCCTATTGCGAAGGGGAATTTGAATGGGGTATGGATGATGAAGAAGATGAATTTGATTTCTCTGTTGCCGAACCTTCTCCCAGACAGGATGTTTTAGTCGAATATGAGGACATTCCTGCAATAAGAATTACAGCTGGCTCAATATTTGCAACGGTAATGGGTTTTTTTACGGCATTCTTGGCATTACCGATAATTTTTGAAGGGTTATTTGTTAATTCCGTAGAAAGTGCATTCGGGACTGGAACTGGATATGGAGCAATTATTGTATTGATGGGTATTGGATTATTGATATTTTTCGCAACTGGAATCACCTTTGGAGTTAAAATGGCGAAAGGTCATTTTACTGGCTTAATTGTATGTACTGTATTATCCATAATCGCACTCATTGGAACAATTGCGGGTTGGCTATTTAGTGATGATCCTGAAGCCGAATGTGTTGAATGGGATGAATCTTCATTTTTCGGAGAATGTCTTGAATATGAAAGTTCAATGGGAAGTGTTCCAATTTTAGGACTCATAATTTGGACATTACTAGTTGCAATGAATTTATCAATGCTATTCGTACCAAAATTGAGATATCAATACTACTGAATTGGTAGCCCGACTCGGATTTGAACCGAGGTCAGCG
>JABIUA010000093.1 GCA_018667575.1 Methanobacteriota archaeon | reverse complement strand
TAAAAAGTGAAGGCGGATGGTTACATATTCATATGAATGTAGCCGAAGAAAAAATAGCAACATGGGTCGAAGAGACAATTACTAAACTCGAAATTATAACTCAAAACATTGGTCGTCAATGGAAGGTAGAAGCAAAACACTTGGAGAAAGTGAAATGGTATTCACCACACACCAGGCACGTTGTTCTAGATGTTTACTGCTCTGAGTAATCTATTGAAAAGAACCCGGCGGAGGTGGACCTGTTGGTTTTTCAGGTACAGAATTATCTTCTTCTGCAGCTTCTAACATTACTTCATCGCTATATTGATGCCAAGGAATCGGTTGCTTAATTTCTGATTTCTTTTTCATCGTAAATAATACTACACCGATAATTCCACCAACCAGTATTATTCTGAAAATTAAATCAAACCAAGAATCCATATTTTCATTATCGGGGAACGGGTCATAAGAATTGGCCAAGCCATCCCCATCATCATCGTATTTGGCTTTTGGATCTCTCGGGAAAAGGTCCTGATTATCCCCTAATCCATCACCATCTGTATCATTCCACTCAGACCTATCGTCAGGAAACATATCTAAATTATCTCCAATTCCATCTACATCTCTGTCGAAACATTCTGAAGGGTCAAGGGGCCAAACATCGGCATTATCTCCACACCCATCACCGTCACTATCTAGCCATTCAGTCGGATCATCTGGGAAAGCGTCGGAATTATCTCCAACCGTATCACCGTCTGTATCATTCCATTCAGATGGGTCACTAGCAAATCTATCCCTATTATCGCCATATGAATCATTATCTAAATCAGCCCAATCAGTTTCGTCATCAGGGAATAAATCAGTATTATCGCCGTATCCATCACCATCAGAATCATACCAGTCATCTGGGTCACTAGGGAATATGTCTGTATCATCGGAAAATCCATCACCATCTCTGTCAGGACAACCTTCTGGAGAAAGAGAATTACCTGAAACTAATGGGCATGCATCTCGGTTATTACCAAATCCATCACCATCGATGTCTAACCATTCTGATACATCTGCTGGGAAAGCGTCCGAGTTATCGCCATATCCATCACCATCTAAATCGCTGCACTCACTGGAATCAGTCGGGAATGCATCAGAGTTGTCTCCACAACCGTCTGAGTCGCTATCATACCATTCAGTCGGGTCTAACGGAAATTCATCAATTCCATCAATAAATCCGTCATCATCAGTATCTTCATCAAGGGGATCTGTACCTATATCCGCTTCATTGAGGTTGGGCAACTGGTCTCCGTCCATATCGACATCCTCGATATCCCTGCAACCATCCAAATCATAGTCCTTGGAGTGGTTACCAATCATACCTTTAGGGCAATTGTCATCAACATCTAAAACAGAATCATTATCATCATCTAAATCAATGTCATCTGTACATCCATCTGAATCATGGTCGTTTAGTAATTCACTAAATGGACACGGGTCAATCGCGTCGTTGAGTCCATCTTCATCGGAGTCTCTCTGCTCTGCAGAACATCCTTCGACATCGACAATAGCGCCTATCATTGTTGAAGGACATTTATCATTTCCATTGACTACGTTGTCTTGGTCATCATCCAATTGTTCCCAAGAACAACCTTCTAAATCAACAGATTTACCGTTCTCTGTCCAAGGGCACAGATCATAATTATCGATTACTCCATCACCATCTGTTTCACCATAACCAATGGATTGAATGGCAAAATAAGAGATAAATTTGTGCATTACTCTCGTTGGATGGGCTTTATCGAAAAAAAGATACTCATCAGGGTTAGCAGCCAGAGTGGATGCACTATTACATATCGGAAGAGGTAGTAAAGACGCTGACGCTGAGCATGCTGAATCTTGGGTATTCACAATTCCTAACGCCATGCTATTATCAACAATGTCATTAAATAATGTCCACGCATCAATGAAGTGAATGACTAATCCCAATTCTACCGATATACTTCCTATTAAAGACGATAATTTCTGATTATAGGATACTACTTCGGAGGCTATCGTGTTTTGCTGATTTTGACTTCTACCTAATATTTCAGGGGTTTTCTCTAGCGGAGGTAAGTTCGGCATAATAAATTCAGTCGCCCCTGCTGCTGCTAATTCTCTAATATGTGCCTCCATATTAGCGACAATAGTATCTGAGTTGGCTGTTCCATAAAGGAAATCATTACCTCCTGCCCATAATGAAACTATGTTATTTGGAGGGATTGTAGACTGTACATTTGCTAGATAATTTGTGATTTGAGTACCTACGTTAGGAAGTAAGAGGTATGAGAATCCTGCTCCAGTTTGTGAGCCACCAAATGCCCGATTATCTCCTTGGTCAATTCCTGAACCTATAGTGGTCGATAATCCATAGGCCTGTGAAACATATTCAATCCAAACCTGACCATTTGAAAATCTGCCTTGCCAATATGGAGGTACATCAGGAACATTAAGAATTGAATTTTTGGCATTACCCATATCGCTCAATGAATCACCAAATGCTAGAAGATTATTTTTTTGAGGCATTTTTGTATTTTGAAATACCATGAATGGGAGTTCTCCATCGCCAATTTCTGCACCTGAAGAATCTATAATTTCAATGGATAAAAAGTAAAAATTCTCACCACTGAAAAAATGTTTCACATACAGATTAAACTGTGTCACAGAGCCTATCGCTTGGAATATATGAGTTCCATTGGCAACAATATCATCGTTAAAATCCTTGACTTCCCAGTTGCCATAAAGGTCGACTCCAAAAGGAGAATTAGAAACTTTAACGCTAACTGAAACCGTTTCATTAGAGAACCAGTCATATTTAGCAACTGAAATTTCTACATTTGCTGAACGGCCACTATCAGCTTTCACAATTGGAACATTGAGTTGTACGAAAAGTAGCAATAATATTACAAATACTACCTTTCGCATGCCTCGCCTACAACATCGAACTTGAAAGTACTTCCCTTTATCGGCTAATCATTATTATCTTTTGAAATTGCAATATTTGTACTCATTTCATATGGGTCATTAGACTGGTCATACAGTACTGCATCTAAAACTAAATTAGACTCATCATCTAAAGTCGAAGGAGGGTCGATTTGAGTCATATAAAGTAAGGCTCCAATTAGTAAAATCGCTATAATGAAAGTGATTGAAGTAACTACTCTCGTATCGAAGTCTCTAATGGTATCATCAAAAGTTTGCGAATCAAATTCTTGGGGATTGATTGTACCGTATGGGTCTGAGACTCCAATCATGGATACTGATAAAATTTCAACCTCATATATCGGCCTACCTGCTGAGGATGCTGGATTTTGAATATCTTCATCGCCTGTTGGGTCATCACTAGTTGGAGTTATGGCAATATTTCGTATATGTTGCATTCCATGTCTGACAATTCCGAAGGTTGCATATCCCTCATCCTCTCTATTTTCTGGGTCTAGGCCATGGGCTTCAGTTTCGGCAATATACCATTGAGAATCGGCTGAATCTGGATTTGTATCTCTAGCCATTCCAATTGCACCATCTACGTGAGATAAATTTTCATGATGTTCTAAAACAATAGTAGTGCCTGTTCCACCACTACCACATTCTGGGCTTGTGAAAGGATATACACCCAATTTCTTGCATGTTGGGTCTCCTGCTTGAGTGACAAAGTCATCTATAACTCTGTGGAAAAATATACCGTCATAAATTCCTGCTTCAACATTTTTTATCATATTTTTAGTCGTAATCGGTGCCCACTGTTCGAAAAGTTCGATAATCACTGTGCCATCTTCTCTTGAAGCACCATGTTCCTTAACATAAGAAACCTCTATTGAAACAATTGCATTACCCTCATAAGTTTCATTCATTGGAGTGTCTTCTTTATCTGGACCATCTGTCCAAGTTTCAGGGTCTATACCGATAGTTCGCCATTCTGGCACCTCATCTTGTGCGATAGAGGAAGGAGCTACTGAAAGCAAGAGGAAATTGAGGACAACTAGAGTGGCAAATCGACCTCGCATGTCGCGACGATGAGTTCTCCATCAAAGAATTATATGCAAAAAAGCGTCATACTCATGACCAAGTAGTGATTGGTATGTACATGGCAGGAGATGATTTGGCAGGTGAAGGGGGTTTTCTTGTCGCAGAAATTGTGCCACAAACATCTTCCAGTAGAAGAGATTTGAATTTCTCAGCAATATCAACAATTGCTGTTGCTATCGTGTTCTTACTGATGGCGATGACTTTTGGTGAGACTATTTTCAATAGTATGGATTTAGAAGAAGAATATGAATGGTGGGAAACTCCACTACATCTACGTCATGAAATGGATTTACCAATGGATACATTGCGAGCCCAATTACCGGTAAATGGGACTTATGAACCGCTTCCTTATTCTGAACATTTTATTGAAGTAGAACTACCCGCTAGTGAGCAAGATGCTGGAGTTCCTGGAGATGCTTTGATGCATGTAGCTCTGTGGCTACCTGATGTCCCGGAGGGCACAACTGTACCAGTAATTATGACAATTCACCCATACTATGACTTCGGTGGAGAAGGGTTACCTGGAGCAGGTGATGATTCGTCACCAAATACAGTACCAGATGGTGGTGTTGGAAAGTGGGTTTACGATACTTTTGTCCCTCATGGATATGCTTTAGCACAAGCGTCCACTTTCGGTACTGGACAATCAACTCACTGTCAAGATGTCAAGGGTTTGGGTGAACAGACTGGCATCCAAGCGGTAGTAGATTGGTTAGGGCAACAAGAATGGTCTAACGGAAATGTTGGATTAATGGGTAAATCATATGCAGGTACAACCAACTGGGAGGCTGCTCAACAACCTTCTGACTATCTCAAGACTATCGTGCCAATTTCTGGATCCATAGGTGTTCAAGAAATGTTCTATCGTAATGGTTCATCTGAAACTCGAGCAATGTTGTATGATGCACTCTATGAAGGTGCAACTACCGATGCTGGAACTGATGATATGAGAATGTGCACCGATGATTTAATCGGCCCACTAAATCCTTTTTCAACATGGGCTGGTGCAGAATTTGGTGGTGCTGAATGGAATGACTATTGGGATGAGAGGAGACATCTCCCCGATGTTCTAGAAAACTATCGAGGTAGCGTTTATCTGGTTTGGGGACTACAAGACTGGAATGTCGATCCATACCATGCTTTCCCGACTTACCAACTGTTGAGAGATGCTGGCATCAACGCCCGCGCTATTTCAGGCCAGTGGGCACATAATTATCCAGACCAACCTGACCGGCACAGTGAACTTGAATCTGGTTACGGGAAAGAAGCATATCCGAATATGAGTAGAATGGATTGGGCCGTAGAATTATATCAGTGGTTCAACTACTACCTCAAAGATATCGGAGAAGAACCCGAACCAATGGTACAAATTCAAACAAATGATGGAAGATGGCATGTTGAAGAAACTTGGCCTCCTGAAGACATGACTTGGGTACTACAAGACATCTCAAGTGATTGGGATGGTGCTAGTGGAACTGTAAATGGACTGGGTTCATCAGTGACAATAACCAGCGGAGTATTTGAGGAAGAAACCCATGTTTCTGGTCTACCTACTCTACATCTTGATGTTACAACTCAAGCGTGTCAAGGTGGACAAATATTTGCTACAATGTATGATGATACTGCTAACCTAAGACTTGGTCACGCTACTATGGATATAAGATATCGAGATGGTGGTTATGAGGCAAAACCAACCGCTCCAGTAAGTCAATACACAATGCTGATGGAATTTAATCCATTAGATATTGTGATACCTGCTGGGCACTCTCTAAGAATTGAATTGACTGAAACTGGAGAAGATTATCTTCCAAGTCCTTGTGCTACAAATCCATTAGGTGGACTCACCATAAATGGTGGTGTAATCGGACTTCCAATAATAGACCGTTCTCCATCTCATGAGGCTTGGTTTGAGGCTCCTCACTGGTGGGACCAACAGCCAATTCCAGCATAATCTACCATTTAGGTAGGATTATATGATACTAATATGACGGGAAGTTATGCACACAGTTGGTAAAGTATTCATGGCAATAGGCCTCGTGATTCTAATTTTTGGTGGGATTCTCCTTGCAGTCGGTAGTAATAATATCGATGAAGGCGTAGAATCTTTGGAAGAAGATGAATGGGCCTTAGAAAGGGTGACTTCTGGCTCTATAGAGATTATTGATGATGACGGGAGAGGAGAACTTGGATTCTCAATTTTTATTGAAGGCACATATGAAGATATTAATGGAGATGATGTTTGGGATTTCTGTGAAGAATTCGATCAAAGCGAAGGACAAACAGATTTTACTACCACTCATTCAGAAGATACAACCAATAGTTTCGTTTATGCATGTTCCACTGATTGGGACTGGGAAGACGAACGTCAAGAAGGTTCTAAGATTCTCGTCAAGATTGGAGATAGTGCATATGAATATACAAATGGTACGGCAACAGTTACCTGTGCTTCAGCATGTTGGGTTCAATATGATGATAAAGTGCTAGATGACGTTCTTTCTGATATTGGACAAGCAGCTGGTGGAGTCTTACAAGGATTAGGCGGAGGAATGCTACTATGTTGTGGTGGTGTTTTGTTAGTCTTTGGTTTGATTTTGGGAGTGTCAATCGGACAAGGTGGACAAAAAATCACAGTAATCCAACAAGGTGGAATGCCAATGGGCGGACAAATGATGCCAGGTGGTCAGATGGTTC
>JABIUA010000096.1 GCA_018667575.1 Methanobacteriota archaeon | reverse complement strand
CTCTGCAGTAATATCTATTATATCAATATCTAATTCATCATCAGTTACGATTAACTGGACATTCCAAATCCCACCATCACTCCAGTTGAATTCTGTCCAACAGTCTTCACTATCAATATTATCAATCAGTCCAGGTTTTCTCTCGATAGCGAAACGACATTCAACATCTCCACCATCTTCATCAAAACTTGCAGAAGCATCTAAAGTGACATTTTCAAAGGTATATACAGAATCAGAAACTATTATTTGAGCAGTAGGAACTCTTCCAACAAATATCTCTACTTCAGCATAATTATTGCTTCTATTGCCATCTTCAGTAACGGTTTCATCAGGGTCTACTGTAATCGACATTGTTTGGATGCCAATAGAAGTCGCTGCAGGGACAGTCCAATCAACAATAACTCTTGCTTCACCATATGACGGAATCGAAGGAACAGGTTCTCTAATCGATGTTCCGTCAGGAGTTATGATCTCAACTTCTGTAGTCGGTGAACTGAGTAATCCTCGATTTTGGGTCGGAATTGAGAATGATAGTAAATCTCCAGGAAGTGAATTATATCCAATTGACTTAGTTAGAATCTGAGAATTACCATCGCGGGTTCGAGTAACAATAATCGCATCAGCCTGTGCTATCAAATCGACAGGAGTCAAGGACAAATCGATAACAATTGTTGTAGCACCGATTATTTCAGTAGCAGGGTCCCAAACTATCAATCCATTACTTGTATAATCGTCACTAGAATTGGTAGTATCTAGGATGTTAGAGGAATTTAGTATCTCAGTTGCTTGTCCATTGGAATCAGTTGTTGGATTGAGTAAAGTACCTGCCATCTCGTATCTTAATTGTAAATTCGTATTTGATTGAGGATTATTTTGTTGTCCTCCATAGTCAATCGTAATCGCTTGCTCAACATTAGGAAGTGTTGCAATACCCTGTAGTCCAATTTCGATTTCCAAATTACGCGTACCGGGGTCAGAACCAGCAACAACTCCAGATGATTGAGCTGGCTGATAACTCTTCAATAGCCAATCGATCGTAAATCCAGCAGCATTACTAACTCTCATCCAAGAATTATATCTTACTGCAGGGCAATACCAATTAAAACCTTGAGACACTCCTGTAGCATTCCATTCGTTGACTTTGTATGAATCATCACAACCAGTATATTTGATATTTTTTCCATTTTCAGTAGGAACTCCATTAGATGTGATTTGCCAACTATTATTTTCATAACCAGCATTATCAAATTCGGAAGGGTCAAAATAATCTGACGAACCAGAAACATCGGTACTTGCCATGAATCCCATATACCACTGGTCGCCAGTATGAAGTGGGAAATCATACTTTTCTTTGGCTGGAGAATACGACGTATCGAATGATATAGTTGCTATGTATTGTCTTAGAAAACCGAGATTCAAAGGATCGAAGGTGACGTCCAAAGTAAATTCACTATTTATTACGCCGAGGTCGCGAACTCGGACTAGATCTTCTCCAGTATAGCCGATCTGTAATTTTCCACTAACTCCTTCGAGAGTAGCCCCACTATTACCGGATGAAAAAGAACCATCTACGTCCATTTTATAGGCCAGTGTCTGAATACCGTCGATCGTGATAAATAGTATATCGACTACTTCGTAAACAGTATCTCCAGTTAGTGTATTTAGAGAAGCAGAAACATTTGCTTGTTGAATCAATTGCTGTACATCGAATTGGGTCTCATAAGTATATTTATCACCAATTCTCCAAGTGGGCACATCAGGCCATCCATTCAAGGTACCACTGCTTTGAATCATGCTCTCTTGCAATTCATCATCTTCCGAATCCAACATTGCCATCCAAGGTGTCGACAATAGTAGTAAAATTATAATTAAAGCCAAACTACGTTGTTTAAGCATGACTCTGCGATGATGTTCTCCTACTTGAGAGACTCGCATTCTTGTAAAAATTATCGTAAAATTACTGACTTTTGAGCCATTCATGGCCATAATATTGCCACTGCTCGATAGTCCATCCCGATGGTAATCCGGAATCTGGAATTGGTGGTCCTTCTAATAATTCATCTACCGATATATTACCTGATTGTTCAGAATCGCTGGGCGCATGCTGCAATGCTTGTTCGAAAACAAAGCCTGGAGGTGGTGCCGTGGGTCTCTTGGCTTGTGATTTTTGCATTTGCGCTTCAGTATCAAATTCGTCATCAAGACCATCACGCTGCCAGTTTTTACTTTGAGCAGAAGAACTTCTTCGTCTCGCTACAGCAACTAATAGTAAGATGATGACAATGATTAGCGCTACTTGTGCTAGAGGGTTCGCTTCTTCACCTGCTAGAAGAGAACTTACCTTTTCCATAGCATTTCTATCAGGCGATGAGACTTCTATTGTGACTTTAGCCATTCCTGGTCTTTCTGGGTCTTCATCCCAAGCCATTGCTTTGATTGTAATTTTTCCCTCTTGCTTGAAAATATGCTCGACTCTATTGCCAATTAGGTCGGCATCATTATCCTTTACTCCATCTCCGTTACTGTCTGTGGAGATATCTAAATCCCAAGCGATGGTCAAACCTTCAATATCATTTAGTGAATCGATAGTTGCTCTCGCATCAAGGATACATTTCTGGTATGCGACACAACTAGACTTTTGAAGTCTAACAATTGGTGGAATATTAATTACTTCGATTGTCAAAATTTCACTACTAGTCGCTCCATCATCATCCGTTACATGGTAGACAATAGTATGGAAACCACTTCTATTCCATGCATAATTGAATTCATCTCCAACAATATCACAGTCATCACTTGCTCCACCTTGTGAATCACTGTCAATTCCAGGGTCAACATCCCAACATTTCACTAATGAAGAAATATCACTACTTGTATCAGTAGAATTACCTGTAATAGAAATGGCTTGTCCTTCGGCAAGTGGTAAAACTGAGTCTAGTGGCTGAATTATTGGAGGTACATTACGAATATTGACCCAGCGTTCAATTGTATTGCTTGTCGCTCCATCAGAGTCAGTGACATCCAATCTAATCGTGTGCAGTCCGGATGTTTGCCAACTCATTTCGTATTGGGTAACTCGGCCCTGAAGGAAGTAAATCAGCGAGCCTTGTTTATCATCAGGCCACCATGTATGCGATAGAGTTTCGATATCATCGATTGAGTCTTCTGCTTGACCCTTGACCAATACAACTTGATCTTCATCTAATTGCCAGATTTTCTGCTCGTCGCTTAGTATAGTCCCAGAATCATTGTATAGATTGATTAATGTGCTATGTGGGGCTATATTTGTGAATTTGATATCAATTGTAGCTGTTGTTGCTGAACTATCATCATCTGTCCCTATTGCAGTAAATGTATGCCAGCCTTCTGTTGGTGCAGTAGTTGTGCAAACACGTGTATAGTATCCTTCTTGACATTGTGCAGTCGGCCAATATACATCTACGACACCAGGCCAAACATCTTCAGAG
>JABIUA010000083.1 GCA_018667575.1 Methanobacteriota archaeon | reverse complement strand
TAATTCATTATCACAACTACATGTCTCCTGCAGTAACTCGGTAAATTCAATTTCTCCATCAGAGTTCGAATCCACGGATGTAAAATCATCACCTTCGATATCACCCTCAAATTCTACTTCATTTGAATTAGTATCAAGCCATTCATCAGTGTCGATAATACCATTGGAGTCTTTATCCATTATTTTCATTATCTCATTTGCTACATCTCTACATGATTCTTCCACAGTCGGTTCCACAACAGGGTCCACTGTGATAGGTTCGAGGAAGTCAGAGTACACCCAACTTGCTAAGATTGTGACATCAGAGAAATCAGTGATTGCCTCAACAACTATGTCGAATCTTCCATTTGCAGGTAAATCAATAAAAATAGATTGATATGTGCCTTCGCCGAATGAATTAACTTCGATATCTTCACTGTTTGTATCCATCGAAGGTGGTCGTTGCCTGCCCATGCCTTCGGAATCTACAACCATGAAATCGTCAAATTCGAAAAAGTCATCAAAATCAAATATAATTTGCTTACCTTCAACACTGATAGATAATTCACCACTTCCTCCATATGTTGAAATTTCAAGATAGTCTCCAGGCTTTTCCAAATCTAAGAAGAAGAATAATTCTTCACCAGCAGGTGCTTCAATACCACTTATTTCTTCATTGTTGAACATCTCGATTGGAGTTCCATCATATGACCAAACATAACGATCTTCAAATGATGCAGTAATCATAACCGAGCCAAATACTTGTTCTGTTTCCAGTAGTATGTACCACATGCCCGGCACTGGATCATTGAAACCAATTTTGTCACCAGCCCCTGGACTGGATGAAAGGTATGTGAAATCTTCCGAAGTAGGTGCTTGCTCAATTTTCATGAATAGTGATGCCTCTCCAAACCCTTTAGACAAGTCTACTTCTAATCTTTCGGTGCCAACTGGTACGTCGATCTTGAAATATTGCATCAATCCATCATAGCCACTTAGTGGTCCGTATTCGATACCCGGCGTAAGTTCAATTGCATCTTCAGGTTCGATGTTATCCGGCTGGTATGTTAAGGAAGAAACTATTGTGAAATCTTTAGCATTTTGGTATGTATAGGCAGCAACATAGTAGATACCTGGTTGTACATCATACAATGTGACTACTTGATCGTTTCCTTGGCCGCCATCCCATGCGACCTTTCCTGTCATATCATCGCCATCATAGTAAATTGTATCATCTTCAAACATTGTTTCTTCAGCAAACCAAATTCCAAAATTATTGAAAGGGTCTGGGACTGTACCCCAAGATATGCCAAGGTCAACATTTCCCGAACCGCCGTATGTCTTCACTGTGAGTGCTGATAGATTTTCTGTTACATTGACATAGTAGTAGAGGATTTTTTCTTCAACCGGTTTTTGTCGACCACCAGTGATAGACTGGTCAGTTACTGGAATTGCGTTGATCAGTTCTGTCATTTCATCTAACGGAGGTGGTGGGTCTGCAACCTCCCAGTCAAGGTAAATTGAAATTGAGGTAATTTCC
Organism: Methanobacteriota archaeon; assembly: GCA_018667575.1. GTDB lineage: Archaea > Thermoplasmatota > Poseidoniia > Poseidoniales > Poseidoniaceae > MGIIa-L1. Next base: position 628 of record JABIUA010000083.1, on the reverse strand, counting down.
TCGATAGGAACTACAACGAACCACCATGTGCCTGCTTCTGGCCACTCCCAATCTGAGTAAAGAAAGCCCCACTCAGGTTCAAGAATATCATCATAATCCCATGAGTTAGGGACATCTTCGTAACCAACATATACTTCAAAATTTGACTCTTCTTCAAACCAGAAATCGCCAAATTCTTCGAACACACTCAAATAGGCAGCTCTTGTCATTTCATCTATTTCTGCAAAGAAAAGCAACTGGTCTCCTGGCATTCCAGATATGTCTCCTACTTCGATTCCATTGAAAATTTGTATCGCTTGAGTGACAATACTCCCATCAGGCATTACCCATGATGCACCATTTATACTCCCATTAAGTCCGAAGTAATCGGTTGTAACAGAGCCTTCACCCTCTTCAAACAGCCAACTAGATTCATTAGCAGCATTACTGATAATAACATCATCAATCATTCCCATGAAGTAGTTACAATCACACCCTGCGCCCATTCTTCCAATGTATAGTTCATCACAATCAAGGCCGTCTTGGAAACAACTATTGGAACCAAAATCTCCTGCAGGAATCGATGCCTTTTCGCTACCAAAGTAACCAGCAGAAGCTCCATCAATGAAAAATTCAACATAAGAGTCTT
>JABIUA010000098.1 GCA_018667575.1 Methanobacteriota archaeon | reverse complement strand
TGTGAACAATTGAGAAATAGTGACAAGGTCGTAATTATTGGTGCAGCGGTAGAAAAAAAGGAATTAGAGAATTTAGAATTAGATAACACTGCAATGATTGCTGCGGATGGTTCCGTAGGGGCCGTTTTAGATTTTGAAAGACTAACTTGCATAGTTAGTGACCTAGACGGAGGCAAACATATTGATTTGGCTGCCTCCAAAAATCAACGATTCATTATACATGCTCATGGTGATAACCTTTCTAGATGGCAAAAAATAATCAAACAGTGGAGTAATTATGCTACTCCGCCGGAAGTTATTCTTTCACACCAAACTAATGAAATCATCAAAGGAATGTATAATTTTGGGGGCTTCACTGATGGAGACCGTGCGATATGTTTTGCTTTGTGGGCCGGAGTTGATTTGAGCAATATCAGTTTGATTGGTTTTTCAACTCAAAAAATTGGTGACTGGTCAGGAACTACTAATCAAGACACAAAAATGAAAAAATTATCTTGGATGCGGAAGGTATTGACATTCTTAGGACTAGAAAGTCAAATTAAAGAATAGATTACTTGTTTCTAAGGGCTCGGAGTTTTGCTTTTAGCGCATCTCGTTGAGAAGTGGATTGGGTTGCACCTTCGCCATCCGATTGAATTCTACGATCAAACATCTCTTTCTCCCAAACATGTATTTTACCATCATCTGAACCGATAACAACTCTAGAGTCATTAGAAAAAATAGTCCTAGTTTGAGGTATTTTAGATTGGGCTAGTATTTTTCCATCGGCTGAATTTCTGACTTCTAAATTGCCCTCAACCCCACTCCATCTAGTCAACCAATGAGTGTTATTTTCACCTGAGATAAAACCGACGGCTTGGGTACTGATTGGAGAGCCTTTTGCAGTCCACATCTCCTGATTACTTGTGTCTGTGGCAATCAAGATTCCGCCCTCTAGAGAAGCGACTCTAATATTGTCTGTTGCTTGTAAAATTTCTACTGATTCTGTGAACTTATTTTCCGTAGCTTTCGATGTACTAATTGTTCCATCCGCGTGACCAAACAATACTTTTTTGGAATCTTTTGTCCCACACATTATTGGAGAAGAGGTACTCAGTTGGTGATTGATTATTTCACCTTTTGGAAGCACTTCTCCCCATCCAGACATAGGCCTTCCTAAACCGACAATAACCTTCGATTTATGCGATAAGATAAACCAAGGGCGTTCATCCATTCTGATAATCCACTTTTGCTCTCCTTGTAGTGAATATTTCCATATCGCAGACTCTAGGAAATCATTGTGCTCGATATCATAAACTGACGAAGTAGCATAAATTTCACCGTTTTCTACAATGGCGGAATCTGCACTTCCCTCTAGTGGATGTTGCCAATTAATTTGACCATTCTCGGCATTAAGGGCAACTATGTGAAGTCCTGAAGTAACGATGATCTGGTCTTTATGGAATAATATTTCACTTATTCTATCTGGTAAATTTTCAGACCACAATAAATCTCCATCGGAATTCCATTTTCTTATCTGTCCGTCCCATCCTCCAGCGACTAGATTGTTCTGCTTGTCGAAAGAAACCGAAGATACAGATTGCTCTAATGAGCGAACCATCCAACACGCTCCTAACAAGTCCATAATGTGGCATGCTTGGCTCTCGGTCATAATAGAGACGCTTGTTTTGCATCAAATATGTCAATTGTGCTGGTGCGATGTTTATTCCAAAATCACCTTTGGTTTCTTGATTGAATAAGTTAGAGCAAATGCCACTAAACCAAATAGACAAGCCGAATAATAGTGGCCCATGGTGAAAAAGGACAATACTGCACTTGTTCTAAGTAGTGCGATAGAGCCAGACTTCATCGCCCAAATCGCGAACCCCATAGATGTCAAAGCCAAGGAAATGAAAGCGATTCCTACAGTAGTATACAGGGTCGCTGCGCCTGGGTCCATTAGAGGATGGTCCATTTGCTCAGGGGTTCTATCTATCTCACGGATTTCACAATCTTCAGCACCATTGGAACATTCTTGACTAGCAAAATCGCCTTGTGAAGGTACGTTGAAATCTATCATTGTAAATCCAATCGGTTCAAATAATGCAGGTGGTGAGAGGAGCACTCTATTGGAAAATACATCACGGTGGCCGTCTCTACTGACTATTATGTCAACTCTAACCATGCCGGGGTCTAAATTTTCAAATTCAAAATATCCTTCGCTATCTGTATTGAGTTCACTTGAATTCCATACATTATTTTCTAACCATGAAACATATACTGTAGAATTATTCAAACCATTTCCTTCATGGTCATAGACATGCCCTTGGAAGTTTGCGCTTTCATCTGGAGCATTTTGAGCCATGCTGTATACAAATTCATCTGGCCTTACAAGTCCAGATTGAGGAGAGGTGTAGTCAAGGCCATTGATAAGTCCAAGAAGGGCTATGATAACTACAAAAATTCCTGTAGCAGTACCTATAGGTGGCATGTTCTTTTGTTCGATTGTTAGTTTTGCTTGAGATGACGCAAACATCATGCTCTGGTTAGATTTATTCTGTGAGGTCATCTCATCGATATAGTCGGCTTCTTGGGCCTCATCTTCACTCTCTGCGACCATAACCATGCTTAATCGCCATCCTACTTGAGTTCAATGCGACCCTTGGAATGAGCTATTAATTTGGATAATGATTGGGACTGAATCCAAACTTTGATGCTAACTGTACCGTTTTTATTTTCTTTTTTATCAGTGACTAAACCTGCTTCGTAAACATCTGAAATAAAGCCTTCAATAGCCCTGCCAGTTAGGCTGGGGCGTAATATTAAGTCAACCGGAGGTCCAAATAAACGCATCAAAATTGTGTTCTGTAATTCATCCAAGCCTTGTTCGGAAAAAGAGGAAATAGACATTGGATTAGAAAATCCTAATTCTGTAATTAATTCGGTCTTTTGCTGCAGTGATTTGCTCTCAACCAGTTCCATCTTTGTCAATACGACAAGTAGTGACTTTTCGGTTAGAGTATTATTGGTTATTTCTTCTTCATTGCTAAGATACCTAGAAAATATTTCACTTCGAGAAGTAGATAATTTGCGTTCTAATTCGGATATATCATCGCTTGCATCGACGAGCAACAAAAGTAAATCACATTCCAAGGCTTCAGCAAGTGTTGCCCTAAATGCATCCAATGTCGAGTTGGGTAGTTGGTCGATAAATCCAATTGTATCTGCAAGAAGAACCCTAGGGCTTGCAGCCATTCGTCCAACAGTTGTTTCTAACGTTGAGAATAATTTATCTTCAACGAGTACATCTTTGCCTGATAATTTCAAGAATAGGCTAGATTTGCCAGCATTGGTATAACCAGCAAGGCCAACTGTCATCGCACCACTACGAGTTCTTTGTTTGCGTCGTTCTGCTTGTGCATTGGCATGCTTTTTTTGCCTCTTACGTAAAGATGTTAGTTCCCTGTTGACATTTGCCAGAATTGCTTGTAGTGCAGTTACACCACCACCACCAAAACCTGCTCTTTCGCCCGTAGTTGTTTGATTTGCAACCTCTCTAAGGACAGTTCTATCCGATAGTAATCTGGCAATTCTAACTTGTGTTCTGGCCTCTAAAGAATTAGCATGTGAAGTGAATAATGATAATAATAATCGTACTCTATCCCATACTTCAACTTGAACTACATCGCTTATGGTAACAATTTGACGGGGGGTTGCATTTGTGTGAATCAAAACTAAGTCGACATTATTCCATGGGTGATTTTCGCTTTTCGTCTTTATCTCATCACCGACATCTTGCAGTCTACCTCGCCCAAAATAACCTCGTGGGTCAATCTGTCCTGGTTGCTCTAGACTCTCCACTATTTCGATCCCCATCGTACTGACAAGGCCACAAAATTCTGATACATCCTCATTACCACGAACCAGTAAAATTGCCTTTCTTCCTTCGTGATTAGTTCTAGCCTCACCTAAAGCCACACCACCGGCACCTGCAAGAACTTCGTAGTGCTCTTGCTTCGCCATGCTTTGTCCAAGAGTCATCCTCATATCAGCCCACCCCTTGGATTGTTCATGGTCGAGTCTTACCAAGCAACCATAGAATGGTCGGGGTCTAGGTCATTGGCTACCACTTTTCTTGCTGCTGCTTCTAGGCCTGGTTGCTCTGCTAAACTTACTGAGAATGGAAATCAAGCAACGCTGGTTGTAATAGTCGAAGACTCGTCGATACAGGCGCTAAGAAATAGAGTTGATGATTTGCTTGTGGCCTTATCCGATATTGAAGAAAATTCAGATTAATCCTCTAATTCTAAGATAACTGGGGCATGGTCTGATATTTCTAGGCCGCCTTCCCGTTTTATTGAAACAGACTTTACCCTTTTCTTAGCTGCTGGATTGAGTAGGAAGTAATCTATTCGCCATCCCCTATCCTTCACTCTTGCTTGTCCTCTGTTAGACCACCATGAATACGTTTTGACTCCTTCTCCCACATATTCTCTAAATGCGTCGTGCCAACCATCATTTAACAACTCACTAAACCATTCTCTTTCATGGGGTAAAAATCCACTCTGCTTAGCATTGCCTTTTGGATTCCAAATATCGTCTTCAGTATGTGCTATGTTTAGGTCTCCACATACAATGACAGGGGTTTTCATTTTGAGATATGGCTTGATGAATTGACGCCATTCCTCCATCCATGCCTCCTTGAATTGTTGACGTTCAACTTTATTCGAGCCGCTTGGTAGGTAAGTGTTGATACAAGTGAAATCGCCATGAGTACTAACTATCACTCTACCCTCGCTATCATTTGGGTCCTGTTGACCAGCCTTACCAACTTGTGAAATTTCCATTGGGGTTCTAGAAAGGGTTGCGACACCAGAGTAACCTTTTTTCTCCGCAGGGTGGAGGTGGATTGTATAGCCTTCAGGCCAATTCCAGCCTTTTGGGAGTTGCTCTGGTAACGCTCTTACTTCTTGAAGCATCCAAATATCTGCATCGATAGAATCAAAGTAGCCATCAATGC
>JABIUA010000196.1 GCA_018667575.1 Methanobacteriota archaeon | reverse complement strand
CTTCACGGACACTGCGCGCCAAGAACTGCATTCTCGACAAGTACTTCTGCTGGCCAAGAAGACCACGTCAGTATGGGCGCAACTGCTTGCTGGAACCTCTTACAAGCGACACAACGGTTATCCGAGGTTCTTGCATGTGAGCTACTAATTGCTTGTCAAGGACTAGAGTTTGAAACATTGAAACCATCACCATTCATTCAGTCGATTATAAGATTGGTTAGAGATATATCTCCAAAACTTGAATTTGATAGATCTACTAGTAGTGATTTGGTGGCGATCTCCAACTCCTTGAAAAACGGTGGATGGTTATCTAGGATAGAAGCAGAAAACAGTCGACTACCTAATTAGAGTAGTATTTTTTCTCTAAATCTTCTATTCCTGTTAATTGCTTAATCCGAAATAATGCTGTTGAGAGTTCACTTGCATCGATTTCGTCAGAATTGTGATAAAGATAATTTTCTAGTTCTACAACACGTCTTACCTTTTCCTCGACTAGCCGATATAATTCATATGATTCATTAGTTTCATAATTTAGTGCGGGTTCTAATTCAGAAACATCCAAACCCATCCGCCTCCATTGCAATATTCTTTTGACTAAAAGTGCCTGGGTGAAACCCATTTGAGGGAGCCTTGAGAGGATACTTAGTCTAGGCGCCCCATCAATTCCCAAATCAAATTTTATATTTTCATCTGGGGTGTTGGTAGATAGTTTGGGCTCCATTGACTCCTGATATTCCTCAAATTCAACCGAATGGTCCAACTTTATGTGGCGGACTACCTTTCGCATCCTAGAGACCCATACGCTATCAAAACTTAACTCATCAATGGGAAATATTACTCTTGATTTAGTCCCATATAATGAATCCGAAATATCATTTATGAAATTAAGTATGTTCTCTTTTCCATGAAGGTCAATCAACCATTCAAATCCATCGATGATAATTAGTTGCTCTCCGTCAGTATTCAAAGTATTAATTTCATTGCTTATTGATACCAGATTTGGAGGCATCGAATATTCGGTATTTCTTTCAGTGAGCCAGAATAAATCTATTTTGGAGATATCAATATGTTCTAACAACCTTCTTGGCGGCATTCTAGACATTAATTTAACTTCAAAGTCAGTGTTTTCAAGAAGTTTATCGGCCAGGGCTAGTAATTCATCTTGAGTCGAATAATCGATGGAAAATATGTTCCCTCCTTCGAATTTCATCGTCGCACCTATTTACCCCAAACACTTCTTATATTTACATTTCAACAATAAAATCCCATGAATGATTATATTCATCAAGGTTTTGCCTTAAACGGGTGTGAAGATGTCCGACGACAAATCCGATGAAATTCCGATGGCCGAATGTGGTTCTTGTAGAGCCGTAATTCCACTAAATTCCAAAGAATGCGCCGAGTGTGGTATTCAATTCTCTGGCGTCTCCGATGAATCTCTTGGAGAGTGTGGTGCTTGTAACTCTCTTGTGCCGCTAGATTCCAAAAGTTGCCCTAACTGCGGCGTATACTTTGTTGCTGATGATGTGGTAGATGTTTTGCGAAAATGGTTTACAGAAACCGGTATTGAAGTCAGTGCATTGTTTACAAAAATGGATTCCGATGGTGACGGGTCAATTGATGCTGACGAATTAAAAGATGCTTTACTCAAACTAAATCTTGCCGATTTACCTCCTTCACAAGTCGATCGACTTGTCGAACAATTCGATTCGGATAACGATGGTCAAATAAGTTTAGAAGAACTTGTTTTTACTATTACAGGCGAAACGATGGTTGCAGAAGAGGAAAAGACGGCATCAGACTCAGAAGATACTGGAACTGCTGCGAAAGAATTTTCCGAAAATGTTCTCGTTAGAGTCATGGAAAGGTTTTCGATAACCCACCGTGATGACTTTTTACTACATGCACAAGATTATGATTCAAATGATAATGGATATCTAACTGAAGGAGAACTTAAGGCGGCAGCTGAGGCATTCTCGATTACTTCTTCCGAGGAATCAACTACAGAAGTGATTCCATCTGATACCGCGCAAGATGACAGTTCTGAAGAATCCTCTTCGGATGATGTGGAATCTGAAGAAGTTGAAGATGAGCCTGTTGAAGATGTTGAGGATGAAGAATCAATAGTTGAAACGTTCGATGAGGAAATGATTGTAGATGATGCTGAATCCGAAGAATCTGAAAATTCCTCTTTACACCGACTGGGTATTGCTGCATTACAAAGTAACATGACTATACGTGAAGTTTTCGAAGCGATGGACTCCGATGATGATGGGTTGATTGATGGTCCTGAATTACAAAGAGGAATCGAGGAATTATCCGGTGATAAACTATCTCCAAGCGAAGTATATGCTATACTCAGTAATTTAGACGAAGATTCCGATGGCAGAGTGGATCCTATGGAACTTGTCAGTGCATTAGAGGCATTGGATATTCAATTAGATTCAGATAGAACAAGTGGTCGAAGAGACCCAGTTGCCATATTGATAGAAGCAATGGATGATGCAGGAAGTAGCCCCGGTCGAGTTTTCAAAGACTTGGATAAGAATGGTGATGGCAGTATCAACATTGAAGAGTTGAGAAATGAAGTCGAATCATACATAGGTGAAAAGTTGAGCGATGAAGAAATGGACCATCTGTTTGAACGCTTGGATGATGATGGAAACGGACATGTGGATTTAATAGAATTCATTGAGAATTTGGAAGAATACGAAGAAGAGTACGAGGATGATGAAAATACCTTGTCGAGTAAGGTGGAATTCCCTAGTAAGATGCAATCAAGGATGATGTCCAAGAAATGGAATGATGTTTTCTGGCCTCTAATTCACACTGCCCTATTCATCTTCATCGTTATGTGGATTGTTAACGGCTCGTTAGCACCATTTGTAAATGGAGAAGGTGGAAATATTGAACTTAACACAGAAAATGGATTCTATAAAGATGGAACAATCACATATCTAGAAGGCGATGTGTATCCTTGTGTAGACACAGTACAAATTGATGAATGTAAGAACTCATTAACGCCATTTGCGGGCGAAGATGGTTCTAGCTCAATGCCTGCAGGATTTTACTGGGATGGTATTCTTTTCATCATCTTAGGCAGTATTGGATTTTTAGGTTCATTATTCACTCACCTCTACATAGTACCTGGTTGGAGAGCTAGAGCTAGAGCCATAAAGGACTCGAAAAATGACCGCAAAGAGGTTGATGAAGCAATCGAAAGTGAAGATTCAAACGATGATGAAGTAGAAGAAACAGTCGACGAATCGGATGATGAAGTGGAGGAAGAAATCCATGAAGAAGAAGAATTTGATGATGATGATGATGAAAACGACAATGACATCGACATCGGTTCTCACGTAGGTCTGACGTTAGATGATGAAGAAGTGTTTGGAGTCATTGTAGAGTTTGATGATGATGAGAATCTAGTCACTATTGAAGAAGATGGTACTGGAGATTTAGTCACTGGATATCAAGATGATCTGTTTATTGAAGATTGAGATGTCAGTAGATAAATTAGAACTATTCAAAGAACTATCAGTCTGCCCAAATTGCGGATGTATTGACCAAAAGGGAGCATACAGGTGCCTTGGATGTGGCACTTTTCATTCCGGAGCACACCTTGTTGAACGTGAAGCCCCTCGTGTAGTTCAAAATATCGAGGTGCCTGTTGTTGAACCAAGTGCGTATTCTCTAGGTCCTAAGGGCGAGATAGTGGAAGAGGCTTTTGAGCAAAGTGAAAGTGTGCGCGAATGGTCTGGAGGATCTACAGATTTCACTGTTAAAGATGAACCATTAACATCGGTTAAATCGAATTTCGAAAAATCTGATATTCCTGATTCCGAGGAATTATGAGTTACGAGTAATCGCCTTTCAATAGGCAAATAATAATAACGTCAATTGGAACTCCACTAACGGCAAATCATGGTGGGCTCGGAGAGAATTGAACTCTCGATCTTCGCCATGTCAAGGCGACGTCATAACCCCTAGACCACGAGCCCTAGGAATCCGTCCTAAATCGAGGGTGTATTAAACCACATCGGTGAATACTCAACTAACAATCTTGGATATTTTTCCAGTACAGCCATTTTGGGAACAAAAGCCCCCCATTCTAACTCTGCCGTTTTTCATTTTGATCAAATTCCCATCTTTGATTGGGCCGTAAGTTTTGCACTTCAAACAGTATCCGGATATTTCATCTGACATCAGTATCAAATGGTCTAAACTGCTTCTTAATTTGAATCCTTCCTTTGAACTTGAATAAATAGTTCAATAATATAGAATTCCGGCCTCTGAGGGTATACTTTGCGTGCTCAAATCAATATTCTTTGAAGTACACAAACTCTGGGGCTTCGATAAACGAGGTACTGAAGTACATTAATGTTGAATACACTTATTGGTGTTCTGTTCAAACTCTAGCGAATGTCGCATAATGTATGTTATACGACATAACGGGTGACTCTAATTGAGTCATTTTCAGAATTTGTCTACGAGTTCTTTCCCCACGTCGAAAATACCCACCAATGGAGGGCCAATTAGGCATGACTGGATTCCTCCATCTTTGGGATCAAGTATCTCAAGCGACATCTCGGAGATAGATTTCATAGCGTTTCGATCTTTAAAGATAGTTTGGAATATGAATAGGAATTCATCGTCACTAGATTTAGCATACCATGAATGAACACAGTCGTCTTGCCTTATTCTAAATTCGACCCGTGAAGATAGAATTCTCTCTAGTCTAGCTTCTGTACCAGGCTTAGCCGAACAAACTACAGTTTCAAGTAACTCTGTCATGATTTTCACCCTTTTACTGTTGCAGTATTCACAAAATTAATTTCCTTTTGAATGACATTTAACCATTAATCAGTGAGAGTAGTATTTCCCTTCTAACATTGTACCGATGAATGGGGAATGTGAAGGTCGCGTACACCATGACTCCCAATTCTTCGAATCTAAGATATTCAAATTAGCAATTGAACCAACCTCGATTTTCCCATGTTCTAATCCGCTAGGGTGTGGCGTAGTGATTGCTGGATTTCTTGTAGAACAAACTAGAGTCGCCAAAGGATCTACTCCACAACGGCTAACTAAAAGAGATGAAAGAAATGGAATACTTAGGATCTGATTATTAGGATTGAAATCAGTTGCAATCGACCATACAATATCATCATTAATCATTTTATTGAAATTCGGCCATTGCTCTCCCATGGAGTAGGGAGTTCCTGGTAAGAATCCAGTATTGACTCCTGCATCTTTCATCTTCGCCCTAGCTTCATCGTTTGTATGGTGCGCATGGTCTGCACTCTCGACTTTCATCTCTGCCGCCAATTCGCCTCCACCACCATCCACAAATTCATCAATATGTAGTCTCAAATCGAGGCCATTACTTCTCGATTCACGCAGTAATTCTTCAGTTTCTTCTAAAGTGAACCATCCAGGCTCGCAGAAAACATCTGTTGAACGTGCAATTCCTTGTTCACAAATTGCGGGTAATTGTTCAGACATCAGTGATTGAAAATATTCTTTGTGACTCTTCTCCTCGGGTATTGCGTGCGCTCCTAGCCAAGTATGATCCATCGATGGTAAACCATCGCAAAGAGATAAATTCCTTGAAACTTCCAACAGTCTTAGTTCAGTATCGGTATTCAGCCCGTAACCAGATTTCGATTCTATATGTGTTGTTCCGGATTGGAATGCTGCCTCCAAACGAGTCTTACCCAATTGGAAAAGTTCCTCCTCACTGGCGGTTCGAGTTTGATTGACTGTGGAAACAATTCCACCACCCATTGAAGCAATTTCGGAATAACTCTTTCCGTTTTGCTTCCATCTAATTTCTCTTGAACGATCTCCTGCCCAAATAATATGTGCATGTGAGTCTACAAGGCCAGGTATTACCGAACGTCCTTCCAGTGATACGATTTTATTTTCAGAAGACTTTATTTTCGACAAAGAGTTTAATGTTGTATTAGGAACTCCATATTCTTCAACCAAGTCTTCTGAATTATCAACTGTGACAATCTTATTTCCTTCTATTACAATTCCTTTCTCATGAGCAATTAATGAATCTTCATCAATTAAACCTTGACCTGATATTGGGCCCTCTCCAGATAGGTGTGCGAGCGGACCAATATCTACCAGAATAGTCCGCATATTGCATCCTAATGGCTGAGGGTTCAAGAATAATGTCATAATAGACATGTCATGGCCGAGGGTGGTTGGACATTAGGAATAGAGTCCACAGCGCATACGTTATCGTTTGGGTTGGTTGATGGAAATGGATTACCTTATCCTTCAATATCCGATACAGTAAGGCCAGACAAAGGTGGAATTCATCCTCGTGAGGCGGCTGACCATCACAAGGAAAAGGCTCCCGAATTATTTGCGCGGATACTTTCGGATAACGATTTACACCCTTCGGAAATTTCCAGTATCGCATTCTCTCAAGGCCCAGGCCTTGGACCCTGTTTAAGAATTGGAGCATCTATTGCTAGAGGATTGTCAAAGAAGTTGAATGCGCCACTTATAGGAGTAAATCACTGTGTTGCTCACATTGAAATTGGTAGGCAGCAATGCGGTTGCGATGACCCGGTCCTACTGTACGTTTCTGGAGGGAATACTCAGGTCATTGCACGTCTAGAGGGGCGTTATCGAGTTCTAGGTGAAACGTTGGATATTGGAATTGGAAATATGCTAGATAAATTCGCAAGGGCTCATGGAATTCCTTTTCCTGGAGGTCCAGTAATTGAAAAGTTAGCACTAGAATGGTACTCTCAAAACTCAGAACACTCGATGGAGGGTTTAGAACTACCATATGCAGTTAGAGGCATGGATCTAGCATTCTCAGGGGTATTGACTGCGGCGTTGAAACTTGTCGAAAATGGTAAACCATTGGGGGCAGTCTGCTGGTCTTTGCAAGAGCATGTATTTTCTGCGTGTGTTGAAGTCGCTGAAAGGGCGTTATCACACACTGGGAAAAATGAACTTCTGCTGGGCGGTGGTGTCGCTTGCAATAATCGTCTCCGTTCGATGTGCCAAATAATGTCCAATGAGAGAGATTCACAATCTTTCGCTCCACCGAGAATGTATTGTATAGACAATGGTACCATGATTGCTAGACTAGGGTGGTTGGAACAAGGTGCTGGTAGAAATACTCCTTTTGCCATGAGCGCTATTGATCAGTATCTAAGGACTGACCAAACACCAATCACATGGTCATAATGCCCAATTAGAAGCCAATCGTTTTAAGAGGTCGTCTTAGGGCTAATACTAGGGGAATGCTGTATCGCTGGTCGTAGAAAGAAAGATTTGCCTCTGAATCCTTTTGCGCGTAATGCTGCAGCCGAGAGAAACAAGCGCCAAGCTGAAAGGGCTAATGTCCGTAAAAGAGAGGAGATGGCAACGGCCCAAGCACCTGCTAAAGTCATCTCTAAGGACAATAGCAATTCACTCGCTGAAATGCAAAAAAAGGCTGCTAAAAGACTAGCCAATGATAAAATTATCACCACCGAGTCTGAGCAGAAACAAGCCCAACTACCCAAACCAACTATTACTGTAACACAGAAAGTAGAGTCCGAGGAGAAGGTCAGAACAGATATTCGTGAAGAATTGAATAGAAAGACTGCTGAAGCTAATAAGAAATATCAAGAGATCGCATCAAATGTTACGGAAGAAGTAGTACAAACGGAAGTAGAGCTTGATGTTGTATCCCCTGTAGTTGAGGATGAAGTAGCAGAAGTAAAAGTCGAATCGGAATCTACAGTATCAGTTGATGAAAAACCTGCATCAAAAGGTGCTAAGAACATTTTCAATACGGTAGAAGAAACCAAGAAACCATCCGTTACTGGCGACCGCCGTAGACGAAGACGTAGAATGGACAAAAAAGGCGGGGGCCGTCAAAAGATGGAGAAAAAGTTGAATCGTCAAAAGGTATTGGCATTCAAGTACTTCGCCCGTGACCTACTTGATGACCCTAACATTCCAGAAGAACACCGTTCAAATGTACTAGGGCAAATAATTGCTAAAGGTGAAAGAACAAGTATCGAAGCAGCAGTAGAATTTATTCAATTGAAGAGGGCAGAACTGATTCTGACCGATGAAGTAGCAAACTCACTAATTAGTGAGATTAAAAGCATGACAACAAGAAGGTGAAATTATGGCAGAAATTGTAAGTAAAGACATGGTGGCAAGCGTACATTATACTGGGACTTTACCAGATAGTGGTGATGAATTCGACTCAAGTATAGACAGAGAGCCACTGACCTTCTTAGTCGGGCATGGGCAAATGATACCAGGTTTTGAAGAAGAAATAATGGGTGCAAAAGTTGGTGAGAAAAGAGAATTCACACTTACTCCTGAAAGGGCTTATGGTGCTAGAGATGAAGAAGCAATGATGAGTATACCAAGGTCTCAATTTGCTCAATTGGAAGAATCTGCAAAGCTAGAAGTTGGGACACAATTAGTGGCCCAAATGCCTCATGGTCCTGCTCCATTCACTATCACTGAACTAGATGAAGAAAATGTAACCGCCGATTTCAATCATGCACTGGCAGGTAAGTCTTTGACTTTCAGCGTAGAAGTTATTGAACTAAGAAGTGCAACTTCCGATGAAATTGCTCATGGTCATGCACATGGCCCTGAAGGGCACCATCATCATTGATGCGAGTCTTGATGAGTCTCCAGCATTTGGAATGAACATGGCCGGCCAACGTCGAGACGAATGGCAGACGCTCTCGGGCATTGATTTACCAATGCAACCGGGTACTTTTTCAATGAATGAAGTAGGTGCAGATGCGTCTTCAATAGCGGATTCAGGGCAACCACCCTATACGAGAGGAATCCACTCAAGCATGTATAGGACACGGCTTTGGACGATGCGCCAGTATGCCGGATTTTCCAGTGCCAAAGAGACTAATGAAAGATTTAAATTATTGTTAGAACGGGGACAAAAAGGCCTTTCAGTAGCATTCGACCTCCCTACTCAACTTGGACTGGACGCTGATGATGAACTCTCCTTGGGAGAGGTTGGTAAAGTGGGAGTTTCAATATCAACGCTCGATGATATGAGAGAACTCTTTGACGGAATACCTTTGGGCAAGGTTAGTACCTCAATGACAATCAATGCTCCGGCAATGATACTTTTGGCAATGTATGCACTAGTCGCTGAAGAACAAGGCGTCTCAAGCAATCAAATCCGCGGTACTATTCAAAATGATATATTGAAAGAATATATCGCAAGAGGGACTTATGTTTTCCCGCCCAAGCAGAGTATGAGACTAATAACAGATATTTTTTCATATTGCTCTCATAGTATTCCGAATTGGAATACAATTTCTATTTCTGGTTATCATATTAGAGAGGCTGGTTGCACTGCTGTACAGGAAGTAGCATTCACACTAGCAAATGCTCTCGCATACGTAGATGCTGCCATCGCAACGGGCCT
>JABIUA010000101.1 GCA_018667575.1 Methanobacteriota archaeon | reverse complement strand
CCTGAAACCAGACCCCGAGCCAGTTATTGTTAACCCCTCATTTAGTGACCCACCTTACGTAATGGTCTGGATTCTATCAGGAATTGTTTTCTTCTCGCTAGTTACCATGCTACTTGTTATCAGGACAAGTATGAAGACTCCAAAGAAATCTTCTGGAGATGACGAAGATGAAGATGATTGGATGTCAGAATTTATCGGAACATCTCAAGATGTTGACATGGATTCTATCACCCAAACGAAACCAACTGAGAAAGAACTACCTTCTATTGAAGATGAGCCAAAGGAAATAGAAGAAGTTGAAGAACTGGATGATGACCCGTTCGCAGTCAATGTTCTTACCCGCAAAACTCGTAGAAGAAAAGCACCGGTTGTCGAAGAGGATGATGACGATGACGATGACCCATTCTTTGGACTTGATGATGATGAGGAAGAGGATATAAAGCCGAAGAAGCGACAAGTCGGTAGGCGTACTGCTCCGAAGAACGCCCCGAAGAGACGCCAAGTTGGACGCCGTAAGAAATCTAATGATTGATTTAATATCAATAGATTAACTCAAAGAGTAACATCTCTTGCCTCGGGTTATGTCGCAATCAGTTACTGAAGACATCGTTGAAGAAGCGATTGAGCAAATCGAACATACAATGGAGAATTTATTGGACTCATTCAACCCATTTAATAATAAATTAAATTGGCTACTTTTGGCTCTCCCTATTGCTATTTGGGCCAGTTGGTCTCACAACCAAACAATGGCATTTGCCTTTTCAATGATAGCAATAATGCCCCTAGCTTTTTTGATGGGTAAAGGGACAGAAGAAATCGCCTTAAGAACAGGTGAAGCCATTGGTGGATTATTAAATGCAACATTTGGTAATGCTGTAGAATTAATTATTGCAGGTTTGGCAATCTATGCTGCCTCAAGAGATCCCGAGATATTGGATACAATGGTGACAGTGACACAAGCATCTCTAATCGGCTCGATACTGGGTAATCTACTATTGGTGATGGGATTGGCTATATTCTGGGGTGGAATAAATCACAAAATTCAAACTTTTAACAATGACGCAATTCAAATGAATGGGTCTCTACTATTATTGGCCATTGTCGCCTTCATAATTCCTAGCGCTGTACACCACTCTGGTGGTACAGATATCGATGTGGAAGTATTATCTCGCTACACTGCAATTGTGCTACTTGCAATCTATGGTCTAGCATTGTTATTCCAATTGAAGACACATGCTGATGTTTTCGCAACAGAAGCAGGACATGGCACTCATGAAAACCCGGTAATGAGTAACAGAGATGCATGGGCATTGCTGTTAATCGCGACATGTTTAGTGGCTTGGATGGCACATATTCTAGTTCATTCTTTAGAGACGGCAGTTGATGAATGGAATATGCCAGAACTATTCATAGGCGTCATTTTATTACCATTCTTTGGAAATGCAGCAGAGCATTTCACAGCAGTAATTGTTGCTGGAAAAGATAAGATGGACCTTTCTCTGGCAATAGCGATCGGTAGCAGTGTGCAAATTGCTTTGTTTGCAGCACCCTTGATGGTCTTACTTGCTTGGACTCTAGGAGTGCCATTAACTTTAGAATTTGGATTACTTGAAACCGCAGCGACTTTTATTTCAGTTCTTGTAGCGAACTCTATTTTGGCTGATGGTAAAAGTAATTGGCTAGAAGGCGTAATGCTGATAGCAAGTTACGTAATTCTAGCCCTTGCGTTCTTCCAACTATGAGGGATTAATTTGTCATCTATTAACACAAAACTTGGATACTCACTCACGACTATAGCGGTTGTAATTTTACTTGTAGGGGCAATTGGAATCTCCTTTGATGATGAAGTCAATGATATACCTACGCCAAATACTCCTAGAAAGGTATATTTTGCCGATGAACCACTTCAGGATAATCCGGTTGCATTATTACTTTCTGCGAAGACAACTATTACTTGGGATAGAAGCGATATCTATCTGGTTGTTGCTGATGAAGACAAAAAGAGCCAATGTGACAACATAGCTCACATTGAATTAATTTCTCCAGATGGTACTACCTGCAAAGCAGAAGATGACCAATACGAAGCGGTTGGTTTGGATAATTCAACAGGCTTAGAATGGACAGTAAAAAATGGAGATTATTATGTAGGAATTGGTACATTGGGAGACAGTATACCTGAAGACTTTGAGCTGAATGTCTCCTACTCAGTCGAATTGAACCTATCGGTAACAGGATATTTTCTAGTGTTGTTACTGGGTGGCTGTGGTATTACTCTAACTAGATATGATTAATCATTCAATACCATCGTAATATGTATTCACTGCATCGTCTAGTTGGTCGATTGCAAGTTTCTCATCGACACTCGTTGTCTTTCCATTCAAACGTAATGATTCTCCATCAACCCACAAATCAAGACAATTAGCACCATTGAAAACCAAGTTTGCAAGGTGTCTATTTCCTGAACGACCAATAGGCCTCATACGAATATCATCAAGGTCCCAAACTGCCCAGTCCTTACTGCCTTTAGTCGCCATATCGAAAACCTCTGATGCTGGCAGTAGAGTTGCATCCCAATGGTCATGTCTCTGTACCAGTGATGCAAGACGTGCTTCTGCCAACATGTCCAGTCCATTTCCTGAAGAAGCAGCACCGTCTGTTCCTAGGCGAACATCAACCCCCGAGTCTTTGTATGCAGGGAGAGATAGAGTTCCTCCACATGCTATTTTCATATTGGAAGAAGGACAATGTACCGCAGTCGCTTCGTGTTGTTTTAAAATACGAATTTCATTTTTCTTAACCCAACTAGCGTGAGCACAAATGGTGCCTGGCTTGAAAAAATCAATACTATCTAGGTACTCAATAGGATATTTACCAGTTTTCTCATGACACTCAGCGATTTCTTTTCTTGTTTCACTGACATGTATATGCAAACGTGCATTGCGTTTCTCAGCCAGTTCTGAAGCCATTCGCAAGGTGTCTTCTTTACACAAGTAGACTGAATGTGTAGCAATAGCGTATTGAATTTTATCATCTGGCTTTTGCGATTTTAAAACACCATCTAATTCATCAAGTGCAGATTTTGCATCAGGATGGGAAGGCAAAGCAAGGTCGCTTACTGGACCCCCAATCAAACCACGCAGTCCAGCCGACTGCAACACATCTCCAGTAACCCTAGGATAGAAGTACATGTCTGCAGCGAAACTAGACCCAGTTCGAATCATCTCGGCTGCAGCTGCATAAGCACCAACTCGAACATATTCAGGATTCAATCTTGATTCAGTGGGGAATATTGCTTCATTTAACCAGCGGTCTAATGTGAAACCATCGCTAAAGTCTCTGGCATTTAGTTGCATAGCAAGGTGTGTATGCCAGTTTTGCAGAGAACGAGTGATCAACCGATTAGATGCATCGATTTCATTCTTTACATCTTCGTTACCGTTTGAAATCGACCAATTTCCGTCATTATGTAGCAGAATATCCCCAACATGTTTGACCCCATTTTCATAGAGCACAGCATTGTTGTAGCGTACACACGCTTCGTCTGCCATGGTTTTGGGTAGAACTTAACCTTCAATAATACTCGGACAGAAAAGTATTGTTAATTCGGTTTATCACTTGCTTTTTGTACATCCATGAAGAATTTATCAGCACTAATTTCCAAACTAGCAATACCAGGGAGTACCTTTCCAGCCATATAATCCAAACAAGCGCCGCCACCCGTGGATAGGTGACCCATTCGATCTGATAAACCACGATTCATTATCAGAGTAGCAGTGTGTCCGCCCCCAACTACTACATAACCATCAGATTCAGCGCACGCGTTTAGCATTTCGATAGTGCCAAGAGCAAAATCCTCGACTTCAAATACTCCAGCAGGGCCGTTTAGAATAATTGTACCAGCATTCTTTATGGCGAATGATAGAGCCATAATCGAATTAATTCCCATATCGAATAATGGTGCATCAATCGGTAATTGGCTAACAGAGATATCTACACGATTATCCTCAACATTAGCAGCCAAGTCCGTTGGAAGATTTATTAGTTCACCAAAATCGTTTAACAGTGCTTTAGCAGTCTCTACAGTCGAATGGTATTCTTTACCAAGTTCTTTGACCAAGAAACTATGATTGATGTCACCAATATCATTACCTGACAACTCAATAAGTAAGTTGGCAACGCCCCCAGTTGCCCAAATTTGGTCAGCAATTCCTTTTCTTAGCATGTTATCGGCGACTGAAATAGAATCAGCGACTTTGATTCCTCCAACCACCGCGATACAAGGGCGCTCAGGTTTGTTGAGTGCAAGGTTCAATTTCTCGATTTCATACCTCATCAATTCCCCTGCTACACAGGGAAGGTCATTGCAAAATCCTACAATTGAAGGGCTACTTCTATGAGCGCATGCAAATGCATCGTTAACAAATAAATCAGCGACACTTGCAAGTCTTTGAACAAACTTAGTCTCACTCATATTATGGAAGTCTCCTTTGAAGGATACCTCTTCTTGATCTTTTCGAACGTTATCTAGGATTAGTATATCTCCATCTTCTAGCGATTCTATTGCCTCCATTGCCTTTTGGCCATGGATGTCTTCAACCCATTTGACATTTCTTCCAAGTACACGACCGAGTTCTCTTGAGTGACCTAGGGTAGAGGTAAAATCATCTTTCCCAGGCCTTGATTGATGTGCAAGAAGAACGGTTTTAGATTTAGATAAACGATTCAAAGTAGGTATAATTGCGCGAATTCGAGTGTCATCCAAAAATTCCTTTGTCGACGGGTCAAGAGGACTATTAATGTCGACGCGAACAAGCACAGTCTTGCCTTCTACATTCACATTGTCCAAAGACAACACTCTTGTCATTGGTTAGCCCAAAGGTTGACAGTTTTTGATTTGCTCGATAGAAATTGTTTAATCAACATTATCCCAAAAGTTCGATTTCTTTTCTTGAGTGGGTTTGAATTCTTGCACTTCTTCTTGTTGCCGAACTTCATTATTGACAATTGTAACTGGCGAAGGAGGAGTTTTATCGTCGAAAGTCGGTTGAGTGAAGTGAGTTTGGGTAATTTGAATATTATTTTGGTTATTTGCATTGG
>JABIUA010000102.1 GCA_018667575.1 Methanobacteriota archaeon | reverse complement strand
GACGTCTAAAACTACATCTTGTCCAATATTGAAAATTTGAGAGTATGAATGTAAATCATTTGAAGTGATAGAGTCGTGAATGTAAATAGCTCCTTGACTAAAGAATATAATGGTTCTAGTTATGTCTACTCCATCAAATATACTGTGACTCGCTTTAACAAAACTATAACCCGAACCAATATGAAAATTATCTATGACTGGATCCCCTATGAAAGATTCTTCTCTAAAGTCATAGGTTTGATTATCTACTGAAATAGTATTATGTGCAAATACACTACGGATAAAAATCCTGTAAGGGTCACTTTCAACAAAATTATATTTCCCTCCATCTACAAAAAAATCAGTATCTCCATAAGTCAATACGAATGACAAGTCATCGCTTTGCTTGTGAACAAATGAATGATAAGCATTGAATAAAGAAAAGTAGATTGGCTTCTCATTATCCCAATCATTTTTGAAGACGGCAATACCTGCATCCGAGTATACTATACTTTTATTTTCTATTTCAACACCCTCTAGACCATTTGTGATTTCAAATAATAAGTGTTCATTAGTAACCGATTCTTTGGGGTGTCTCATCACATTATCATTGAAAGAATCTCCAACACTGGGAACTGTTCCATCAGGTTTGGCAATATGGATCAAAAATTCCTGCATCTTATACACCAATGATGATAATTTCTCATTTTTATTATGATAATGTCCATTAAAATCATCAATATCCATGAATAGTTTCATCACAAGTAAATGATAAGCAGGGCTGTGTTCTTTGTGAACCCCAGATTCTGTAACTCCATCATCTAAATGAAGTTCTAATCTAGAATTGGAAATATCCACCCACTCACGACTATCTTCGAAAATAGGAAATAAAGTCCCCAATTGTAACAACGACCTATCTTGGTAAATTCCATGGTTGTGACCCCAATAATAATTTGAACTATCCGCTGTGTATTCTCCGTGCTTTCTCATCATGTTGAGTAATTCAACGGCGAATTCATCATCAAAAATTTCTGAGTTCCTATAATTATCCCAGAAATATATGAAAGTAGAGATTCTATTCGCTGTACTATGGTCGTCCCATGCCCTTGGAGATGCTTGGTCATCAGGATTTGGATTATGACTCATCCAACTTTCAATAAACCATTTTGATTCTTCTAGATAAGTCATGTTACCACTGATTTCATATGCATTTAGAAGATGACTTACCATTCTCAAACTATGAAAATAAAATTGCCATGTCCAATCATCAAAAGGATCTTCGGACCAATCAAGGTCTCCATCAAAGTGGAAAGTTTCCCAATATCGCATTATGAAAATTTCATCATTATTGACAATATCATTTGCTATATCAATTGATTTGGTCGTAGGCGTAGTTCGCTTTACATATGTGTGAGATTCATATTCATTCCAGATTTCATTTGCTTCATCCAAATCATAATCAACAAACTTTTCAATATCATTTATCATCTTATAGCAGAAAGAAAAGGTGACCAAAAACACAACTAACAATGATGTTAACTTGGACATATTCTTACTTAATTGATATGCTATTTTATGTTAACCGCGTATTTACTAATACTTGATTAAACATTATCCCAGAAACTTTCTGTAGATTCATTGATGTTCTTTAGCGCTTCTTGCAGTTGCTTTGCTGCCTTCTCTTTATCTAAGTTAGGAGTTAGGTCTTCTTCTTGCTCTTTTTGCTCATTAAAATTATACTTCTGATTGATAAAAAGATTCAAAAAATTGAATATTACAATTAGTGCAGGTAATCCTCCCAACCAAACAAGACCAAATCCATAAGGGAAAATTTTCCACCAATTCATTGACCATTCGCCCCAAGGTAATATACCCAAAGTATATGGTAAACATACTAGCCATAGCAGACCCCAAATTATTGAGGGGTTGATTAAAAATAAATAGCCCCATATTTGTCCTTTCCATTTTTCTGTTACATCTTTAGTTCTATAAGAGAATATCAAGACTGAAAAAACCAATGGCCCTAGAGCCATTCCAGTAAGTAGACTAGCTAGTAGTGACCACCAAATACCACCAGATATCACTCCCGTTTCTGAAACAGCAAAATAAAATTCTTCCCAAAACCAAAGTATGTCAAATACTCCAATAAATAACCATAACCAGAATACTCCAAACGAAAAAAGTAAAATAATCTGCTTATTTCTCGAAGTTAATTCTTCAAGTGAACAATCATACTGGCCATGATCGAAATTAGATTCGAAACTATGAGCCATAAACTAGGCAATAGAATTCTATTATTAGTTCTTGACTCTGAAACTACTCAGAAGGTAGATTGCCACTCTTCAACATCATTAGCGGCAGCCCAGTCTTCGTCAGTGGTTTCACCACGTGCCTTTAGGACTTCACGAGCGAGTAGCCAATAGATGAGAGCCAAGGAACGGCGTCCTTTGTTATTTGCAGGAACAGCGATGTCTACATTACGCAGGTTATTATTTGCATCAACTATTCCAACTACCGGTAGCCCGGTGTTTACAGCTTCACGAAGTGCTTGTTGGTCAGCAGCAGGGTCGGTAACAAACAGAATATCTGGTTCAACATACGAGCGTAGTGCTGGATTGGTTAGTGAGCCAGGAATGAAACGTCCTACAGCAGCATTAGCACCGATAGCCTCAGCAAACATTCTTGCTGGTCTTTGGCCGTATTGACGTGCTGAAACAACCATTATTCTAGGAGCATCGAACTTTGTCAAGAATGCAGCAGTAGTTCTGATTCTGGAGTCTGTCATGTTTACATCTAGCAAATATAGTCCGTCTTCACGCACTCTCTCGATAAATCTAGCCATATCCGCACTCTTTTGTTGAGTACCGATATTAACTGCGTTTTCCTCATAGGATTCAAATGGCAACAATAGGCTCGCTTCTTCAGACATAAATTGACCTCAGCGTCCGTTCCACTTAGCCCCCATATTAAACCGCTTCGCAGTATTTTAATTCTTGAATTGATAGAATTTTGACTTTCTTTCATGATTCAAACCATAGAAGATTAAAAGATTGAAAACATAAAAGCACTACTTATGGGGGAGGCTGAAAGCAGTGGGATGTCTTCTCCAAGTGCCCTTTATGATGCAAAATTGTGCAAAGATGGGTTCTGGAGAGATTCTGAAAACGCCCCGCTTAAAATTAGCGCAAGCGATATTGAAAGGCATGCATATTGCCCAATGTCTTGGTCATTAGCCAGACAAGGAAATTCTGGCCAAGGTGAAGCAATAAATGATGGGAAAGATAAGCATGCAGAAATACACAAAAAAGTTGTGACTTTTCAAGAGAAGCAAATTCAATTCAAAAGACATTTACTAATTTGGACTTGGTGGTTCAGCGTCATCATAGCGCTGATTATCGATTCTATCGCGTTTATAGTAATAGATGACATATTGGTTTCGCCAATCGATTTAGCTCGATATTTGGCATTGTGGAGTGCGATTTTGCTTTTTGCCACCATCTTAGCAATATTTCTACCGTGGCGCTCTTGGCTTGGATTTTCTGAAACTCTACGTCAAGAAAAAACTCGTTTGATTAAACAAAATGAGATTATGCAATCGGAATGGGAAGAAATTGATTTCCAAGGCGGCTGGTTTGAGGCTGGAAAGTTTGAGATAAGTTTGCTATTCACTGTAATACTGCTGGGAATTCATGCAATTGCACTCGTCGCAGCCGAAAATAGATCTCAAGCAGGATTCATATTGTTCACACTTGCCATGTTCTGGACTCTTGCAGCCTCATGGCAACTTCAACGTGCTCTGTTAACTGAGAATGCTGCCGAACTTGCAAGAAAAGAAGTTGGATTAAAAGAGAATACTGAAGTAGTATATTCTGATGATGAAAAGAATTCGGGATTATTAATTGATGAGAATATTGGATTACGCGGAAGACCCGACCAAATAGTAGTTGTAGATGGTGAATTTATTCCGGTTGAACAAAAGACTGGTAGAATACCTAAGAGGCCTCACTTATCTCATAAAATGCAATTACTCGCTTACCTACATTTGGTCGAGATAAATACCAAAAGAGGCACTCCTTATGGTATACTGCGATATGGGAATGAAGATATTCACCAAATCTACTGGGAAGAGGAGACTAAACAGGAATTATTTTCTGCCGTTCAAGAAATTCAACGTCTTATGGTTGAAGGTGGAGCAAAGAGAAATCACGAACGAAAAGGCAAATGTCAAAACTGCTCTAGAAGGTATGCCTGTACTGAGTCACTAGCATGATTATTCATCGCAAGGTGGCTCTTGGGGGTACTGTCTACACTCGTGATAGACGTTGATAATGATGATAAAATCATCTTGAAACTGATTTAAAGTGGTTTCTCCAAAACCTCTTGCTTGTACTTCAAGGGTGAAATCCCCCAAGGTATCGAAATCTTCTGGCGTAAAGTCATATGTAGTTGGAGATACATCTTCACAAACATCTTCCGCCCATAATACTGCACCTGAAGCAGTTGTAACAGTTGGGCGGACATAACGTGTCGGGGCTTGTTCCAGGCACGCTAAAGTATCTGAAGCACTTATTGTAACTTTGAAATAAATTTCAATCCGAGTAACCGAATCATCGATAGAGAAAGAGGTACTGTTAGAGTATTCTCCAATGATATCGAATATAGATTCGGTTTGGAATGTATGAGTCATAGCAATTTTATCAGCATATGGTTTGTCAACTGGCTCTCCTCTCATTCCTTCCAATGATTCTCTTGCCTGTATGAGTCCCATACATCCAGATAGGCTCACTGTCATGAAGACTATAACCATCAGAAGTGGAAGAATCTTGGCCCTCATTAACAACTCCGAATTTATTCTTGGCTATGAATTATATCCAAAAATGAGCGTCTATTTGAAAGCAAGAAGCATATCGCGCATGTCCGAATGACGCACATGGTGGCCGAGCCTATGGCTATGACGAACCCTATGAAAGCCGACGGACATCATTCAAATTCAGCGCCACAAACAGGGCACTCCTTTGCCATAATCGGAATTTGAGCTGAACAAGCTCCACATTCTGCCGTCTTCTTCTTTTCTCGACGCTTCGGTTGCTTTCGCTTTGGAGTTAGTTCGTCATCATCGCCTAATTTAGCAATAGGTTGGTCATCATTGAAGGTGAAGTCACTGCTTGTTTCCTCGATTTCATTACCGGCTAATGCTGCGTCAGATAGAGTCATGCCAACATGTACTTCATCACCAGGCATAATTCCTTCTTCTCCGGTTATCTCGTACAATCTACCTCGAATTTCTGCGTCACTGGCAGATAATTCACTACCATCATCTTTGTGAGAAATTAAATCTCCCTTGCCGGCTAACATTTCATCAACATTGTTGGATTGTTCTTCTAATTGTTTCATACTACGTAGTTTAGTTGTGACTTGAGAGTCTAATTCTTCTAACTCTTCTGGAGTCAATCCTTCTGTAGAATATTCATCTTCATAGGATTGTTCTAACTCAGCAATCTCCGCTTCTGCCTTAGCGAATTTCTCATCCCATTCATCCTCTAACTGATCTTCATCATAACCAAATTCCTTAACGGTCTCAGCGAAGTTTTCTGTACCTGATACAATTCTGTCGTCGTCCTCATCAGGCAATGCAACTTCGACCTTGGCAACAGTACGTTCTTTCTTTATCCTTCTTTCAAAGAAAGAAGATACATCCTGTTGTGCACCACAATACGGACAATTATCCATCAAATCTGGAACTGATTCTTGACATTCGTGGCATGGATGGAATTGCTTTCTCGCCTTATTTAGATTGAAAGAACAATGAGGGCAACGAGATTCATCGCCTTCTAGTTCACCGTCACAAGCCGGACAATATTCGAATATATCTCTCTCTACTTCTTCTTCTGATTCTCTAGTAAACCATACTGCTAAGCCTAAAATGGCAATTAGAATTAATGCACCTACTCCAATCAAAGTCATGGTTCCAGACTTAGATTGCTCGGAAGAATCATCAGTTGATGTAAAAGCAGTAGAAAATTGTCTAGTATAAGTTGAAGTTACTTTAGTCGAGTCTGATGGCCTAAGTTGAATCGATGAAAGAGGAGCAATCGCGGTGAATTCGCACTCAAGAGTCACTGTTTTACCTATGGTTGAGACATTTACCTCCGTGGTTGAAATTAGTTCATTTTTACCGTTTAAACAATCAAAACTAATCTCGCCGAGGGCTTGACTGGTTAAGTTTATTGAAATTGTATAATTATCTCCTTCTTCAAGTGGATATGATGCTTCTTCACCATTAGAATCTACTAACTGGAGCGAAGATGGAGCCCATTCCAACCTCAAGTCCGCCTTAACAGAAATAGTATTTTCAGCAACATTATTTGCCAAATTACTATCTAAACTGCCTTGTGTCGAAATCCATGTTGCTTTGAAAGGGGCTTGATGAGCCCCTGAGCCAGTCAATAAAGCATCACTGACCCAAGTATAAGATTCCCCTGGATTTAAATCGATAAGTATTGATTGGTCAGTGACTCCTTCAAATTCATATTCTAATTTACCGCTGACTTCCACGCCGCCAGTATTTTGCATAGTAACTTCCCAAGTAACTCTCTCACCAGAATTAACTTCAGGAGTGGATGGGCGAGCAATAGCGTCAACAAATACATCGGGTATTTCCAGTATTGTCAAAAGGGCGCTTGAGCGGTCATTTGATGTACTTTCTTGAAGGAAATTTGGGTCATTAAAAGGGTCTATTTGAGCAGTCAAAAGGTAACCGCCAGCGGGAAGCGAACTCACCGTGTTTGAACCAAGAATTGTCGACCAAGGTTGTTCCGCATATCCTGCCCCATCAAGAATTACATCGAATGGTTGGGCTGTAACAATTCCACCTGTATCTGTACCTATCTCAATCCACATTGGAACAGTTGTAGTACCTGTGCCTCCTGTTCTGGCAAGTGTTCCGGAAATTGTCCAAGGGCCTTGTAGTGAACCTTCAGTTTCGGTTATTGTGATATTTTGTTGATGATAAACGTCCATTCTAGGATCGACTACCAAATCAACAGTCTCAACCTTATTATTCTCTGATGCTTCTATAACATCGTCATGATAATCGGGGGTTACATAAATTGAGTAAGTGCCGCTCGAAGGGGCAGTGAATGAAGTGTTAATCCATTCTTCTTGGCCTGGAGATAAAGCCGATGTGGATATTTCTTCATCAACTAAAGTTGATGGATAATCAACTTTCAGTGTACTTGCCCCTGCAGGTTCAGAACCTGTATTTTTAACTAGATTTGAAAGTTGTACTGAATCACCAGAATTAATACCACTTGATGGAGAGAGTACAGATTGCATAACTCTTAGATTCGGCAATCCTGCAACATCAAAGTCAATGAAAAATGACTGCTCATTCCCACCGTATTCAAATACAATCCAAACTCTACTATCGGTTTCTTGTAAACTATCCCATGTCACTGAAACCATTTCACTATCCTGGGCATAGATATCTATGACGCTCTTCAACAATTGTTGGTTTGCAGCATAATCATTCATGTAAAAAGCGTATTCGACATCAAAAGCATCAGATTGTAAAGTATTAGATAAGGTCAAGTA
This sequence comes from Methanobacteriota archaeon, assembly GCA_018667575.1. Taxonomy (GTDB): domain Archaea; phylum Thermoplasmatota; class Poseidoniia; order Poseidoniales; family Poseidoniaceae; genus MGIIa-L1. The sequence continues at coordinate 10,732 of JABIUA010000102.1, read as the reverse complement.
AATTGTTACTGAATCGCCTTGAGTCAGTCCAGTTGAGGGAATTAGTTGAACTTGGGCTTCTGACGCTTCTATGCCACCACTATTGTAAGCTGCAATATTCGCAGGAAGAATTGCAATACTGAATATCAGCACACCTACGATGACTTGCCACTTACCTGCCATATACATCATCGACATATTGCAAAGCACTTGAACCCATCTCTAAACAAGGTGTAATTTATGCCCCATAGGACTTATTTTGAATCTACCGCAATTGAAAAAATTTGCTTAAATTATTGAAAAAACGGTTTTACAAGGGGAGCATTGAAGGATAACCCCGAACCTCTTGCTGTCATGCGAAGGGGGGGAGTGGCTCTGGTCCTTGGACTGATTCTACTATCATCCATGTTTGCAAATCTAAATTTAGAACCGGAAAGTTCTTCCGAATTAGAAGAAAATGAGTCTTTGTTTACAAATTCGGATGTCACTATAACCTATTCTAACGGGCCGACATCTGGCCAAAGTATAACTGGATTGTATACCGTTTCTTTTACTCTGGGTGGGACATCAACTGTGACCTCTCTATTAGTAGAAATATCTGACGGCACTACTTGGACTACCTTAACCAATCTAACATCATCTCCATGGCTAACATACCTCGATTCAACCAGTTACGCAAACGGAACATACAACCTTAGAGCAACTGCTTATGATTCGACAAATCAAGAAGATGTCATGCAAATTTCTGATTCTTTTACCATAGACAACCAAGTTCCTGATATCACTATATTCACGGTTTTAAATCCTGTAATTGGTAGTGGCGATACTGCAAATGATAGAGCATGGTTCAATATTGATTCTACTGGAACCTTAGAATTTAGATGGGGCGTAAATGATGATGATTTGCTTCGTGCCAGTCTGGTAAATGTACCTGGCCCAAGCACACCGCCAAATGATGGCCCAAGTTCCATTTCCTATGGATGGGATTGGGCATCTGGAAATATGGAAGAAGGTACATGGAATCCAAGAATTACTGTTTATGATAATTCAGGATTAACCGCTACTGAAACTATATTTATTGGAATTGATAGAACTGGGCCAAGTCTAGGTACACTTACTGTAGGAGATGGTTCAGGTTGGTATGATTCCTCAACTGTAACCATTTCTGGGCTTGTTTCTTCGGCAGATGATGGACAAGGTTGTGGATTAGATTATATCGAAATTAGTACCGACGGAACTACTTGGATTTCTACAACTAGCGATAACTACGACCTCACATTACTCGAAGGAGCGAACTCTGTCTCTGTGCGTGCTGTTGACAATATAGGAAATACCGGGCCTACCACTCAACTAAACGTTCAAATCGATACGACAAATCCAGAAGAGGTTGGATGGATTGTTGAACAAATAACAACTGACAGAACTGGAACAGTTCCTATTGAATTCTCAGCCGTTGATTACACTTCGGGAATAGATAATGTAGCATCATACATAGAATATGGATTTGATTCAAACGGAGTTGGACAGACTCCGGACTTATCAGGAAGTTGGCAACAGATATCCACTACTGGATTAAGTGGGGTAATAGCACAATCGAGTTGGTCAACAAAATCAAGACAATATTTGATGCTAAGGGCACATGTAGTCGACCTTGCAGGTAATTCAATTACCACGTCCCCTGCTTCATATCAAGTGCTTCCGAGCCTAGACCTCTATTGGAATACGAGTGAAACCAACCTAGATAGATTGATTGTGAAACCTGGAGAACTGACTGGTAATGTGACAATAACCAGCCTTCTTGAAACAAGCGAGGGTTATGGTGGAAGTGTTACAATCCAACTTGAGTCTGCACCTGCTGACCGTACTTCTTCGGTTTCATGGACAGTCCTAGAAACTATAAATTTAAACTCTGGTTCACTTACTGATTCTACTGAACTGCTGATTTGGAATTATACTGTTCCTGACTCAGGACAATTCGACTTGCGCTTGGTTATCGATCCAAATAATGTAATTGACGAATATGATGAATCAAACAATAAGAACCACATGGTAGTAACTGGTGCTACAATCAGTAGTATCATTGACGCCCCTTCATTTGCACCTTCAATATTACTAGTTTTGATTACTTCCTTTGCTATTTCTTTTGTTAGTAATAGGCCAAGGGATTGAAAAGAGAAGGGTGGCAGGACGGTTTATGCGCCAACCACTGCCTAGGGTACCAAAAGACAGAATCGCTGTCTTGATTGGTGCCAAAGGGGCTACGGCAAGATCTCTTAGAAATTCGGCAGGCTGCAGAGAATTGAACATCGATTCTGATACTGGAGAAGTTGAAGTTCTATGGGGCGATGCTGGTTCTTACGACCCTGTTAAAGCAATGAAATTACCAAATGTGATCAAAGCAATTGGTCGAGGTATGGCACCAAAGGCTGCACTGCGTTTATTCGAAGACCAGCATTTCTTTGAAATGGTTGACTTAAGAGATTTCGTGGGTAAGCGTTCTAATCAACAACGAAGAATTCGCTCTAGAATCATTGGAAGTCAAGGAAAAATAAGAAAACTAATAGAAAACTTGACTGATACAGAAATCACAATCTACAACTCTACAGTGGTCATTATTGGTGAGGAAGATGGTCTGTTTGCTGCTCAGCAAGCCATTGAGATGCTTGCTGGTGGAGCAGAACATGGTTCTGTTCTAAACTATCTAGAAAAAGATAGGAGAAGGTCAAAACTATCCAACCGTTCTCTCGATTCAATAGAACTCAAAGATGACCCAAGAACAAATGTTGGTTTCGAACACCTAGTCCCTGGCCTCTCTGAGATTAGTGATAGACGCTCTCGAAGAATGAAAGCCTCTCAAGTAGACCCAGCCGATGGTGAGGCTGTCGAAGAGATGATGGAACTTTCAGAAGATGAAGTAATAAGTTGGGAAGAAGAGTAATCTCAATCGATTGCTACTTCTACTACATGACTTAGGTCCATGTTTAATACATCAAACATAGCTTCGGCTAAATCTACCTCTAAGTTGTTTTTCTGACCCCACTCTACCAAGCGAGTAACGTCTCTGATGAGGAAGTCTTGTGCTTTTGGATGTGACTGTATAACGGCTTGACCTACATCGATTACTACTGGTTTATTCTCATCATTCCATAGTATATTGAATGGTGAAAAGTCACCATGTACTAGGCTTGCTTTTTGCCATGATACGGCTAAAAATTCCAATAATTCATCATAAACTGGTTGAGGGTCTTCGACCCTAACTTCTCGAAGTTTTGGGAATGGAGATGTTTCATCTCCAAGGTACTCCATCACCAGAACGTTCTTGTGTAATCCTAATGGTTTAGGCACTCTAAGACCCCACTTCGCTAAGCGTGTTAGATTTCTCTGTTCTTTACGAACCCAAATATCGACCAAATCTCGGTGTCTTCTTCTAAGACCAGTAAATCTAGGGTCACCTTCGATATACTGCATTAAATTTTTGAAAACTGCATTTGAAGTATGGAAGATTTTCACCGCAACAGGGTTCCCATCTATGTCTGAGCCATGAAATACGTGAGCTTCCTTTCCTCTTGCCACTGGGAAATCTAGAGTGTCAATGACTCCATTCTTCATCAGTTTATACAATGACATTAGAGTAAGTCTATCAAAAACCTGATCGAAAACTCTACGATCTACCCATTCAAAGGGTCCTTTACCCATAGCACCCTGGATTTTATCTTCGATATTCCTGAACATGGTTTTGTATCGCTTTTCTTTCATCCAAGAATATTTTCCGGATTTACTCTCAAGAGTCTCGATGAATTTTCTTTCCTCATGACGAGAAAATTCTGCATCTTTCTTGTGTTCGGAATTCTTGAATTTAGATTTCTTAAGACGACGACGATTCTTGTTTATGGCAAGTTCATCCCAGTCATCATCTAAATCTTTCATTTGACCACCCATAAGGTCAACTAATCCTAACCAAAGAGTGAATCGATGTCAATATCTTCATCGTCATCATCGGTGTCTTCTTCTCCGGTATCAGGATACTCCTCAACCGCTTCAAACACTTCTTCCGGTTCTTCGGACTTTTCTTCTGTCGCTTCTTCTGATGATTCTGAAACTTCTTCTTCAGCGTCGCCAAATAAATCATCATCGTCATCGTCTTCAGGTGAGTCAGCCTCTCCAAACATGTCATCCTCTTCATCATCCATTGTGCCAAACAGATCATCATGTTCATCGTCGTCGTCGTGAGATACATTCATGCCAAAGACATCAACATCATCTGGAAGAACTCCTTTACGCGACAAATACATTGCTTGAGTTTTGGTATATCGATGCTTGACATCGGCTTTTGCATCTTGAAAATCCCAAGGCCAAACGATGATTAGGTCACCTTCTCTAACCCATTGTCGCCTTCGCATCTTTCCTGGGATTCTAGCTAACCTAGTCTCTCCATCTTCACATAGAATGGTAACTCTTCGTCCACCGAGGATTTGTTCTGCTAAAGCAAACATTTCGTTTATCTTACGGTTCGGCATTTTGACACGAATTCTTCCAGAAGAACCATCTTCTGGATTCTCTAGACGGGCTAGTTCTTCCACGTCTACTTTTTCTTCACGTCTTCGACCCACAATGTCTCACTAATATAGGCTGATAGTCGACCCTTATTGAAGCCATCACCCGTTTAAGAGTGAATTTAAGCCCAATTATAATTGAAACTTTGTGCTGCTGTTTCACAGATTTCGAGGATTTTGTCGCTTGCAACTCCCATAAACAAGGTTGCTAGTAAACATGCCAGAATTGCAAAGCGAACTTGCCAACCTGCTGGAAGTGGGCCTGTTCTTCCTTTTTCTGGTTCTTCAAAGAACATTACAACACCAATTCTCAAGTAGTAATATACCGAGATTGCTGAATTGATGACCATGGCTAATGCTAGCCACCAAACCCAATGAACATCAGATAAGCCAAGTTCACTACCAGTTGCTAATGCTTCACTCATATCACCAAGTGCAACCTTGACAATACCCATTATGACCAATAATTTAGACATGAACCCTGCTAAAGGCGGTACACCTGCTAGAGATATCATGAAGATGAACATAGCCACAGCGAGGAATGGTTCTCTCTTTGCAAGCCCGCCAAGAGATGATAATCTTGAACCGCCACCTTCTGATTCTAGAACTGATAATACAAGGAATGCACCTAATTTGAATGCTACTAGAACCATCAAGTGGAACATTAATGCGGTCAAAACAACTATTGCCGCTTCTCCAGGGTCACCTGATAATGTTTCATCCCAGTTCCATGCACCAATAGCAGTTATCGCTGCAAGCATGTAACCTGCATGAGCAACAGAAGAATAGGCTAGCATTCTCTTAGGATTAGTACTTCCAAGGGCTGCTAGGTTACCCCATGTCATAGTAACTACAGATAACAATCCTAGGCATACAAGCCAAACTGTTCCATCTTCACTAGACTCTGGTGCTGCGACTATCAATAAAATTCGCAAAAGACCGACAATTCCCATTGCTTTACTCGCGGTTGCAAGAACACCAGCGACAGGACTGCTTGCACCTGAATAAGCATCTGGTGCTGCAAAGTGGAAAGGTGCTGCGCTAACTTTGAAGCCAAATCCAACCAATACAAAGCCAATGCCTATCATTGGAAGTGCTTCACTTCCCGATAAGGCGAAAGTCTCTGCTAGAACATCTAATTGTAGAGATCCTGCCCAGAGATAGAGCATAGATAATCCATACAAGCCTACTCCTGAAGCCACAGAACCAACGATGAAATATTTCATTCCAGCCTCAGTACCAGCCTTAGATTCTTTGAAGAAAGCAACCAAAACATAAGTTGAGAAAGAAGCCAACTCAAGACCGATAAATAATACGAACAAGTCTTGTGCTAGAGCAACAATTGACATTCCAAGAGCACATGTAATCATCAGTATGTAGAAGTCTCCTTGTCTTCGATTATTGTACAACTCATCAGTAGATAATTTTGCTCCGACTCCTTTGACATCTAATCGATTCATACAAGCAAAGGCTGCAAGAGTCAAAGCTCCGAAGAAAATCAATTCAAAGACTCTACTAAACGCATTAATCATTAGAAGTTGAGTTCCGCCTTCACTGACAATAGCAGTCCTTTCTACACCATCTTGGAAAGATAGAATAGTCATTACAAATGATGAACCAATTGTCAAAACAGCAATCCATGATGGTAATCTTGGGTCACTGGTTAATTTGAATCTCTTACCACCAAGTAGCCAAGGTACTCTTGTTTGAGTTCCTGGAATTCTAAACTTGCCACTTCCAAGATTAGGCACTACAATAAGTAGAATTAAACCTGCGAACAGAATTAATTCGGGACAAAGTGCGGAAATAAATCCTTCACCAAATGGCTCAACTGTATTCAAATTAGACATATCAAGCACCTCCCTTTCCAACAAATAGTATCAAACCATTGAATATCTGTTGTGTCCAATCATCCATCATATCGAGGGCAATCCAAGGCATTACGCCGAATAGAATTGTAAAGAAAGCCAATATTAGCATAGCGAACTTCTCGGAATTAGAAATATCTGGGATTATTTGTCCATCCATTGTTGCTGGTGGTTGAGTCTCATCTCCACCTTCGAATATTGTTCTCTGCATAGACCATAGATAGTAGGCCGCTGTTAGTGCAAGAACCAGTGCTGGTCCAACCATCCACCAGATGCTCCACCCATCGAGGGAAATCATATGCCAAAGAGCGATAAGCATCATTATTTCTGCAACGAAACCTGCAAGGAGTGGAAGACCCAAAGAAGCCATCCATGCGAACATCATAGAGGTCGCAAGCCAAGGCGAGTGCTTTGCCATTCCACGCATTGCTCCAATTTCCATACTGTGATAATGATGTTTGAAAGCACCACAAACAGCGAACAGCATTGGACTGATTATTCCGTGAGCAAACATCATGAATAGTGCTGCTGCCCAGCCCATAGGCTGCATTGTAGCAATACCGATTAGAATCACACCCATGTGAGATACTGAAGAATAAGCAACCATTTTCTTCAAATTGGTTTGGCCCAGACAAACAATAGCGCCCCAAACAAGAGATACCATTCCAATAATCATCAACGCTAGTTGGAAGTGATACAGAGCATGCGGGAATAGGCTTAGAGGTAATCTAAACATTCCATAGGCGCCCATCTTTAGCATCACACCTGCTAGTAGCATCGAACCACCGGTTGGTGCTTGTACGTGAGCATCAGGCAGCCAAGTGTGGAAAGGTACTGCTGGAAGTTTTACTAAGAAACCGATCATCAACATTACGAATAATATATTTTGCATTGTCTTACCAAGGAACCAGTTGTCGCCAGTGTTCGCGATTCTTGCAGAATCAATTAATTCAGGAATAGAGAAACTACGGCCAGTCATCGAACCTGCTGAAGCAAGGGTATTTGGCTCTTGTAAGAAGAACAAAGTGATCAAACCTAGAAGCATTACTACTGATGCAGTAAAAGTATAGATGAAGAACTTTTGAGCAGCATACTTTCTATCCGCCCCTCCCCACTTTAGAATCAAGAAGAACATTGGAATCAAAGTAAGTTCCCAGAATACATAGAACATAAACAAGTCAAGAGAGACGAAGACTCCAATCAAAGCGCCTCCCATCATCAATAGTAGAGGGAAGTATGTAGCACCATATTTTTCGTTCCAAGTAGCAATAATTGTGACTGGAAGTAAGAAAGTAGTCAACCAAACCATTGGGAAAGAAAGAGCATCCATTCCAACAGTCCAATTTATTCCAAGTGAATCTATCCATGCATAACTTGCAAAATACTCATAATCATTGAATTGAATATCCATCCAAGAAACATCTCCAAAATATTTGAAGAACATTCCTGTGGTCAAAACTAGAAGTAGTAATGAAAAGACAAGACATGCCATTCTAATCGGCTTCACTAAGCCTTCTCGAACTTTAGGAGAAGCATTGGAAACAAATGCAAGTAATACCATACTGCTAATCAGTGGGAAAGCTACCAAAGGAATCGAAATCCAATCATTCAATCATGCCACCCCCCATAGGAAGAAGAAAATCGCTAATGTTCCAACAGAAATCATCAATATGTAATCTCTGGCTGAACCAGTAGTCAAAGAACGAACTATACTTGACAATGATTGTGAACCTCTTTCGATACTCTTGATTGTCCCATCTATGACCGCACTATCTGCCTCAGCAGACTTCTTAGAGAAGGCTGCGACAATCTTCAGCATTGCCATGTCATAGTAATAATCGATGTATAACCTCTGTTCAAGTGCTCTTGTCAAACCAGATTCTGCTATTGAACTATTATTGAAGTTGAAACGACTGTATACCCAAGCATTCAATCTGATTACTGGCTTCATCCAAGGTTTGGCTTTTTCGCCCTCTGCTAGATTACCACCATAGAGAGACATTGCTATACCTGGACCGAGAACTGCTCCAATGGCTATTGCAACATATGTTAGAATAAAGAAGAATGAATCGCTATTTGCGAAAGCATGCTCCATCTCGTAGACTATTCCTTCTACTAATCCTTTTTCTGACATGAAAGCATATTCACTGTCAGGAGCCCAATGAGTGAAGCCCATTCCTGCAAATATAATTGCTGAAAGAGTTACGAAAGTTAGAGTGAAAAGTGGAATCTTAATCCATGTATTGGTTGGACCTACATGTGCTGCAACTTCATTATTTGGCTTACCAGCAAATGTCTTTAGCCACATTCTTGACATATAGAAACCAGTCATACCAGCTCCGATTAATACACACATTGCAGGAAGTAAGAACCTTGGATCGTCTTGAGCAACTCTCCAAGCATTAGCAATAATTCCCTCTTTAGACCAGAAACCACCGATTAGTGGTAGACCCATAATAGAGGCTGAACCAACCAACATTGCTGTTGCTGTAAGTGGCATCTTTGATGCAAGACCGCCCATATTTTCCATGGATTGAGCATCAAAGTCATCATCGTGGTGGTCGTCGTGTTCTCCTTCTACATGATCGTCATGGTGATGTAAGTGGTGATGAGCATGATGAACTTCGTGAATTACTGAACCGCTCGCCATAAACAGCATTCCCTTTGCCATTGCGTGATTGAATAGATGGAAAAGCGCTGCACCAAATGCTACAACAACGATGTAGTGAGATTCGCTGTCATTATGCCAATCCAAGGTGTTAGCAAGATACATTGCACAACCAAGTCCTGTGAAGATATATGCAAGTTGACTCATGGTAGAGTATGCTAGAACCTTCTTCAAATCATTTTGAACAAATGCGATTGCTGCTGCCATGACCGCAGTTATACCGCCGATTAATGCAATGATGAATGCTAAATCTACAAGGTCGCCACTAAGTGCTTCAGCCCCAAAGAATGGGAACATTCTAGCAACTAAGTAAAGTCCAGCGTTAACCATGGTTGCAGCGTGAATAAGTGCTGAAACCGGCGTAGGTCCTTCCATAGCATCTGGCAACCAAACGTGTAGCGGGAATTGTGCTGATTTACCGACTGCACCAATAAACATCATTCCAAGTGCCCATTGCAAAGTACTAGATGATACTCCTGCCATGAACTCTTTATCCTCAACTGCATTGAAGATAACATCATAGTCTAGCGAACCAAAGATATCCCACATCATCACCAATCCGATAACAAGGAAAACATCACCAATACGCGTGGTCAGGAAAGCTTTCTTTGCTGCGTAAGCAGCGCTTGGACGTTCATAGTAAAACCCGATAAGAAGGTATGAGCAAAGACCCATAATTTCCCAGAAGATGAATAGCCAAAGGAATGAGTCAGCAAGGACCATACCTAGCATACCGGAACAAAATAATACAAACTCTGCATAGAAACGGTGGTTTCTATTGTCATTAATTGGATCTGTATTCATGTAACCAACACTAAATATATTGATTAGAAGACAAAGGAATGACGCTACGAACAATAGCATCACAGTAACGTGGTCAATGTATATTCCAAAACCAAGAGTTACAGGTTCGAGTGCCCCTCCGTCCCAAACGGCGGTATTAACCCAAAGAAGATTCATTGAATCTTTGATTCCGGCAAACCCACCAATGTGGTCATTTATCAATAGCAATGAAATAATCAAACTCGCAGCCATAACTGGTAATGCAATTAGTCCACCTTCTTTCAGAGTGTTCTTCCAAAATGGATTCTTATTGAATACACGCCCTAGGAATAAAATTACTGGGAATGCCAGCATTGGTAGTAGAATGATTAGCGGTGCATATTGCACCATATCACTGTCGAGAATAACATCTGAACTACTTGCCATCATATCACCTCAGTTCCTCAAGACGTCTACATCGTCCAATGATATCGATTCATGCTTACCATACATAGCAAGGAAAATCGCCAATCCAATTGCGACCTCGCTTGCAGCGATAGCAATTGCAAAAATAGTGTAAATCCATCCGGTTGCATCGCCGTGATGTACTGCAGCAGCTGCAAATTGCATATTTGCTGCATTCAACATCAACTCGATACACATCAATACGATGATCGCATTTTTACGTGTAAATGCTCCACCAAGTCCGATTACGAACAATAGTGCTGAAAGTGCTGAAACCCATGCTGGATCAATCATTCTTCTTCACCTCCAAATTCCCAAAGAAGATTTTCTCTTCTTTCATCACGAACAAGATATGCTGCACCAATCATGGCAACCGACATCAAGACGCCAAGAATAAGCAAAGGTAATGCCCACTCATTCAGCATTATATCAGCAAG
>JABIUA010000001.1 GCA_018667575.1 Methanobacteriota archaeon | reverse complement strand
TAATAATCAAGAACAGGGAGTTGATGAAGCAGATTTCGTCAAGACAGATGGTTATTACATCTACTTTCTGAATGGCGATACATTAGTCATTCTCGGAGTTCCTGAATTTGGAGAACTAGAGGCACTATCTAGCACCTTAATCGAAGGAACACCACAAGCAATGATGCTTGATGGTGACCGATTAGTAGTTATTTCTACAGTTTCATCATGGAATATACCAAGTACAAATTCTCTCTATCAAGCCATGGATTGGGATGAAGGATATAATTCGTGGAGAACCTCCTCATTAACTAAATTCACAGTATTAGATATCACAGACCGCTCTAACCCCGATATGGAAAGAGAGTTATTTTTGGAAGGCAGTTATATCACTGCAAGAGAAGTCAATGGAACTGTTAGAACCGTTTCCCATGCGTGGATTGAAATCCCTCAAATGAAAAGTTGGTTAGACTTGCCAGAGGGCTATTGGCAGTTAGATTATGATGACCCAAAACGCCTGGAATTAAGGGAAAAAGTTGCATATTTGACATTGTTAGAAAATAACGAAGCGCTAGAAAAAATCACTATTGGAGATATTATCCCAAGAGTCTATGAAAGAATCAATGGCGCAGTTATTATTCATGGATTATCTGACGGCGATTGTAATGATTTCGTAGCACCTGACGACGGATTGAATCGCGGATTCAATAGTATTTTCACGTTTGATTTGAGCGTTGGAAAATTTGACTTTGATGCCGACCATATCGTTGGCAACTATCCAATGGTGTATGCTTCACAAGACCAATTAATCCTTACAGAAAATGCATGGGATTGGTGGTGGTATTGGGGTAATAATCAAGAAAGCCAAGAAGCCACAAATATCCATACATTCGATATTTCCAACTCCGAAGAAACTGTTTACACCGGCTCGGGAAGAGTTGCAGGAACAATTCTCAATCAGTTTTCGCTATCAGAATATCAAGGCGTAATTAGAGTAGCAACAACCGAAGGCCAATGGGCTAGATGGTGGATGGAAGACCCCGAGCCAATGACTTCTAGTATTGTCACAATGACTCTTCAAATGAATTTGACAAACGGCAAACAATCCTTGGAGCAAATAGGAAAAGTGGGAGACATTGCTCCAGAAGAAAGAATCTGGAGTGCCAGATTTGACGGTGATAGAGCTTACTTAGTAACCTTCAGACAAATAGACCCGCTTTGGGTAATAGACCTATCAAACCAAAGTAACCCTGTAATACTTGGAGAATTAGAAGTGCCGGGGGTATCAACATATATCCACCCACTCTCTAAAGACGCTTTACTAACAATCGGAATGGGCCCTGCCGGAGAAGACGGATTAGGATTAGATTGGTCCTCAACTCAACTTTCGATGTTCAATATATCCGACCCGACAACCCCTGCACTGTCGAATGTTCTTTCTCTTTCACCGATAAACGATGATAGCGACCAATGGGTTTGGTCATATTCTGAAGCCTCATATGAGCACAAAGCATTCCAATATTGGGCTCCAAAGGATATGCTTGCAATCCCGTTATCGACGTATCGATACCTTTCATGGTATGATTCTTCGGGAGATTATCATTGGAACTATGACTATGTTTCCAAGTTGATACTTGTCAACATCCCTCAAGACGGAACAAACATGACAGTTCATGGCGAGGTAAATCACTCTTCATTCTATCATAGTGAAGAAAGTAATTACTGGTGGAACGATTTCAACATCCGTCGCTCGATCTTTATGGGAGATTACGTGTATGCGATTTCTTCTGGCGGCGTAACTGCTACCAATCTAACTTCTATGGAACAATCAGCTAGCGTCCAACTAGACTACCAATCTCCTTACAATCACTACTATTACGACGATGTAGCGGTTTCAGACTCAGAAACAGATTCCAGTGACAAAAGCGACTCAAACGGTTCATCAACATCATCAGATGGTGGAGCAGAACCAGAACAAAATTGAATTTATTTCTTCATCATTTCTCGGGCCTCTTTCCAAAGCCGGCCACCGATTTCTTCCCATTTCGGGGCCTGAGGTTGACCAGAACGTGGATAGTTGGTAAATTCACCGAAACGAATACCATTATCTGTCATAAATAAATCAATACGAGTATAATCCATCTCTTTTGACAAATCTTCTGCATAAGATATACATTCATCTATCAATTGATCACCAAAGTATTCACGAATATTATTCACATTCTCGTCATTTAACCATTTTGTTTGATCTCCAAAAGTGTCGATTAATTCTCCACTTGGCAAGTGAATGTTTTGTTTAATATCATCAAATCTCCCCGGTTCGTATTGAATATACCCAACTTCTCCACCAAAGCAATGAAATTTCAAATCCG
>JABIUA010000049.1 GCA_018667575.1 Methanobacteriota archaeon | reverse complement strand
CCAAAAATGTATACTGGTGCTACAACACTCCGAACACCTGGACAAGGTTCAGAATTCTATTCTTTGAGAGAGTATGTCCCTGGAGACCCATTCAAAAATATCAATTGGAAGGCATATGCTAGAACTGGTGAATTGATGGTCAATGAAAAATGCCGTGATGCTGTAACAGACCTATACTTGATTCTTGACAGCAGAGACATCTCTAGAATTGGAACTGTTCTAAAAAATCCTCTAGAGATGGGAACGGTTTCAGCGGCAAGTCTTGCTGCCTTTTTCCTAAAGCGTAGAGACTCTGTTTCTTTGGCCATATATGATGAAAAGCTGGCATATTTACCTCCTGACACAGGAGATAAACAGTATTTCAAAATTCTAAGCGCTCTATCCGGTGTATCCGCTGGGGGAGAAATGCCACTACAAGCAGTTACCAATTCTCTTAGTGGCAGATTCAGTAGAGGAAGCCCAGTATTCATCATCTCGTCTTGTGAGGGTGATGGAACTATTCCAGCAGCAGTTCGAGACCTCGTTGGAAGAGGCCATGAAGTAACTGTATTATCACCTTCAAGTATCGACTTTGAAAGGCTGGTTAGTAGAATTCCAAGAATGTCCTATGAGGTATTGAAATTAGAGCGTCAAAACCGGTTGACTTCACTGGCAGGTTCAGGCGCTCAAGTTATTGATTGGATGCCAGATATGGACCTTTCACAAGCTCTAATGCAGGTAAGGGGGTACTAAGATGGCAGGTGAAGTAGAACTCCAAAGTGATGTTACCATCTCTGGTAATGCTAGGGCGAGGACATTGCACCTCAAGACCCTTAGAAAGCAATGGCAGATTATTGCATTGCAAGTAGTTGCTACTGTAGCACTAATTGGAATGTATTTAGAAGTAGTATCAACCTATGTGGTCGGTTCTATCGACCATACGATCCTTTTCGACTCAATAGAACTGCTAATAGGTGACCAACTACCACTGAACGATTGGTTTACCGGAGAAGGAAGAACTGGATTATCTCGGTTCTTTGTTCCACTTGTTATTGGATTGGTTGTTGGTGGAGTAATGGCTTTAATCGCATTCCAAACACCGAAAGTACAGCAGAGAATAAAATTAGGTTTCATTATCACATTGATCACAATGCTCGTTGGGAGATTATTATTCTCTTGGGTTACTGGGATGCTATTCTCTTTTGATTTGAGATTACCAGACGATGGTGAACTAAAAACACTTGAGTGGCCTCTATTGATGATTATGTCTTTACTGATTATGTTTGTATATCTCCTCCCTGTAATTATGGGTTCTAGAGGAATTTGGGGGTTATCACGTCGTTCTATTGCTTGGGCTATCGGTTTTACTTTACTGTTCTTAGGAATTCACGCTATTTTGACATTCCCATTAATCAAAGCACAATTAGGTGATTATGGTGGCGCACTTGCCACATTAGAATCACAAGTATCAGCGCCTACCATTGGACTATTTGGCTTGAAGTTAGTTACAAATGAACAACTTGACTTGATTCTAATTGCGGTCTTAATTTTAGTATTCCAAGAGTCTGCATTTGGAGTTATTAGATACTTAGAGTATGCATTTAGACTACCTGAATCATGTAAGAGAGACCCTGAATACGTTCAACAAATGGATAATATGCTCAATACTCATTTGAAGCATACTTTTGGATTCTTAGGACTCACTGGAGTTGCAACGATGGTAGCCCTAGGTTTCCACAGTGTCTTACTTGGGTTAGTCAGTGATTCTACAGGAAGTCAATGGGCTGCACAAGTTTCTGAATCGATTGAACTATCTCTTACCTATGGGCTGGTAATCTCTGCTGTTATGTTCCTCTCAATAATGGCATTATTCAGATTCTTGATACCTTGGCAGAGAATTTGGGGACTCATCTATAATTTGAGAAACCAAGCAGAAGCGGCTGTAACCAAGGAAAAAGAGTTCATAGAAATATGATTAAGAATCATTGTGGACTCTTTGAATAATACGGCCTAAAACTTCAGTTGTAAAGAGTATGGTAAATGGATAAACCATGAATGTGAGTGCTGATGAAATCCATATGTTTTCATACATATCAAACACTTCACCACAGGTAAAAATGAATAATGCAACTCCTAGTAGTAGAATTAATTTTTCAACTATCATTGGATACTTCTTACCGCTATTCTCTTCGCGGTTTAGGATAGTTGTTGCGGCATTGGTAGACAAGATATCACCTACATATCTAGGTCAGATAATCTCGATTCCAAGTCACGTAGAGCCGAGTCGACTTCCACTTCACCAGGCTCACTACGATGATTCCAAGATGCATCTATCTTAGCTAGTTCTGCTTCTAATTCTGCTCTTTCATCATCATCGCTATGAGATACCTCTTGTTGAACAGCAGTCTCTTGATTAGCGACTTCTGGGATATCATCTACTGGTGCTTCCAAAGTTTGCCAACCGTCTGTGTCTGCTTCAGCCTCAAGTTCAATTGATTGAGATATTACAGCATCGCCTGAAAGATTAGATTCCATGTGTTGGACCATTTCTTCATCGATAGGTGTTTTCTGTGCTGGGTCGACGACTTCTCTCTCATATGGCAATAAACCGTCTCTCTGGAAATCCCAAAGTAATCCCTGTGGAGTTCCACTCGCCAATCCTGAAGCATCTAGTTGAGTGATTAATTCTTCTAGTACCCTAGCCGTTTCCTCAAGTGAAATCGCCTCTCCGGCATCTCTTTGGTCCGCTTCAAGGTAAATATCGTCCAAAGCAATCTGAATCAACTTTCTAGTAGATCTAGCAATATGTGGCAATGATTCTGGTCTGTTACAATTGGACATCAGGGTTTCAACTTCATGAGGTGGAGCGCCTAATCTCACTAATTGTTCAAGTACATTTCTTAATCGACGAAGCATGGTAATAGAGCGTTCATAGTCTTCTAGCAACCTCTCTAAATCTATCACTAAGTTTCCGACTGTTTCTCCTAATTGGTGTTCAAGTCTCTGCTGAACCGACCATCGTGAAAGTCCTCTTACCGCCCCTGCGGTTTGTGGTACTTGTCTTTCGAGCAATTCCATTACTTCACTTGATAATAGATGTCTTGGAGTTGCTGCTACATGATCAACTGTGGTCTGAATAACTTGCAATGCTCTTTCTACAGCCCTATCGAGTAGAGTAACTGAGTATCCCAAACTTCGAGAGCGTTCAAGCCTCTCAAGAACCGGCGCTAGTCCATCAAAGGTCGATGCGTCATCTAGCAATGCTTGTGCTAGTGGCTCTTCAGCAAGTCTCGCTCTGATTCTATCCGCTTCCTGAATATCTGCTAATGCTTCCTCATGCGCTTGAGAGAGTTGTTCAGCCTTATCGACAAGAGCCGCCAACTCTGCTTCTGAGTGGCCTCTCTTGGCACCTAAGTCTCCCAATTCTCTAAGCAAAGCACGCCTTTCTTGCATAAGTTCGCGTAGTTCTGCTTGAACTTGAGCGTGTCTGGCTTCATCTGTACTTAGACGAACCCTTTCATCTTCCGCTCTTCTCCTAGCGACCTTAGATTCAGAATCTAAGAGTTCTAATTCTGCTCTACTTGACTTGACTTTTTCTTCTTCCTGCATTGCTTCTGATTGGGCTCTAGCATAACGTTCTCTAGTAACTGATACTTGCTCTTGAAGGACTCTGAGTCTTCTTTCATCATCTTCAAGTTGTTGTCTAACTGTGGATAAGTTTTCACTGTGAGAATTCAATTCAGAGTTTAATTCTGCCTCTTTGAGTGCCATTTCTTCAATTGATTGGCGTAACTGTTCGCTTGACCCTGATTCCCCCAAGGCCTTTGCAAGTTCTGAAGCACGCTCACTGATTTGATGTTCCAATTCATTAACTCTCTTAACCAATCTTTCTGCCCTTAATTCAGCCTCATCGCATCGATTTCTGGCTTCTGCCATCTCTATTTGCATCGAGTTTATTTCTGAGTTGACATTTTCGACCTTCTCAGATTGTAGATTTCTTGTTTCAGTAGCTTCTCTAGAACGAATGTCTGCTGCTTTACGAGAAGTTTCCGATTGACTTAATTTGGAATTGAGTAGTGCCTTCTCTTTGTTCAACTCATCAATTCTAAGTTCCGCTGACTCCAATCTTCTTCTTAGTCCAGCATCTATTCCAGGCACTGGAGCAACCTCGACTTGAGAAATACCCTTACTCACTGTATCTATTGTGTCCTTAAAATTCGCCTTGATTCTATGTTGGCGGAATGTCTCCATTCCAATCTCAAATCCTATCAAGTTCTCCAAACGATTCTTCAGATTGGCCCTTCTACTTTCAGAACGTGTCCTTACAGTGACCAAAAGGTCTCTGAAATATGAAAGTGAGAAATCATGTACGGTGCCAGATTCTCTTGTAACAATTGAACCGGCGGGTAGCCTATGCAATCTAATCACACGCTTTGCTTCTGTCAAACCGAGTACGGCTTCTTCAAAAGATTCGCAAGAAGGTGCATATATCGCCACTGGTACACCTTTGGCTAGTACAAGAGAGACTGCTTTGGACGACTTCCCTGATTGAATATGCCCTGTTACTTCTTCCTTGATTGCATCTCCAAGCATCGAAAGTATAGCGTCACTGCCACCTTTTCCTTCTCTTAAGACAAAACCGTCCGGCAATACTTGACCAATACCGCCCATAGTAGGCATTTCTCCATCCAAAGCGGCTGCTGCTGAATTGACTATTCGTGTATGGTCTGCGTTTGCCTCAGTCCAAACTGCAATAGCAATCTCTCCAGTTTGTGCTAGTAATAAGGCTCCATCACCGGTGTGAAGAGTCCAATGACCATTCGAAGATAATCCAAGTCCGGAGGACAATTGTTCTCGACTTTCCAATGTTGTTCCAACTTCTCTAGCCAAGGCCTCGGCATCTGTCGGTAATTCACCAGCTGAATCGATAAGCATACCAGCATCAACCGCTATGGCTCCTCTAACAGTCACATTTTCAACAAGTTTTGACAATACTGTTGAAAGATCTCTAGAAAGTAAACGCTCAACTGAATCACCTCTTGGAAGTAAACCTTGTCTATCGGCAGGGTGTTCAAATGCTTCTGGAACTACTTCAGCAACATTACCAAGTCCGGTCATCGAGTAACTAGTTGCTTCAAAACGGCAGGCTCCTTCTGCTTCAATCTCAAGAAGACGGGTCTTTGCCTCAAATCCACCAAGTAATTCAGATGGTTTCTTGCTTTCAGCCAACCAGCCAACAATACGTCCTGCTCTAACCAATCTATGTCCTGCTGGGGTTTTTCTCTTTCCAATCCAGGTACTAATCGCACCATGGGAAAATGGCTGAATGACTCCATCAGTCACATCTATCTCTTCATCTACAGGCATTCCGTTTGGTAATTCAAACATAGTTATCACATCTGAGGGGTTGTCGCAAGAATACGACGGTCGCGGTCAAGGGCATGTCGCCAGCGTGCAAGTCTGCCGCCCTTTCCGCTGAGTACTACGATTCGTTCAGGGCCGGCCATATCAATCATCATACGAGAATCACCCTCGCACCAAATTTCATACAACTGCCCTGTACCAAGCGCAGTACAGGCTTCAAGAGCAAGTTCGACCATGTTCGAGGCTGCTTCGGTAGGAGGAACATTCCCCTCATTACCTACACATGCCATCAAATTGCCTCTGTTATCAATAAGCATGGCTTGGTCAACTCCCTCAATGGTCGTTAATCCAGCCAAAACACGTTGTAACATATCCGCTCAAACCGATGCTCACCGTTGTAGGCTTCAAGAAGTTTTGCGTTTCCATCCCCCTAAAGGGGGATTTGCAAGGTAAAATCGAATATCCAACTGGAGTTTAGAAAAAAGAGTGCGCGGAAGACTTGTTGGCAATTATTTTCCGCGCCTTGGATATGTGATAAATAGCATTGAGAATTTCAGAAACGGCAAAAATCTAAATGAATTTTTCAATATAAAATTTAAATTTACAATTAGAAAAATAATCGGTGACCTCAAACCAAAGAAACCCTTGCCTCAACTGTTGGCACCCATGGAGATAGAAATCCCGAGTTGTGATAGTTGCGATAAACCCGCACTACTGGAACAGGCATATTCTGGACGCGTACTATGTGGGCAACACCTAGTGAAGTCTATTCGTAAGAAAATAGCCAAGGAACTTAGAAAGCAACTAAAGTTGGTAAAAGGTGAACACACAACGATATTTGTAGCAATATCGGGTGGCAAAGATTCGGCGGTTCTACTAGAAACTTTAGTCGATATCCTTGGAGTCAGGCCAGACGTAACAATAATTGCTGGAACTGTCGATGAAGGAATTGAAGGATATAGGCCTCCTTCGATGATATGCGCTGAAGAGTTATGTCAGCGCCTTGGCATTGAATTCATCACAGTTTCATACCCAGAATTAGACTTTGAAGAGATGGATAAGGTAGCAGAGTTGATCCCAGGAATGATCAAAACCAATCGTAATGCTTCTCGTATGCCATGTTCATATTGTGGAGTTTTTAGAAGACAAGGAATTAATCATCTAGCGAAGAAAGTGAATGCAGATGTTATGGCGCTTGGCCATAATCTTGACGATATGGCACAAACCGTACTAATGAATATGTCTAATGGAGATATGGAAAGAACACTGAGATTAGCCCCTCATACGGCAACACCAATAGATGGGCTACCTCCAAGAATAGTCCCTCTAAGGTGGATTCCTGAACAAGAAGTACATCTTTATGCTGTTCACAAAAATTTACCAATGCATCACGAAGAATGCCCCCATGCGAGAGGCGCACTAAGGTGGAGGCACCGAGATTTAGTTGCCCAGATGGAAGCTGATGTTCCTGGAACACGCCACGGACTCCTAAGAATGGCTGATAATATCAAGGAGTTAAGAACTCAAATTGTCGAATTAGGTGGGCATGAGAGTAGGCCTAGCCCCCCAATATCCTGCCCAGTATGTGGCTCGATGACTTCTAATGACCAGTGTAAAGCTTGCGAAATGCGAGAGATGGTCAAGCAAGAAATGGAAAAGTGAACTGATTAAATCACTCACTACCGATTAATTTGTAATCTTCTGAAAGAGGCGTTGCGCCCGTTTCCATCGAAATAATTTGACCCTCTTTGAATCGCATGAACGACATGACGGCCTCGGAGTCTGAATTATTGGCAAAGTGCACAATAGAATGAGCAACTCCAACTTCATCATTCTCATACAAAATTCGATTGTTTTCTGAGGTCGGTGTGTTTCCACTCTTCACAAATCCCAAAATATCAGACTTACTCATTGTCATACCCCCTACATGTGGATTGAACACACAATCATCGTGGATTAATGCTTCAAGTGCTTCTACATCTCCATTGTCCCAGGCTTCATTATATGCTGCTATTACTGACATATACTTACCAAAGGGAAGTCGTCTATAAATGCGTCGTGTATTCAAAATTTCAATCATTAATAGGTACTAAATCAGATTAATGTTTAAATGAAGAAATTTCCGATATAATCCATTTCTAAGGATTTGATGAGTACAATGACGTTATTTAATCTTCCATTTTCTTTTGAATCTTAGAAAATTTCTCTGGACTCTGTACCTTGAGAAATGCAAGATAATCCTCGATATTATCAAATTCAAGTGGCATTATTAGTATCTCTTCACAATCCTGGCATTGATAGCGGTCTCCAGTCATAAATCCCATCCATGGGTATACTCGATAACCATAGCAGTTAGTACAGATTCTAAAAGAGGTCATAATCATCCTCAAATGACTGTAAGAGTGGTAGTATATGACAACTTGTTTGGATAATCATAATACGGCTGAAAACTTATTTAATAACAGTTTTTAGCCAAAATGTGATTGAAATTCAATGCCCTCATTGTGAACAAGGCATCGAGTTAGAAGATGATGATTCAGGATTGTTCGAATGCCCTTTTTGCGAAAAAGAGTTTGAATGGAATCTGGAAAACCCGATTAACTATGATGATTCCTTCAATGTCAAGGATTTCTTAATTGGCATATTCGCCCCTTCAATACCTTCAGCCATTGGTATTTATTGTTCATTTTTCTTATTTGATGGATGGGATTCTCTGATATGGTTTGTACTATCCTTTTTAATTTGGCCAGTTATTGCCCTTGGTTTTCTTATTTATGGATTTATCATAAAAAGGAGATTCATGGTATTTGGCACTGCATTATCCTTTGTTTTAATGCTAATATTATTCTTTATTTTACCTGTTTTCCATTGAAACTGGAATTTGGCCACATAAAGGGTAGCGTCGAATAGCACCCACTGAAAGACCTTATGAACACCAACTTTGAACACATGGGTTTGGGCATAGACCCTTGTGTAATAT